>DASYXA010000119.1:0-26225 GCA_035935465.1 Candidatus Limnocylindria bacterium | reverse complement strand
GCAGGCGCAGCCCGAAGATGAGCACCGCGAGCGCGAACGCGGCGGCCATGTTGAGCATCCCGTCGACGACGTGGTAGGCGGCGCGCCCGAAAAAGATCGGGACCCGCGGGCCGGGGGACGCGAGCAGGTACGAGAGCGTCCCCTGCCAGCGCTCGTCCGCGACGGCCTGGGCGACGCCGAACGTGCTCAGCGTGGCGACACCGATCGCGTTGCCGACCAGATAGAAGGACATCGACTGGCTGCCACCGTACTGACCGACAAGGGCGAAGAACACGAGCTGCACGAGCGGGAAGAGCAATCGGTTGATGATGTACGGGACCGGTCGCAGCCAGTGGAACATCGCGCGGAACGTGTAGTCCGCCGTCACGAAGAAGAGCCGCACTACGACAGGGCCAGACTGCCGGCGCGCCGGGCCTGGCGCAGGACCGCGAGGAAGAGTCGAGTCGACACGAGCATGAGCACGGCCGCGGTCAGGAGCAGCACCGCCCAGACCCGCACGAGACCCGCGAGACCGAGGTCACCGCGCGCCGAGGCGTGCAGGGCCACCGCGGCCCAGTACGGCGGCAGGAGGTAGCTGACCGGGAGCGTCCAGATGGGCAGCAGCAGGATCGGGAACAGGAATCCGGAGAGCGAGTAGATCGGGTACTCCATCAGGCCGAGGAACCGGCCGACGGTGCGCCACAGGATGCCGAGCGGCGCGAACAGCATGCCCGTCGCCCAGAGCGCCACGAGCGCGAAGACGAGCGAGACCGCGAAGCTTCCCGGATCGGCGATCGTGATCGGGTAGCCGAACATCCACGCACCGATCGCGTACGACAAGACGACCGAGACGAGCGAGAACGCGAGCGTGCCGGCGATCTTGCCGCCGTACACGACGACGAACGAGGCGGGCGCCGCGACGACGAGCTCCAGGGTGCCGAGACTGCGTTCGTGGCTGATGGCGCTCGAACCCGCGAACAACAGGACCGACCACACTCCCGACAGCGCGGCGCCCACGACGACGTAGACCGGATCGAAGTCCGGGCGATGGCGGAGCATGAACATCGTCATCACGCCGATGAAGAATGGCTGGACGAGTGCGCCGAACAGGAGGAAGCCGCTCACCGCGACCTCCTTGAACTGAAGCTCCGCCGCGGCGCGGGCGACGCGGAGCGCGCCGATCACTCGACCCTGCCGACCAGCCGCACGTACGCGTCCTCGAGCGTCGCCTCGCGGACCGCTACGCGGCCGACCTGTGCGCCACCCAGCGCGGCGAGCAACGGCGCCACGGCCTGTTCGGCGAGCCGCGTCTGCACGCGGACGAGCTGGCGCAGCTCACGTTGCTCCACGACCACCGAGTCGACGAACTCGAGGCCGCGCAGTCGCTCGATGGCGGCCGGCTCGACGCCGAAGACCTCGAGCTCGACGACGCCGAGATCGGTGACGTTCGCCTTCAGCTCGGTGGGCGTGCCGAGGGCGACGAGGTGGCCATGGTCGATCACCCCGATGCGCTGGCACATCGCATCCGCCTCGAACAGGTAATGGGTCGTGAGCACGATCGTCGTGCCGCTCGCGTGCAGATCCGTCACGATCTTGCGCAGCTCGCGCGCGCCGATCGGGTCCAGGCCGATGGTGGGTTCGTCGAGAAAGAGCACCTCCGGCCGGTGCAGGAGCGTCCGCGCGAGATGAAGGCGCTGCTTCATGCCGCGTGAGTAGCCCTCGACCCGCTCGTCGGCCCGGTCGGTGAGGCCGACGAGCCCGAGCAGCTCGACGACGCGGGGACCGATCTCGCGTGGCGCGATCTCGTACAGCTCCGCGAAGTACCGCAGGTTGTCCGCGCCGGACAGGCGGTAATAGAGCCCGCGCTCGCCGCCGAACACGAAGCCGATGCGCTTGCGGATCTGCTTGGCCTCGCGGACGACGTCGTGGCCGAGCACCGTCGCCGATCCGGATGTGGGGATCAGCAGCGTGGTCAGGATCTTGATCGTGGTCGTCTTGCCGGCTCCGTTCGGCCCGAGCAGGCCGAACAGCTCGCCCTGCGGCACCACGAGCGACAGCCCATCGAGCGCGACCACGTCCTTGCGATGGCGGCGGAACGTGCCGGTCGTCGTCCGAAAGGACCGGTGGATATCGCGCAGCTCGATCGCGTTCACGGCGGGAGCGTACTAGGCCAGCCGCTCCATCCGGATGCCCGCCGCCGCGAGCGCCCTGTCGATCGCCGCGCTGTCGTCCACGCGGACCGCGGCATCGAAGAGCTGCCGGCGGAGCGCGGGATGCGGGTCGGGGATCGTATCGACGTCGAACCACTGGACCTTGCTGCCGCGCTCGGGACGGAGCTCTCCGTCAGCGGAGAGCGCGTACATGAAGACGGTCATGTCGTACTCGCCCGGCGGCTCGCTCCGCGTCTGATACGTCGCGACGACCGTGCCACCGCCAGCCTCGAGGCCGGTCTCCTCGCGCAGCTCTCGCGCGACGGCGTGGCCCACGCCCTCGTCGCGCTCGACGCCGCCGCCGGGTAAGAGCCACGATCCCGCGAACGGGCCGCTCCTCTGCCACACGAGCAGGACCCGACCGCGTGGGTCACGCACGAGCGCGATCGCACCCACGCTCGGGTGCGCGCCGCGTGCCGCCACTACGGCGACGCGGTCGGCGGGGGTGGCGGCGTCCGGAAGCCCGACGGCGGAGGCAGCGTGATGATCGGGAGCGTGGGCGTCGGGATGCTGCCCGGCGACCGCGACGGCGTCGGGCTGCCGAACGGCGGCGGCGTCGCCGACGGCGGGCCGGCCGACGCCGATGAGCTCGGGCTCGGGCTCGGACACTGCCCGCTCGGCGGGAACAGGTTCCAGGAGTAGCGCCCGTAGCTGCGCAGGCCGGCGATCGCGTCGGTGATCCACTGATCGGTGTACGGCTTCCAGGCGGCGGGGCCGACCTCCTTGATCGTCATGGCCACGCGCTGCGAGCCGCCCGGCCCCGTGCATCCCGCGCCGAACCAGTCGTCGACCTTCCGCGGCTCGGTGCCCTTGACGAAGATCTCCTTCGTCGAGAACGGCGTGAGGTTCGATGGAAGCAGGCCGGAGCCGTACCCGCCGAACGCCCCTGGCGCGGTCACGACGTTCGCCTCGACGATGTTCGGCGTCCGTTTCCAGTCGGTCGCGGGGAAGCCCGCGAAGATCTCCTTCATGTAGTCGCGCCACAGCAGCCCCGGGCCGATGGCCGACGAGATGCCCTGCATGACCTCGCCGTTGTTATTGCCCATCCACACGCCGGTCACGAGCGTCGGCGTGAAGCCGACGGCGTAGACGTCCTTCAGGTTGTCGGTGGTCCCGGTCTTGAGGCCGGCCGGGCGCCCGATGTTCGTGAAGCCGCCGAAGATGAAGTCCCGGTCGGGCTGGGTCGTGTCCTTCAGGATGTCGACCATCACGTACGCGATGTTCTCGTCGAGCACGCGCTTCTGCTGGTAGTCCTTGTGCTCCCAGACGATCTTCCCGTGCGAGTCCTCGACCCGCAGGATGAAGGTCGGATCGACGTGCACGCCGAGATTCGCGACCGTGCCGTACGCGTTCGCCATGTCGATGAGCTTCACCTCGGCCGCGCCGAGGGTGAGGGAGAGACCGACCTTGGATGGATCGATCGGGGTGGTGATCCCGAGGTCGTGCGCGGTCTGGATCGTGTCCTCGATGCCGGAGTACTGCTGCAGGAACTTGATCGCTGGGATGTTCCGCGATTCGCGGATCGCCTGGCGCATCGTCACCGGCCCGTGGTACTGGAGGTCGGCGTTCTCCGGGCAGTACCCGCACTGGGGGTGGAAGCCGAAGCCGCTCACGACGCCGGGTGGGGCCTTGCCGGTGAAGTCGGTGCGCGCATCGACCACCACCGTCGCCGCGGTGGCGCCCTTCTTCAGTGCGGTGAGGTAGTTGAACACCTTGAACGACGACCCGGGCTGCCGCACGCCGATCCCGGCGTCATCGAACTGCCCCTGCACCCGCGGATCGGCCCGATTGTTGTAGTCGACGGAGCCGACGTACGCGAGCACCTCGCCGGTGCGGGTGTCCAGGGAGACGAGGGCGGCGTTGTTCACGTTGCTGCCGTCCTTCAGCTTGTTCACCTGGTCCTTCACGTGGGCCTCGGCTGCCTGCTGCAAGCGCCAGTCGAGCGACGTGATCACCTTGAAGCCGCCGCGGGTGACGGCGCCCTCGTCGCCGCCGAGGATCGTCGTGAGCTGGTTGCGGACCTGGAAGACGAAGTGCGGGGCCTCGATCTTCGCGACGGTCGCGCCGATCGTCGTGATCGGCGTCGCATCGGCGGCATCGGCCTCAGCTTGGGTGATGAACCCCTCGCTCACCATCTGGCCGAGGACGTACGCGCGGCGGTCGGTCGCACGCTGCGCGTTCTCGGCCTTCGAGGGATCGAGGATCGAGGGCGACTGCGGCAGGCCGGCGAGCAGCGCGGCCTCGGGAAGGGTGAGGGTCTTGAGGTCGGACTTCCCGAAGTACGACTGCGCCGCGGCCTTGATCCCGTAGGCCTGGTTCCCGTAATAGATCTGGTTGAAGTACAGCTCGAGGATCTGCTCTTTCGAGTACGTCCGCGTCACCTCGACCGCGAGGATCGCCTCACGGATCTTCCGGGTCAGCGAGTTCTCGTTCCCGATGAGCCGGAGCTTCACGAGCTGCTGCGTGATCGTGGAGGCACCGCCGGCCCCGGTGTTGCGGTTGGTGAGATCGGCGAACGCAGCGCGGGCGATCCCGAGCACATCGACGCCGGGGTTGGTGAAGAAGGTGTGGTCCTCGGACGCGATCGTGGCGTTGATCAGCACCTGCGGTACGTCGGCGTACTTGACGAGGTCGCGGCGCTCCTCCTCGAACTGGTACAGCAGCTCCTTGCCGTCGCGGTCGTAGACCTTCGTCGACTGCGGGAGCGGCGCCTTGCCGATGTCCTGAGCCGACGGGAGATCGCGGGTGAAGTAGGCGAACGCCACCAGCCCGCCGACGAGCGGCAGGCCGACGAAGGTGATGAGGAGAGCGATCAGGACCGGCGACAGGACCGTGACCTTGGGGCCCAAGCCAGGCTTCTTCGGCTTGCTGTCCCGGTACGGTCCGCGACGGAACGCATGATCGCGTGTCGTCGAGCGAGGAATGGCTCAATCCTAGACTGAAGCCATGCCCACCAGACCGAGCGAGCGCGAGCTCGATGAGTTCCTGACGCGCGGCATGGCCGAGGTCATCGTGCGCGAGGATCTGCGGAAGCTGCTCGCATCCGGCGAGCGTCGGCTGCGTATCAAGATGGGCTTCGATCCGACATCCCCGAACCTCAGCCTCGGCCACTCCGTTGGACTGCGGAAGCTCCGCACGCTCGCGCGGTGGGGACACGAGATCGTCCTCATCGTGGGCGACTGGACGACGCAGATCGGCGATCCGACCGACAAGGACGAGACCCGGCCGATGCGGGCGCACGACGAGGTCCTGACGAACGCGAAGACGTACCTCGAGCAGTTCCATCGCATCGTGCCGAAGGACGGCTCGCGTGTCGTGTTCCAGAGCGAGTGGTTCACGACGTTCGGGCTGCGCGACGTCATCGAGCTCGCCTCGCGATTCACGGTCCAGCAGATGCTCGCTCGCGAGGAGTTCCGGAAACGCCAAGCCACCGGCACGCCGATCCCGATCAAGGATCTGCTCTACCCGCTCCTCCAGGCGTACGACTCGGTCGCGGTGGAGGCCGACGTCGAAGCCGGCGGGTCGGACCAGCTCTTCAACCTGCTCGCCGGGCGCGAGCTGCAGGCGATGGTCGGCCAACGGTCGCAGAACATCTACGTGACGCACCTCCTCGAGGGCCTCGATGGCGAGCGCATGAGCAAGTCCAAGCCGCAGACCGCGATCGGCATCAGCGAGCCTCCGCATGAGATGTTCGGGAAGGTCATGTCGATCAAGGACGAGCTCATGCCGCACTACTTCGAGTGGGCCACCGACCTGCCGATGGATGAGGTCCGCGCGATCCTCGATGGGCTCGCGAGCGGCTCGATGCACCCGCGCGAGGCGAAGGAGAAGCTCGCTCGCCAGATCGTGACCGAGCTCCACTCGGCCGCCGCGGCCGATGCGGCGGCGGCCGCGTTCGCGAAGCAGTTCCGCGAGGGCGAGGCGCCGGCCGAGATCCCTGACGTCCGCGTCGCGAATGACGGAGCGACGAAGCTGAACGTCGTCGACCTGCTCGTTCGCGCGTCGCTCGTGAAGAGCAAGGGCGAGGCGCGGCGGCTGGTGGAGCAGCGCGGCGTGAAGATCGACAACGCGGTCGCGGACCTGTCGACGGAGCTCGGATCCACGGGCACGCCGGTGATCCAGTACGGCAAGCGCAAGTACGCGCGCATCACCTGGGGCTAGCGTGCCGCGGCGGTCCGTCGCCGTCGTCCCGTTCGGCGCGCGCTCGGCCGATCCGCGGGCCGGCGCCTGGGGCCGCCAGATCGCCAGGCGGCTCGTGGACCGGTTCGCCGACCACGCGTCGCTCGAGCTGAAGCCGGTCTTTCTCGTCGCGATGGCGGACGCGCCATCCGACGCGGGCTACCTCGTGTTCGGCTCGACGCCCGAACCGTCGCTGGCCGCCCAGTACGGCGCATCGCTCGGTACGTCGCACGCCCTCGTCGGCGTGCTCCGCGCGGACGGAGCGGAGCGCGCGATCGAGGCGACGCTCGTCGACGTCGCGGCGAAGACCGGTGTCGCCACGCTCGCGCATCCGATCCCAGCCGGCGCGCTGGCCGGCGCCGAGGCCGCCCTCGCCGCGTGGCTCTCCGCTGCGCTCCAGGTCGATGTGCCCCCGGAGCCGGCAGCCATGGCCGAGCCGGCCTACGCCGCGCTGCTCGAGGGGCTGGACGAGGAGGTGAACGCGACCTTGCTCGCCGCCAGCGACGCGCGCGGCGCGGCGGACGCCCGCGGTCGCGCGGCCGCGCTGTACCTGGACGCGGTCGAAGCCGATCCGGCTGCGGCCGCGGCGGAAGAGCGGCTCCTCGTGCTTGCCGCGGAATCGCTCGAGCGGGGCGACGAACCGACGTTCGTGGGGCCGCTCGAGAGGCTCACGGAGCTCGCACCGCGGTCGTGGCGCGGCCACTACCTCCTGGGCGAGCTGCGCCGTCTGTCGGGCGACCCGAGCGGGGCGGTCGTCGCGCTCGAGCACGCCGACGCGCTCCATCCGCTCGGCGACGGCGACAGCGTCCGGCTCGCCGAGCTGTACCTCGAGGCCGGTGCCGAGACCTCGGCCCGGTCGCGACTGCGGCGGATCAAGCCCGACAGCCAGGACTACGCGCAGGCCCAGGACATCATCGGCGTCCTCGCGGTGCAGCGAGGCGACCTGGCCGAGGCGGCCGCCGCGTTCGAGCGCGCCGTGACGGCGGGACCGCGTGACGGAGCGGTCGTCGGCCGCCTTGCCCAGGTCCTCGCCGCGAACGGGGACCTCGCGCCGGCGATCGCGCGCTACCGCGAGGCGCTCATGCTCGGCGCATCGGCCGATGCGCGGCTCGGTCTCGCGCGCGCGCTCGTCGCCGCGGGCCATCCCGAGGTGGCCGCGACCGAGCTCGAGACGCTCCTTGGCACCCTGAAGATCGGCGAGACCGCGGCGCACGCGCGACGGCTCCTGCTGGGGCTGCGCCGCCACGATCTCGAGGAGCGGCTCGAGCGTGCCGGCCGAGCGGCTGTCGGCGGACCCGAGTCCGAGCTCGCGGCCGCGGACGCGGAGCTCGCGCAGGTCATCGCGGTCGAGCCGGACCTGTGGGAGGCGCACTTCGCGATCGGGCTCATCGCGCGGCGGCGCGGCGACGCGGCCGCCGCGGAGCGCGCGCTCACTCGGGTGCTCGAGCTCTGGCCCGAGCAGCCCGACGCGCTGCACGAGCTCGGCGTCGCGCTCCTGATGGCCGAGCGCACGACCGACGCGCTGCCGCTGCTCGACGAGGCCGCGCGCCTGCGGCCCGAGGACGCCGGGTACCTCGCCGACGCGGGCTTCGCGCAGCTGCGCGCGGGCAATCTCCACGCGGCGCGCGAGCGGCTCATGCTGGCGAGCGAGCTCGATGCCGACGACCCGATCACCCAGGCGTACCTCCAGGAGCTCGCACGCCTCGAGACAGCGGGACGACCGAACTGATGGCCAAACGGATCGTCGTGGTCGGCGGCGGATTCGCCGGCCTGCACCTCATCCGCCGGCTCGAGCGGATCCTGCGTCCGGGCGAGGTCGAGCTCACCCTGCTGGACCGAAACAACTATCACCTGTTCACGCCGCTCCTCTACCAGGTCGCGACCGGCGAGCTGCCGCCGCACGCGGTCGCCTACCCGCTGCGCCTCCCGATCGCCCACGTGCGGCAGCGGTTCGTCCAGACCGAGGTCGAGGACGTCGACGTCGAACGGCGCGCGGTGCGCACCGCGGACGGCGACATCCCGTACGACCACCTCGTCCTCGTGCCGGGCAGCGTGACCAACGACTTCGGCATCCCCGGCGTGGCGGAGTACGCGCTCGCGACGAAAACGCTCGTCGACGGGATGGCGGTCCGCAAGCGGATCCTCGAGACGGTCGAGAACGCCGCGCGCGAGGCCGATCCGGACCGGCGGAAGGCGCTGCTGTCGTTCGTGATCATCGGCGCCGGGCCGGTGGGGGTGGAGCTCGCCTCATCGCTCCGCGACCTCATGGACCACTCGTTGCGCCAGATGTATCCGGAGCTCGACCTCGTTCGCGACGCGAAGATCACCCTGCTCGACGGGAACGACCGCGTGCTGACCGCGATGGACCAGCGGCTCGCGCACATCGCGATGACCCAGCTCGCGAAGCAGCGGGTGAACGTCGTGCTGAAGACGTTCGTCTCGGACGTCGGCGAGGGCATCGTCCGGACGACGGATGGGAAGCAGTTCCGCGGCGGCACGGTCGTGTGGGCCGGCGGCGTCCGGACCAATCCGCTCGTGGCCGGCCTGGCAGGCGTCACGCTCGCGAAGGACAAGCGCCTCGTCGTCGACCGCACGTTCCGGGCCGGCGGCCGCGACGACCTCCTGTCGTTCGGCGACGCGGCGTTCTTCGAGCACCACGGCAAGCCGCTGCCGCAGCTCGCGCAGGTGGCGGTCCTCGAGGCGCCCGCCGTCGCGCGGAACCTCGCGCACCTTGTGCGCGGCGAGCCGCTCGAGCCATACGTCTACAAGCGCAAAGGTGACCTCGTCGCCCTCGGCCGCACGAGCGCCGGCGCCGAGCTCGCGAAGTACGGGCACGTCGTGCTCAGCGGCCTGCCGGCCTGGACCGTGTGGCGCGTGAATTACCTCACGCAGCTCCTGGGGGTGCGTAACCGCGCATCGCTGCTCCTCGAATGGATCCTGTCCTACTTCTTCACGCGGATCGTCGCCGACACGCCCTGAACGGTTCCGGGGGGATCGCTACCGCGGAAAGGTCGTTTCCTTGACGACCTTCCCGGCCTTGTCGAAGGTCTTCCATGTCCCGACCTGTTTGCCGCCCTCGAACGAACCGCTTCGCATCAGGCTCCCGTCGCGGCGGAAGAACTTCCAAGGACCGTGCATCTTGCCGGCCACGTTCGCGCCGCGATAACGGATCTCGCCGTTGTCATACCTGTCGATCGCGGGGACCGACTTCGTCGCCATGGTCGGCAATGGTGCCATGGCTTGGGGTCGATGGCGCGCTCGGGTGGCTAATGCGCCGCCGCCGGCTCCTCCGTCGTCTCGTGCGCCGCCACGACCTTCTCCGCGATGTGCGAGGGGCATTGCTCGTACGCCAGGAACTTCGACGTGAACGTGCCGCGCCCGCCGGTCATCGAGCGGAGGTCGGTCGCGTAGCGGAATGTCTCGGCCATCGGGACATGGGCCTTGATCGTCTGATGCCCGCCGCCTGCGGTCTCCATCCCGAGGACCCGACCCCGGCGCGAGTTCAGGTCGGAGAGCACGTCGCCCATCTGGTCCTCGGGCACCAGCACCTCGAGCTCGACGATCGGCTCGAGCAGATACGGCTGCGCTTCCTTCACGCAGCTCTGGAGCGCGAGCGAGCCCGCGATCTTGAACGACATCTCGGACGAGTCGACGGTGTGATACGAGCCGTCGTACAGGGTGGCTTTGAAGTCGGAGAGCGGGTACCCGGCGATGACACCCTTCTCCGCCTGCTCGCGCACGCCCTTCTCGACGGCGGGGAAGAAGTTCTTCGGCACCGAGCCGCCGACGACGCGCGTCGCGTAGACCACGCCGCTCCCCGGCGGCAGCGGCTCGATCTCGAGCCACACGTCGCCGAACTGCCCGTGCCCGCCGGTCTGGCGCTTGTACCGGCCCTGCGCCGACGCCTTCGCGCGGATGGACTCGCGGTACGGCACCTTCGGCGTCTTCGTGTCCACCTGGACCCCGAACTTGTCCTTGAGGTGGTGCACCGCGACCTCGATCGCCGATTCCCCGACGGCCGAGAGGATCGTCTCGTGCGTCGCATCGTCCCGGCGCACGTGGAGCGTGGGGTCCTCGTCGATGAGCTTGTGCAGCGCGGTCCCGAGCTTGTCGAGGTCGGCCTTGCTCGAGGGCTCGATCGCGACGCTGAACGACGGCGCGGGGAACGCGATCGGCGCGAGCTCGATCGGCGCGTCCTTGTCGGTGAGCGCCGAGTTCGTGTTCGAGGCGGCGAGCTTCGGGATCGCGCAGATGTCGCCGGCCGTCACGGCCTCGGCCAGCTCCTGCTCCTTGCCGCGGAGGAAGAAGATCTGGCCGACCCGCTCGGTCTCCTTCTTCGTCGCGTCGTAGACCTGCGCGTTGTGATGCAGGGTCCCGCTGTACACCCGGACGTAGCTCAGCTTGCCGACGAACGGGTCGGCGAGGGTCTTGAACACGAACGCCGCGAGCTTCTCGTCGGCCGAGACCTTCCGCGCGATCTCCTTGCCGTTCGCATCCGTCCCGACGACCGCACCGGTCTCCGCGGGCGAGGGGAGCATCTGGACGATCGCCGAGAGGAGTGCCGCGAAGCCGACGCGCTTCGTCGCGGACGACGCGACCACCGGCACGACCTCGCCGGCCCGGACCGCGGCGTGGAGCGCGTCGCGCAGCTCGTCGTAGCTCAGCTCCTTCCCCTCGAGGTAGCGGTTCATCAGGTCCTCGTTCGTCTCGACGATCGCCTCGACGAGCTGCTGCTGGTACGTGCCGACCCGGTCCTTCTCGTTCGCCGGGAGCTCGCCGATCGGGTCCTTCAGGCCCTTGAGGATCTGTCCGTGGAGGAGGTCGATGGTCGCCGAGATGTCCTGGTGTGCCCCGACGGGGACGTGCAGGGGCACGACCTTGATGCCGTAGGCGTCCCGCAGCTGCTTCAGGACGGTGTCGAAGTCGGCGTTCTCGCGGTCGAGCCGGCCGACGACGATGAGCCGGGGGGTCTTCGCCGCTTCCAGCAGCTCCCAGACGGTCTGCGTGCCGACCTGGAGCCCGGCCGATCCGTCGACCTGGACGAGCGCGGCGTCCGCCACGCGGAGCGCGGCATGCTGGTCGCCGGCGAAGTCCGCGAAGCCTGGCGTGTCGAGGAGGTTGATCTTCGTGCCCTCGTGGATGAACGAGGCGAGGGCCATGTTGATGGTGATGCGCCGCTTGTGCTCCTCCGGATCGGTGTCGAGGATGCTCGTCCCGTCGTCGACCTTGCCGAGCCGGGTCGTCGCGCCCACGAGATGGAGCAGCGTTTCGACCAGCGTGGTCTTGCCGGACCCGCCGTGACCGGTGACGGCGACGTTGCGAATGCGCTCGGGTGCGGCTGAAGCCATCTGCTCACTCCCCTGAATGAATGGCTGTCCGCATAGTATTCACACCGATGTCCGGTCACTCCAAGTGGTCCCAGATCAAGCGCCAGAAGGGCGCCAACGACGTGAAACGCGGCGCCATCTTCACGAAGATGACCCGCGAGATCATGCTCGCGGCGCGCGAAGGCGGCGGCGATCCGGACGGCAACTTCCGGCTGCGGCTCGCCATGGACCGGGCCCGAGCGGTGAACGTGCCGCTCGCGAACATCCAGCGGGCGATCGAGCGGGCGACCGTGGGCGCCGACGGCGCGCAGGTCGAGAGCATCGTGTACGAGGGCTACGGCCCCGGCGGCGTGTCGATCATGGTCGAGGCGGCCACCGACAGCCGGAACCGGACGGCCGCCGAGGTCCGCGCCGCGTTCACCCGCCACAACGGGAAGCTCGGCGAGTCGGGCTCGGTGCAGTGGCTGTTCGAGCAGAAGGGGATCGTCGAGATCGACGCCGGCGCGCGGGACCCCGACGAGATCGAGCTCCTGGCCATCGACGCCGGGGCGGAGGACGTCGAGCGCGACGGGATGCTCGTGACCGTCTACACCGCGCCGGCCCGGTTCGAGGCGGTGAAGAAGGCCCTCGAAGCCCAGAAGCTGAAGATCGTCGAGGCGGCACTCTCGATGCGGCCGTCGAACACCGTGCGGCTCGAGGGCGAGCAGGCGAAGAAGGTCATCGGCCTGGTCGAAGCGCTCGAGGATCTGGACGACGTCCAGAAGGTGCACGCGAACTTCGACGTGCCGGAGGAAGTCCTCGAGACCGCCTAGGGTCATCCTCGGCGTCGACCCCGGGACGACGGGGATGGGCTACGCGTTGCTCGATGCCGCGACCGACCCGGCGACCATCGTGGACTGCGGCCTCGTCCCGGTCCTCGCTTCCGCCTCCGCCGCCGACCGGCTCCTTGCGATCGCCCGCGAGCTCGACGCGCTCATCGCGCGCCACGCCCCCGCCGCGCTCGCCCTGGAACGCCTGTACTTCAACAAGAACGCGAAGACCGCGATGCGGGTCGCGGAGGCCCGCGGCGTCGTGTTGCTGTGCGCCGCGCGCGCGGGCCTCAGCGTGGCCGAGTACACGCCGCAGGAAGTGAAGCTCTCGGTCACCGGCACCGGCAGCGCGGACAAGAAGCAGGTCCAGCGCATGCTCGCGATGGTCCTCGCGCTGGCGGACCCGATCGCGCAGGACAACGTCGCGGATGCCGTCGCGATCGCGCTCGCCCACGCGCAGCGCGAACGCTTCGGCGCGGCCGTGGCGCTCGCCACCAGTTGATCGCGTCGATCCGCGGTCGGATCCTCTCCCGCGGCACCGATCACGTCGTCGTCGAGGCGGGGCCGGTCGGCTACAAGGTGTTCGTCCCGCGCCATCCGTCGGGCGACGAGGTGCTCTTCCACACCCACCAGGTCGTGCGCGAGGACGCGCAGCTGCTCTTCGGCTTCGAGACGCGCGAGGAGCTCGCGCTGTTCGAGCTGCTCATCAGCGTCTCGGGAGTCGGACCGAAGGCGGCGATCGCGATCCTCTCCGTCGCGCGGCCGGTGGACGTGGCCGCGGCGATCGCGGCGGGCGACTCCGCCGCCCTCGCGAAGGCACCGGGGGTGGGGAAGAAGACGGCCGAGCGGCTCATCGTCGACCTCCGCTCGAAGGTCGGCCGCGTCTCCGGCGGCCCGATCGGCGGCGATCTCGCCGACGGCGACGAGGCGCTGGCCGCGCTCCGGGCGCTGGGCTACACCCTCGCGGAGGCGCAGCGGGCGCTGGCGGGCGTCGCGCCGGCGGATGCGGCCAGCACCGAGGAGCGTCTGGCGTCCGCGCTCCGCGGTCGGTAGCCCGAGTGACCCAGTACGGAAGGGCCCTGGCGAGTACGCTCGCGGGCGGTCAGGCTGAGCCTTGGAGAAAGGGGCCGACCGTGGGCGCGGGAAGGAGCACTCGGTGCCGTTCTGGCGCGACGACGACGGCCAGGGCCTCGTCGAATATGCACTCATCATCGTGGTCATCGCAATCGCCGTCATCGTGGCGATGGTCTTCCTCCGCGAACAGCTCCAGACCATGTTCTCGAACATCGGCAACAACCTGACCTAGCGCGCGGCCCGGCCGGCCCCTTTCTCCAGCTGATCCTTTTATCCCCAGGCCCGAGCCGCCGGCGGCTGCTCGGCTCCCGGGGGCCCGACGGCTCCCTCGGGCAAAGCCCTCGGTCGCCTGAACCGCCGTTTGGTACACTCGTCGTTGGCGGGCAGGGCGTTCCTGTCTGCCGCTCGAGCCGTGAAGGTGGGGCGACCCACCTTTTTTGTCGCCGGAAACGGACGAGCAATGAAGAAGGGGAGCGGCCATGAACCGAGAACTCGTCACCGGTCTCGCGCAGCTCTCCGCCGAAAAGGGCCTCCCCAAGGAGGTCGTCAGCGACATCATCGCCCGGGCGATCAAACGGGCGTACGGCGCCGAAGAGAACATCGACGTGAAGGTCGACGTCCAGACCGGCGCATTCAAGGTCTTCCTCCTCAAGACGGTCGTCGAGAAGGTCGAGGACCCGAAGCTCCAGATCCAGATCGACGCCGCGCGCCGGATGAAGCCGGACGTGGCGCTCGGCGACACGATCCCGCTCGAGGAGTCCGCCGCGGCGCTCGGCCGCATCGGCGCGCAGACCGCGAAGCAGGTGATCCAGCAGTCGCTGCGTGAGGCCGAGCGGGAGCAGGTGTACGCGGAGTATGCCGACCGCGAGGGCGACATCATCAACGGTCAGATCGAGCGCTTCGAGGCGGGCGCCGCGATCTTCGAGCTCGGAAAGGCGAAGGCGATCCTGCCCCGGAGCGAGCAGGCGCCGCACGAACGCTACTTCGTCGGCCAGCATCGCAAGGTACTGGTGCTCGAGGTGCGCCGCTCGATCCACGGCCCGCAGATCATCGTGAGTCGCGCGCACCGGGGTCTCGTGAAGCGGTTGTTCGAGCTCGAGGTACCGGAGATCTACCACGGACAGGTGGAGATCACGGGGATCGCGCGCGAAGCGGGCTCCCGGACGAAGATCGCGGTCCGCTCGCGACAGCCCGGGCTCGACCCGGTGGGCGCGTGCGTCGGGCAGCGCGGCCTGCGCGTGCAGGCGATCAGCAACGAGCTCGGTGGCGAGCGGGTCGAGGTCATCCAGTACGACGACAAGCCTGAGGAGTTCGTGAAGAACGCGCTCTCGCCGTCGCCGGTCATCCGGGTCGACATCGTCGTCGAGGAGAAGACGGCGTACGTCGTCGTCCCCGACCGGTACCTGTCGCTCGCGATCGGCAAAGAGGGCCAGAACGCGCGGCTCGCCGCGAAGCTCACCGGGTGGCGGATCGACATCCGGAGCGAGTCCGAGGTCCGCGCTGAAGCCGAGCCCGAGCCGGAGCCGGAGCCCGTCGCGATCGAGGCCGAGCCGGCCGCCGTCGCGGTCGAAGAGGACCAGGAGGCCATCCGCCACGATCTCGTCGCGGAGGTCGAAGCGGAGTCGCTCGCGGCCGATGAGGACGAGCTCGAGGACGAGGACCGCGCCCTGCTCGGCGGCAAGAAGAAGAAGGATCGTCGTTAGGGCGGTCCCCCAGCGCACCTGCGTCGCGTGCCGTCAGGTCAGGGCGAAGCGCGAGCTCATCCGGGTCGTCCGGGACGCGGACGGCCGGCTCTCGGTGGACCTTCGGGGCAAAGCGCCGGGACGCGGCGCGTATCTCTGCCCCGATGACGCGTGCCTGGAGCGCGGCGTCGTCGACGGCTCGCTCGGGCGGGCCCTCGCGGTGACGATCGACGAGGCGACCAAGCTGCGGCTGCGGGACGAGCTCGCCGCCGGGGCGAGAACGAGAACCGGGTCAGGCGAGGGAGGGCTTCGCCCGCTCAACGAGGCCCGCGAAGCGAAGGCCGAGTTGCCGCGAAGCGGGGCGGAAGCCGCAGGGCCCCGAAAAAGAAGGAGGACGTAATGCCGAAGGCACGACCGAGGCGGTTCCCGCCACAACGTGGACCACGCCCGCGCCGCCGCCCGTCGCGCGGGAACACCCCGCCGCAGACGCCGGTCGTCGAGGCGCCGGCCGCGGTCGCCGTCCTCCCCGAGGGCGGCGCGCCGGTCTCCCTGCCGAAGACCATGCAGGTGGGCGAGCTC
The DNA here is from genome assembly GCA_035935465.1 of Candidatus Limnocylindria bacterium. Taxonomy (GTDB): domain Bacteria; phylum Chloroflexota; class Limnocylindria; order P2-11E; family P2-11E; genus UBA4735. Next base: position 10,386 of record DASYXA010000119.1, on the reverse strand, counting down.
GCGAAGGCCCTCGACCTCTCCATCGTCGACGTCATCCGCGCCCTGGTGAACATGGGGGTCATGGCGACGATCAACCAGACCATCGACTTCGAGACCGCGTCCCTCGTCGCCGGCGAGCTCGGTCTCGAGGCGGTGCCCGAGGAAGAGGCCGCCGCCCCCGTCGTGGAGACCGAGGAGCTGGCACCGGTCGGGAAGGAGATCCTCTGGACCGACGACGACGAGTCGAAGATGATCACGCGCCCGCCGGTCGTCACGATCGTCGGGCACGTCGACCATGGCAAGACCAGCCTCCTCGACGCGATCCGCGAGACCAACGTGACGGCGCGCGAGGCGGGCGGCATCACGCAGCACATCGGCGCCTACCAGATCGAGCATTCGGGCCGGAAGGTGACGTTCCTGGACACGCCCGGTCACGAGGCGTTCACCGCGATGCGGGCGCGCGGCGCGCAGGTCGCCGACGTTGCGATCCTCGTGGTCGCGGCCGACGACGGCGTGCAGCCCCAGACCGTCGAGGCGATCTCGCACGTCCGCGCCGCGGGCGTGCCGATGGTCGTCGCGCTCAACAAGATCGACAAGGCCGACGCGAACCCCGATCACGTGAAGGGCCAGCTCGCCGAGCACGGCGTCACGATCGAGGAGTACGGCGGCGAGACGCCGATCGTCCCGGTGTCGGCGCGCACCAGGCAGGGGCTCCAGGACCTCATCGACGTCGTGCTGCTCGTGGCGGATGTCGCGGACCTCAAGGCGAACCCCGACCGGCCGGCCATCGGCCGCGTGATCGAGGCGCACATGGACAAGAGCCGCGGTCCGATCGCGACGGTGCTGGTGCAGACCGGCACCCTGGAGCGTGGCGACCTCATCGTCGTCGGCAAGCTGTTCGGCAAGGTCCGCGCGATGACCGACGACAAGGCGAAGAACGTCGGTCGCGCCGAGCCATCCCGGCCGGTCCTCATCCTCGGATTGCCCGATGTGCCCCAGGCGGGGGACGTCCTCCGCGCCGTCGCCGACGAGAAGACCGGCAAGGCCCTCGCCGACCGCAACGCGCGCGACCTCGCGGCCGCGGCCGCGGGTGATCGCCCCGCGACGCTCGACGAGATGTTCGCCCAGGTCAAGGAAGGCAAGGCCAAGGAGCTGAAGCTCGTCCTCAAAGCGGACGTGCAGGGCTCGCTCGAGGCCATCAAGGGTGCGCTCGCGAAGGTGCCGCAGCACGAGGTCGCGCTCGTGGTGATCCACGACGCGGTCGGCGACATCAGCGAATCCGACGTCACGCTCGCCGCGGCGTCCGGTGCGGTGGTCATCGGGTTCAACAACAAGATCGACGTGCCGGCGAAGCGCGCGGCCGAGCAGACGAAGGTCGACGTGCGCCAGTACAAGGTCATCTACGAGCTGCTCGACGACATGCAGAAGGCCCTGACCGGGATGCTCGAGCCCGAGATGGTCGAGAGCGTCCTCGGGCACGCCGAGGTGCGGCAGATCTTCACCGCCAACAAGACGACGATCGCGGGCTGCATGGTCTCCGACGGCGCCATGCGCCGCGGCGCGCAAGCCCGACTCCTCCGTGGCCAGGAGGTCGCGTGGGAGGGCACGATCGCGACCCTCCGCCGGGTCAAGGACGACGTGCGCGAGGTCGCGGCCGGGCTCGAGTGCGGCATCGTGCTCGAGGGCCATAACGACGTGCAGGTCGGCGATGTCATCGAAGCGTTCGTCGTCCAGGCGAAGCCGCGCTAGCCGTGGCCTACCGGCGTGCCGACCGGGTCAACGCCTTGCTGCAGCGCGAGCTCGCGACGCTCATCAGCGAGGAGCTCCGTGACCCGCGGATCGCGTTCCCGACCGTGACGAGCGTCGAGACGACATCCGACCTCAAGACCGCGAAGGTCTACGTGAGCGTCCTCGGTGATGCGGACGCGGTCGCGAGCACGATGCGGGCCCTCAACGAGGCGCGACCGTACATCCGTCATGAGGTCGGGGAGCGAACGGACCTCCGGTTCGTGCCTGAGATCGAGTTCGTGTCCGACACCTCCGCGGCCCGCGCCGCGCGGATCTCGAAGCTCCTTCGGGAAGCGAATCGGGTCGAGCAAGACCGATGAACGCGGTCGTCGACGCCCTGCGCGCGGCCGGGCGCGTCGCGCTCGTCTCGCACCGCGACCCGGACCCCGACACGATCGGCTCGGCCCTCGCCCTCGGGCTCGCGCTCGAGCGGATGGGAAAGCACGTCTCGTGGCACTGCGCCGACCCGGTGCCGGACCCGATCCGGTTCCTCGCGTCAGCCGAGCGCTTCAGCCAGGCCGCGCCGCCGGCGGACGTCGACCTCGTCGTGTGCCTCGACTTCGGCGAGCCTGAGCGCGCGAAGTTCGCGCTGCCAAGGGGACCCAGGCTCGCGGACATCGACCACCATGCGACGAATACCGCGTTCGCCGACGCGAACTTCGTCGACGTGACGAGCGCCGCGACCGGTGAGATGGTCGCCCGGGTCATCGATGCCCTCGGGACAGGCTGGACGCCGGACATGGCGACCGCCGCGCTGGTCGCGATCATGACCGACACCGGCTCGTTCCAGTTCCCCAACACCGATGGCCGGGTCCTCGAGCGCGCGGCGATGCTGCGCGGCGCGGGCGCCGATCTCCAATCGATCACCTACAACGTCTTCCGCAACAAGCGCTTCGAGGCGCTCAAGCTCTGGGGCTTCGCGTTCTCGCGGCTCGTGCGCGAGTGCGACGGCCTGCTCGTCTGGACCTGGATCGAGACCGCCGACCTCGCCGCGGCCGGCGCGCTCGAGGAGGACCTCTCCGGCCTGGTGGAGCAGATCGCGCGGAGCAAGGGCATGCGCGCCGCACTTCTGTTCAGCGGGGTCGGCGGGCCGCTCAAGGTCTCGTGCCGCACCTCGGCGTCGGCACCGTCGGTCGACGCGGCCGCGCTCATGGCCGCGTTCGGCGGTGGGGGGCACGTCCGCGCCGCGGGCGCGCTCATCCCGGGCGGCGATCACGCCGCGATCCGCGAGCGAGTGCTCGCGGCGGCGCGCGAGGCGCTCGACCGGGCCCGACAGCCCGCATGACGGAGACCCCCAACGGGGTCCTGCCGATCGACAAGCCCCTGGGTTGGACCTCATTCGACGTCGTAGCGGTCGCCCGACGTTCGCTCGGGGCGAAGCGCGTCGGACACGGCGGCACCCTCGATCCGCTCGCGACCGGCGTCCTCCCGCTCCTCGTAGGCCCGGCGACGAAGTTCGCCGACCGTCTCCACACGGCGTCGAAGGTCTACGCGGCGCTGGTCACGTTCGGGAGCGAAACGACGACCGACGACCGCGAAGGCACCGCGACGCGCGCGGCGGATCCGCCGGGGCTCTCGCCCGCGGAGATCGATGCCGCGCTCGCGCCCTTCCGTGGCGTGCTCGCGCAGGTGCCCCCGGCGTTCGCCGCGGTGAAAGTGGATGGCCGGCGCGCGTACGCGCGCGCGCGACGTGGCGAGACCATCGAGCTGGCGGCCCGATCCGTGACCGTCGAGCGGCTCGCGGTCGCGAGCTGGGAGGCGCCCGCGCTCCGGCTGCTGGTGGTCTGTTCGACCGGCACCTACATCCGCTCGCTGGCCCGGGACATCGGCCGGGCCACCGGCTCGGCGGCCCACCTCGGCGCCCTCCGCCGGCTCGCGGTCGGCGCGCTCACGGTCGATGACGCCCTGGACATCGAGGCGCTGCGCGGCACACCCGATGCGGTCCGGCTCCGCGAGGCGGACGACCGTATCCTCCCATTGGCGGAGCGGTTCCGCGAGGCACCGGCCGCAGAGCTGCTGACGAGTTGGGGGCGACGGGCATGATCGTTCGGGGCGCGGAACGCGCGGCCCGCTGGCTCCTCGAGGCCTGGCGGACGCTGTCGCTCGACGCGAAGGTCGTCGGGACGATCGCCGTCGGCAACTGGCTGCTGCTCTTCGCGAACCACACGACCGTCGCGGCCACCTCGGACGAGACGATCTGGCGGCTGTTCCCGGGCATCGGCGGCCCGGCGTTCCTCGCGATCGCGGGAGCCGTCGCGTTCGCCTACCCGTTCCGCGACCGGCGGCAGGGCGCCTCGTTCACGCCGCGCGACCGCTGGCTGCATCTCGGGCTGATCATCGCCGTCTTCGTCGTCGTCCCGACGATCGCCTCGATCGTGCTCCGCGAGACCGGCAAGCCCTACACGTACATCCACGATGGCGCGCTGATGATCGAGGAGGCGGCGCGCAAGCTGCTCGCCGGCCACAACCCGTACGCGACGGACTACCTCGACACGCCGCTCTACTACTGGCCGATGGTGAACAACCCCGCGCTCTATCACCTGACGTACTTCCCGTCGCTGTTCCTGATCACCGTGCCGTTCGTCTGGGCATTCGACCATCTCGGGGTCTTCTGGGACCAGCGGTATGTGTACCTGCCGGCGTTCGTCGCCACGCTCGCGCTGCTGCCGCTCCTGGTGCGGCGCACCGAGCACCGGCTCGCGCTCGTGGTCCTGGTCGGCCTCGACCCCCAGCTGTTCCCATTCGTCGTCGAGGGCCGCAATGACTTCTTCGTGCTCCTGTTCCTGTTCGCCGGCGTCGTGCTGCTCCAACGCGAGCGCCGCGCGTGGGGCTCGCTCGCGGTGGCGGCGGCCGCGGCGGCGAAGCTCCACGCGCTGTTCCTCCTGCCCTTCGTCGCCGTCTATCTGATCGCGACGCGCAAGCCGAAGACGCTCGGCCAGGCCCTCCGCGCGTTGACCCCGACGATCCCCGCGATCACGCTTCTGGCGATCACCTTCGCGCCGTTCCTCGTGAACGACTGGTATGCGTTCTACGACGACGTCGTCCGCTACAACGCCGGCGGCGCCGCCTGGACGTACCCGATCTCGGGGGTCGGGTTCTCCGCTCTGCTGCTGCGCCTCGGCGTCATCGCGTACCCGCAGGCCGACTTCCCGTTCGCCGCGATCGAGACCGCCGTCGCGACGCCGATCGCCCTCTACATGTTCGTCCGGCTCTGGCGCGCGCCGACGATCGCGATGATGCTCACGGGCTACGCCCTGACGCTCCTGGCGTTCCTGTTCTTCGGCCGCTACTTCCAGGGGAACTACGTCGGCTACATCCTCGCGGTCGCGGCGCCGGTGCCGTTCCTCATCCGCGAGGCGCGACCTGCGCGCGCGACGCGCCGCGCCCGCCGGGCACCGGTCGGCGACCGTGCCCCGCAGCCGGCGCCATCCCTGGGCGCGGCGACCGCGGTCGACGCGCGGAGCGTCGAATAGTCCTCCACGACTTCGCCGGCTGGCCGACCGGTCCGCTGCACCTCGCCCTCGGGGTGTTCGACGGCGTGCACCTCGGCCATCAGGCGCTGATCCGCGGGCTCGTCGCCGGCGCACGCGTCGCGGGCGCGACCCCCGTCGCGGCGACGTTCGACCCGCTGCCCGCCCAGGTGCTCGCGCAGGACCCGCCGCAGTCCACGCTCGCCGACGCGCCGGAGCGCGCCACCCTGCTCCACGGGGCCGGAGCGGAGAGCGTGGTCGTGTTCACCTTCGACAAGGCGTTCTCGCAGCAATCCGCCGAGACGTTCATCGAGCGCGTCACGACCGCCGGAGACGTCCAGCGCATCGTCGTCGGCCCAGACTTCCAGTTCGGTCACGGCCGCGAGGGCGCGGTCCCGGCGCTGCGGCTCCTCGGGGAGACCCATGGCTTCGCCGTCACGGTCGTCGAGCCGATCGCGCTCGGCGGCGCGGTCGTGAGCTCCACGCGGATCCGCCAGGCGCTCCGAGAGGGGGACCTCGCGACCGCGCAGGCGCTCCTCGGCCGGCCGTACGGCGTCACCGGGACGATCGTGCGCGGCGAGCAGCGCGGCCGCGCGCTCGGGTTCCCGACGATCAATGTCGCGCCACCGCCCGACAAGCTCCTGCCGCACGACGGGATCTACGCGACCTGGGTCACGCTCGGCGACGGCCGCTACCGGGCCGCGTCGAGCCTCGGCATCCGGCCGACCTTCGGCGGCGGCCCGCGAAAGCTCGAGTCGTACATCCTCGACTTCGACGCCGACGTCTACGGCCGAGAGGCGACGATCGCGTTCGTCGAGCGGCTGCGGGACGAGATCCGGTTCGACAGCGCCGAGGAGCTCGCGAGGCAGATCGCGAAGGACGTCGAACAGACCCGGCGGGCGCTCCGGTGATCGTCAGGCGCTGTCCCGGACCGGCAGCGGTGTTGCCTCGGCGCCGAGGTACCGTTCGGCCTGGCCGAGCGGGCTGAACAGCCGGAAGTACAGCGGGATGAGCAGGGTCGCCACGCCGATCGCCGCGTAGACGAGCTGGACGTCGTGCGTGCGATCGATCGCGACCCCGCCCGCGATCGCGCCCAGCGGGTTGGCCGACCATGCGAGGACCATCGCGATCGTGACGATCCGACCGAGCATGTGACCGGGCACGATCGCCTGGCGGAGGCTCCCGGTGTTGATGTTGAACAGCGTCCCGAGCCCGGCCGAGAGTCCCCAGCAGCACACCGCGATCCAGTAGGACGGCGCGTACGCGAGCCCGACGATCAACCCGCCCGACAGCATGAGCGAGCCGAGCGCGACATTGCCGAAGCTCCAGCGCCTACGCAGCGGCCCGGCCGCGAGCGAGCAGAGGAACACGCCGACGCCACCGGCCGCGAAGAGGACGCCGATCTGCTGGTCGGTCGCGGCGTAGCGCTCCTTCGCGAGCAGCACGAGCTGCGCGTACGCGCTCACGGACACGAGGTTGACGAGCGACATCATCGCCGAGATGTTCCGCAGCACCGGATGCCGGAGCACGTAGCGCAGTCCTTCGAACATGTCCTGCCGGATGCTCGTGCCCCGGCGCGCGAGCGGCGGGTTGAACGGGCGCCGGATGCGGCTGAGCGCGACCGCCGAAACGAGGAACGTGGCGGCGTCGATGTACAGGAGCTGCTCGAGCGGCAGGACGACGAGCAACACGCCGGCGGCGATCGGTCCCGCGACGCTCGCCGCGGCGAAGCTCGCCTGGATGCGGCCGTTCGCGGTGACGAGGTCATCCGTCGAGACGAGACTCGGCACCGCGCCGAACTGCGCGGCTTCGAAGACGATCGAGGATGTCGACGACGCGAACACGACCGCGAGCACCCACCACACGCTCAGCACGCCCGCGGCGGCCGCGAGCGGGACCGATGCGATCGCGGCCGCCGCGAAGAGGTCGGTCGCGATCATGAGCCGCCGCCGGTCGGTCCGGTCGGTCCACGCGCCGATGAGCAGCCCGAACAGGAGGTGGGGGACGGTGAAGAGCGCCGCCGCCGCCGCGAGGTAGACCGCGGAGCCCGTGAGCTTGAACACCAGGAGCGGGATCGCGAACTGGGTGAACGACGAGCCGAAGGCCGAGACGGTCTCGCCGGCCCAGAAGCGCCAGAAATCACGGCTCACGCTCGGCACTGTAGACCGGTTTCCGGTACACTTTCGACAGAAATAGAGATCTAAGAGATCTAGGAAAGGACAACGGGTGCCGCTCGCAGAAGCCGCTCCTCGAAAGAGTGAGGTCATCAAGGCGAACCGCCAGCACGAGAAGGACACCGGATCACCGGAGGTCCAGATCGCGCTCCTCACCGAGCGGATCAAGCATCTGACCGAGCATCTCCGCACGGCCGCGCATGACAACCACAGCCGGCGCGGACTCCTCATGATGGTCGGCCAGCGCAGACGGCTCCTCGCGTACCTTCACCGCAAGAGCCCCGAGCGCTATCAGGAGATCATCGGACGACTCGGACTCCGTCGGTGAGCAGGTAGGCAGGTCACGAAGGATTCGTCCTTCGTGCGTGCGGGACGGCTCTGCCGGTCCGCACGAGCCCCGGACGAGTGGGCACCCCGGACCAACACGTGGCAGTCACACGCTCCCAGGCGACCATCAACGACAAGCCCCTGACCTTCGAGACCGGTAAGTACGCGCGTCAGGCCGGCGGCGCGGTCACCGTGCGCTACGGCGACACGATCGTGTTCGCCGCCGGGACCGTCGCGAAGACGACCCGACCGGGCATCGACTTCTTCCCCCTCACCGTCGACTTCGAAGAGCGTCTCTACGCCGCGGGCAAGATCCCCGGCTCGTTCCCGCGCCGCGAAGGCCGTCCGTCCGAGGAGGGCATCCTCACCGCGCGGCTCACCGACCGCCCGATCCGGCCGCTCTGGCCGAAGGGCTTCAAGAACGACGTCCAGATCGTCGTCTCGGCCTGGTCGAGCGACCAGGAGAACGACTACGACGTCCTGGCCGTCAACGCGGCATCCGCCGCGCTGCACATCTCGAACGCTCCGTTCCAGGGTCCGATCGGCTGCGTCCGCGTCGGCACCGTCGACGGCACGCTCACCCTCAACCCGACGATCCAGCAGATGCTCGAGAGCGAGCTCGACCTCATCGTCGCCGGCACGAGGGACTCGATCATGATGGTCGAGGCCGGCGCGGACCAGATCAGCGAGGAGAAGCTCGTCGAGGCCCTCGCGCTCGCACAGCAGGGCATCGCGAAGCTCTGCGATGCCCAGGAGGAGCTCCGCCGCGCCGCGGGCAAGCCGAAGCTCGAATGGACCGCGCCGGTCCGCGACGAGGCCCGTCTCGCCCCGATCCGCGAGTTCTTCGCCCAGCGCCTTCGGGCGAAGCTTCGCAACGCCGATAAGGCCCAGCGCGAGGCCGGCCTCGACGCCGTGAAGGACGAGGCGTTGAAGCAGTTCGTCACCCCCGAGGGCACGACGACCGCCGACGAGGTCACGGCCGAGTGGGACGCGGTGCTCGAGCACGAGTTCCGCACCGCGGTCGTGGACGAGAAGCTCCGGCCGGATGGCCGCGGCACGAAGGACATCCGCGAGCTCGAGATCGAGGTCGGGGTCCTGCCGCGCACGCACGGCTCGGCGGTCTTCCGCCGCGGCCAGACCCAGGTCCTGTCGGTCGCGACGCTCGGCCCGTCGGGCGACGAGCAGATCATCGACACGCTCTCGCCCGTCGACACGAAGCGCTACATGCACCACTACAACTTCCCGCCGTACTCGGTCGGCGAGGTCCGCATGATGCGAGGCGCCGGACGGCGCGAGATCGGACACGGGGCGCTCGGCGAGCGGGCCCTCCTCCCGGTCATCCCGACCAAGGACGAGTTCCCGTACACGATCCGCGTGGTCAGCGAGACGCTCGAGTCGAACGGCTCGTCGTCGATGGCATCGACCTGCGGCTCGACGCTCTCGCTGATGGACGCCGGCGTGCCGATCAAGGCGATGATCGGTGGCATCGCGATGGGCCTCGTCCTGGAGCAGGGGAGGCACACGATCCTCACCGACATCCAGGGCCTCGAGGACCACTACGGCGACATGGACTTCAAGGTCTGTGGATCCGACAGCGGCATCACGTCGCTCCAGATGGACATCAAGGTCAAGGGGATCACGCTCGAGATCATGCGCGAGGCGCTCGCGCAGGCCCGCGAGGCGCGCCTGTTCATCCTCGGCGAGATGCGGCAGGTCATCGACAAGCCGCGCGCCGACCTCTCGAAGTACGCGCCGCGTATCGACACGGTGAAGATCAACCCGGACAAGATCCGCGACATCATCGGGCCCGGCGGCAAGATGATCCGCGCGATCCAGTCGGAGTCCGGCACGAACATCGAGGTCGAGGACGACGGGACGATCCGGATCACCGGCGCGAAGCCGGAAGGCCGCGACAAGGCCCGCGCGATGATCGAGGGCCTCACCAAGGAGCCCGAGGTCGGCGAGGTCTACGAGGGCAAGGTCACCCGGATCATGTCGATCGGCGCGTTCGTCGAGTACCTCCCGGGGAAGGAGGGCCTGGTCCGCGTGTCCGAGATCTCGAACGAACGGGTCAACAGCATCGAGGACGCGGTGAAGATCGGCCAGCAGGTCAAGGTGAAGGTCGCCGAGGTCGACCGGCAGGGCCGGGTCAACCTCTCGATCCGCGCCGTCAACGAGGATCCCGCCGAGTTCGATCGCCGCTCGCGGGAGCAGCGCGCCCGGTTCGCGGAGCGCGGTCCGGGCGACGGGGAGCGCGGCGGCTTCCGGCCGGGCGGCGGAGGCGGATTCCGGGGCAGGCCGCCGAGGTAGCGGTCCTCTCCCTGATCCTTCCAGCGTTCAACGAGGCTCGCCGGCTACCGGCGAGCCTCGCTCGCTGCGCCGAGTTCCTTCGTGCCCGCGGGCTCGCGGCCGAGATCATCGTCGCCGACGACGGCTCGACCGACGGCACGCCGGCCGCGTACGCCGCGGCGGTCGAAGGGCTGCCACGCGCGCAGCTGCGGTATCGCTACCTCGACCTCGCGCACGCCGGCAAGGGCAGCGCCGTGCGCGCTGGCGTCGCCGAGGCGACGGGCGACCCGATCGTCTTCCTTGACGCCGACCTCACGATCCCGGTCGAGACGATCGACGCGTTCCTGAGGTCGCTCGCC
>DASYXA010000118.1:0-37458 GCA_035935465.1 Candidatus Limnocylindria bacterium | reverse complement strand
CGACGAGCCGACCGGCAGGCCCGACTCGACCGCGACCTTCGTGATCCGGTCGATGACGAACACGATGACGGCGACGACGGCGACGAGGATGCGGCGGCGGGGGGTCACACCATCGATGCTAGAGGCGGATCACCCGCCGGGCTTGGTCACCATGAGCACGATGATGGCTACGAGGAGCGCCGTGATGACCGGACCCATCTGGCCGACCCGCTTCGCGATGGCAATGAACTCCGGCGTCGGCGGGCCGGCCTTCGCGAGCTCGACCAGGCGGGCGAGACGCTTGTTCTGGCCGAAGATCGCGAGGTAGAACGCGATCGCGTACAGGATGATCGCGATCCACAGCCAGTAGTGGCTGAGGAACGCGTTGTTGTAGCCGGCGACGAAGATGAGGGCCAGACCGCTGAGCGGCTGGAAGACCATGGCGACCGGGACCACGAGCTTCTTCTCGATGGCCTCCATCGCCTCGAGGATCGCGAGCCCGCCCTGCGGGCCGGCCTTCCCGGCCATCGGGCCGAGGATCGCGAATGTGAACGTCGGGCCGAAGCCGACGATCGCACCGCCGACATGGATGAGCAGCAGGATCGCGATGAGCACCCCGGTATCCACGCGTGTCCCTCCTCCAGCGTTGTTGGACGCGAGCTACGCGGTGACCATTCCACCATCGACCACGAGCACCTGGCCGGTGATGTACGACGCCTCGTCGGACGCCAGGAACGCTATCGCATGCGCGACATCCTCGGCCGTGCCGAACCGCGCGAGCGGGATCTGCGCCAGCATCGCGTCCTGCACGGCCTGCGGCACGATGCTCGTCAGGTCCGTCGGGACGAAGCCCGGCGCGACCGCGTTCGCCGTGATGTTCCGGCTCGCCATCTCGCGCGCGACCGTCTTCGTGAACGCGATGAGCCCCGCCTTCGCGGCGCTGTAGTTCGCCTGGCCGGCGTTCCCCATCACACCCGCGATCGACGACACGTTCACGATCCGGCCCGACCGCTGCTTCATCATCGGCCGCAGCGCCGCCTTCGTGACGAGGAACGCGCCGCGCAGGTTGAGGTCGAGCACGGCGTCCCATTCCTCCGCGGACATGCGCAGGAGCAGGTTGTCGCGGGTCATGCCGGCGTTATTGACCAAAATGTCGAGCCGGCCCGCGCCGAACGCGAGCGCCTCCTTCACGACGCGCTCGGCGTCCACGTCGACGGAGACGTCGCCCTGGATGAGCGCGCCCTGCGAACCCGCGGCCTCGACCGCCCGTTTGGTCTCTTCGGCCGCGGCGGTGTTGCCCTTGAAGTTGATGGCGATCCGGGCACCGTCCGTCGCGAGACGGATCGCGGTCGCCCGTCCGATGCCGCGGCCGGCGCCCGTGACGAGTGCCGTCAGGCCCTCGAGCTTCGGCATCAGGCCTTGGTGAAGATCAGGGTGGCGTTGTGCCCGCCGAAGCCCATCGAGTTCGAGAGCGCCGTCCTGATCTCCTTGGACCGCGCCGTGTTCGGGACGTAGTCGAGGTCCAGCGCGGGGTCCGGCGTCCGGTAGTTGATCGTCGGCGGGATGCAGCCGTCGCGCAGCGCGAGCAGGCACGCGATGGCCTCGAGGGCGCCCGCGGCACCGAGCAGGTGTCCGGTCATCGACTTGGTGGACGACACGAGCAGCGCGTAGGCGTGCTCGCCGAAGACCTTCTTGATCGCGGCGGTCTCTTCGCGGTCGTTCGGCTGGGTCGAGGTGCCGTGGGCGTTGATATAGTCGATCGCCGCCGGCTCGAGCTTCGCGTCGTCGAGGGCCATCCGCATCGAGCGGGCGTTGCCCTCGCCCTCGGGCGACGGTGAGGTGATGTGGTACGCGTCGGCGGTCGCGCCGTACCCGACGAGCTCCCCGTAGACGTGGGCGCCGCGCGCGATGGCGTGCTCACGCTCCTCCAGGATCACGACGGCGCCGCCCTCGGAGAGCGTGAAGCCGTCGCGGTCCTTGTCGAACGGCCGCGATGCGTGCTCCGGGTCGTCGTTCCGCCGCGACATCGCGTGCATGGTCGAGAACGCGGCGATCGCGATCGGCAGGACCGCGGCTTCCGCGCCGCCGGCGACCATGACGTCCGCCTGGCCGCGCTGGATGATCGCCGCGCACTCACCGATCGAGTGCGCACTCGAGGCGCACGCCGACACGTGCGCGAGATTCGGGCCCTTCAGCCCGAACTGCATCGAGACCTGCGCCGAGCCGGCGTTCGCCATGAGCATCGGGACCATGAACGGTGACAGCCGGCTCGGACCGCGCTTCTCCATCACGAGGACCTGCTCGACGAGCGTCCCGAGACCGCCGACGCCGGTCGCGATCGACACGCCGACGCGCTCCGGCTCCTTGGCGATGTCGAGCTTCGAGTCGGTCAGTGCCTGCGATGCGGCGGCCGTTGCCAGCTGCGCGAAGCGGTCGGTCCGGCGGGCGTCCTTCCGATCCATGTACCTGGCCGGATCGAAGTCCTTGACCTCGCCGGCCATCTGCGACTCGTACGGGCTCGGATCGAACCGCGTGATCCGCCCGATGCCGCTGCGGCCGTGGATCATCGAGTCCCAGGTCGCAGCGACGGTGTCGCCGATCGGCGTGACGGCGCCGACGCCGGTGACGACGACGCGCCTCATGACACGCGGGCGCGAAGCGCGCGGATCGCTTCGCGGATCGAGGGCGGGTCGGACACGTTGATGAGCTTCACGTCGGCGATGCGCTTCACGAGCCCGTTCACGACCTGGCCGGCGCCGATCTCGACGAACGTCGAGGCGCCGCGCTCGGCCATGAACCGCACCGAACGCAGCCACTCGACGCGATTCGAGAGGTGGCGGACGAGGGCCTCGGGGATCCGTGCGCCGCTCTCGTGCGGTGCGCCGCTGGTGTTCGCGACGACCGGGACGACCGGATCGCGGAACGTGATGGTGCGCATGAACGTCGCGAGGTCCGCGCCGATCGCGCCCATCGCGGGGAAATGGAACGGACCGGAGATCCGGAGCGGCACGACCCGGCGTGCCCCGCGCTTCGCGAGCGCTTCGCTGACCGTCGCGACCGCGGCGCTCTCACCGGCGATCGTGACCTGCGACGGGCCGTTGTCGTTCGCGACGACGGCGCTGCCCTGCGGCACGGTCTCGGCGATCACGCGATCGACGTCCGCGGCCGACATGCCGATCACGGCGGCCATCGCGCCGCGCGCGCCCTTCGTCGCAGCGAGGCGGCCGCGCTCGGTGACGAGGCGGAGCGCGTCGGGGAACGTGAGCACGCCGGCGGCCACGAGCGCGCTGAACTCGCCGAGCGAGTGCCCGGCGACGAACGACGGGCGAAGATCGTCAGGCAGCGCCGCGACGCCGCGCGGCTCGTGTCCGTCGCTGATCCGCGCCGACGTGCGCGAGCCATCCTCGGCGAGCGCCTCGAGCAGCGCGACGCTCGTCGTGAGGATCGCCGGTTGCGCGACGCGCGTGTCGTCCAGCCGCTCGGCCGGACCGTTGAAGCAGATCTCGCTGAGCTTGTAGCCGAGGATCCGGTCGGCCTCCTCGAAGACCGCGCGGGCGCGGGCGGACGCCTCGTAGACCGCGCGGCCCATGCCGACGCTCTGGGAGCCCTGGCCGGGGAACACGAACGCGAGCGGCGCGATCACCTGGGCAAGGCTAGCAAAGGCCGTGCGACCCGGCGATATTGGCTACAGTCCTCATGTAGCGAATACACGCGCGTATGACCAGCGCGAGCGCGCCCGACGGCGCGCGCGGACCCACGCGGCCATCGAGGCCGCGACGTTGCGCGAGTCGGCGAAACGCGGCTACGCCGGACTGCGCCTGACCGAGGTGGCCCGGCGCGCGAAGGTGTCGCCGCGCACGGTGTACCTGCACGCGCCGTCCAAGGAGCGCCTGGTCCGCGCGACGCTGCGCCGACGCGCCGACGGGATCATCCGTCGCGTCGAGCGCTGGCAGCCGCGCTCCGACACTCCGGAAGGGATCGTCAACCAGCTCGTCGCGCTGCACGAGCGCACGTACCGGACGGAGAGCGCGGCGCTCGAGACCCTCACGAGCGGCGGCGTCCCGCGCGAGGTCGCCGTGATCCTGCGCGAGCTCGATGACGTGCGGCTCGCGCTCATCACCCGCACGCTCGACGGTCTCGCCCGGCGGCACGTCCTTCGGGTGCGCGCGTCCGAGGGGATCGCGCTGGCGCACGCACTGCTCGCCTACCCCACCTGGCGGACCGCGCTCACCGGACCGGCGGGCCGGCGCGCGCCGCGCCTGGTGGCCGCGGCGCTGCGCTCGAGCCTCCTCGAGCGTTAGACCTTCTCGAGCTCCAGCGCGGCCGCGACGCCGTTGAGCTCGCCGGACCACGCGTGCCCTCGGCCGATGGGGCCGGACCGCAGCGACGTCGCGAGCGTCTCGGCGCCGACGAGGTCGCTGAACCGCTCGACGGTCGGCGCGATCGCGCCCGCATAGCGCAGGGCGATCCGGTCGGCGATCTCGAACCCGGCCTCCTTGCGCAGGTCGTTCACCTTCCGGACCAGCTCCCGCGCGAGGCCCTCGGCCTCGAGGTCGGGCGTGAGCGTCGTCTCGAGCGCGACGATGGCGCCGGCGTCCTTGCCGACCGCGTGGCCGGGCGTGCCCTCGTGCGAGACGAGGACCTCGGCCGGACTCAGGGTGAAGCCTTCGACCCGGATGCCTCCGTCGACCGTCCGGTATCTCCCCGCCTGCAGCGCGCCACGGACGCGCGGCAGATCCTTGCCGAGCCTCGGACCAAGGGCCTTGAGCTCGGGCTTCACGATCTCGCGCACGAGGCCTTCGGCGCGATCACGGACCTCGAATGACTTCACGTTCAGCTCGTCACAGATCATCGCCGCGAGATCGGCCTGCCCGTCGAGCACGCCGTGGTCGTGATCGGTCGCGTCGAAGACCGCGATGAGCTTCGGCAGCGGGGTTCGGGTCTTCACCCCGGCGGCCGATCGGGCGGCCCTGCCGAGCGCGACGACCCGCATCGCCGCGCGCATCCGCCGCTCGAGCTCGTCGTCGATGCGCTCCGCGTGGAGGGCTGGGTAGCCGGTGTGATGAACGGAGGCCTCCGCGCCGCCGCGCGCGCCACGCACCAGGTTCTGGTACATCGACTCGGCGAGGAACGGCATCGCCGGCGCGAACAGCCGCGCGAGGGTCGTCAGCGCTTCGTACAGGGTCTGGTACGCGGCGAGCGAGTCGTCCCGCGACGCGGCCTGCCAGAACCGTCGCCGGTTCCGCCGCACGTACCAGGTGGACAGGTCCTCCCAGAACGCCTCCATCTTCCAGGCGGCGCTCGCGACGTCGTACCGCTCGAACGCGTCGCGGCTGTCGCGCACCAGCCGCGCGAGCGCCGACAGGAGCCAGCGATCGATGAGCGGGCGCTTCGCGACCGGCAGCAGAGGCGCGTTCGGGTCGAATCCGTCGAGGTTCGCATACGTCACGAAGAACGAGTACGTGTTCCAGAGCGTGAGCAGGCGCCGCTTGATGTCGTCGGTCGGCGCCTGGCCCCAGTAGACGTCGGACTGGGGGTCCTGGCGCGCGTACAGCCAGCGGATCACGTCGGCGCCGACCTCCTCACAGGCGGCGCCGAGGTCGAGCATGTTCGCGCCGGTCTTGTGGAACTCCTCGCCCGGTGCCGCCAGCACTATGCCGTGCGATCCGTTCGTCCGGTACGGCGCCTTGCCGGTGAGCACCACGCTGAAGAACAGCGCTGAGTAGAACCACAGCCGCACCTGCTCGACCATCTCGACCACGAACTCCGCCGGGAACCACTGCTCCCAGTACGTCCGGTCGTGCAGGTAGTCGAGCGTCGAGAACGGCACGACGCCGGCGTCGAGCCAGCAGTCGCCGACCTCCTTCACCCGCCGGCTCTCGGCGGCGCAGGTCGGGCAGGCGACGATGACCGCGTCGATCCACGGCCGGTGCAGGTCGCGCAGGCCATCGAGCCCGCCCAGCGCTCGCTCGCGCAGCTCCTCCTCGCTCCCGATGACGAAGAAGTGGCCGTTCGCGCAGGTGTAGAACGGCAGCGGCAACCCCCAGTAGCGCTTGCGCGAGATGTTCCAGTCGCCCATGTTCTGGAGCCAGTTCTGCATCCGGGCGCCGGCGGCGGGCGGCACCCAGGTGACGTCCTTCGCCGCCGCCATCAGCTGCGGCCGGAGCTCGTCCATCGCGATGAACCACTCGTCGTCGACGCGGAAGACGATCTCCTCCTTGCACCGCCAGCACACCGGGTAGCGGTGGGTGTACGGCTGGGACGTGAACAGGAACCCGCGCCTGCCGAGATCGTCGGCGATCTCCTGCGCGACGCCACGGGCCTCCCGGCCCTCGAGCCAGCCGTAGCCGCCGACGAAGCGCGCGTTCTCGTCGATCGGCACGAGGACGGGCAACGACTCGGTCTTGGACAGCGCGAAGTCCTCGGCGCCGCAGCCGGGCGCGATGTGCACGATGCCGGTGCCCTCCTCCTCGCTCACGGCGTCCCATCCGATGACCCGGTGGACGGCCGCCGCCGGTCGGGCGGCCTCCAGTTCGTCGAACGGGCCGGTGTAGCGGAGGCCGATGAGGTCCGTGCCCTTCACCGTGGCCACGACCGCGGCGCCCGGAAGCGCGAGGCTCTCGAACACCTTCTTGCCCAGGATG
This sequence comes from Candidatus Limnocylindria bacterium, assembly GCA_035935465.1. Taxonomy (GTDB): domain Bacteria; phylum Chloroflexota; class Limnocylindria; order P2-11E; family P2-11E; genus UBA4735. Next base: position 30,835 of record DASYXA010000118.1, on the reverse strand, counting down.
ACGGTCTGGGCGCCGACCTTCGCGCGCACGTAGTCGAGGTCGGGATGCACGGCGAGCGCGACGTTCGCCGGCAGTGTCCAGGGCGTGGTGGTCCAGACCAGGAAGACGGTGTCCGGCTGTCCCTCCACAGGCAGCTTCGCGTAGATCGAGGTGTGGGTCATCTCCTTGTAGCTGTCGATCATCTCGTGCTGGGACAGCGCGGTGCCGCACCGCGCGCACCACGGCATCGAGCGGTGGCCCTTGTACAGCCAGCCGCGCTCCTGGCAGATCTTGAGGACGTGCCAGATGTGCGAGATGTTGTTGTCGTCGTAGGTGTAATAGGAGTTGTCCCAATCCATCCACTGGCCGAGCCGGATGGACTGTTTGGTGATCGCCTTCGCCGATCGCACCACGCGGGCACGGCAGGCGTCCGAGAAGCGGTCGATGCCGTACGACTCGATGTCGCGTTTGTTGTTCAGGTTGAGCTCGCGCTCCACCTGGACCTCGACCCAGAGGCCCTGGCAGTCGAAGCCGTTCTGGTAGCGGAGGTCCTGCCCGAGCATCGCGTGGTAGCGCTGGTACACGTCCTTGTACGTGCGCGACCAGGCGTGATGGATACCCATCGCCTCGACGTTCGCCGTGATCGGCCCGTCAAAAAACGAGTAGCGGTCCCGGCCGGCGTTCTTCTTCCGCAGCACATCGAAGCTGCGCTCGCGCGCCCAGAGGTCCAGCACCCCGTGCTCGAGCTCGGGCAGGTCGACGCCCGACCCCACCGGTGCGAATCTCGTCTTCTCAGTGACCACGATCCCTCCAGTTAATCGAACGACCGTCCCATAAGGGACGGTCGGGTCGGACCGCGGTACCACCCAGCTTCGGCACGCCTAGCGCGCGCCGCACTCGATCCCGCCTCTAACGGTGCGGCTCCGTCCGCGTCTAGTTGCCCGACCTGGCCGGGCGTTCTTGCGGAGGCTCGGGGTCGATCGCCCCTCGAACGCCGTGTAGAAGCAGTTTATCGGATGCGATCGCGTCGACAGCCTTCCCGGCCGGCGCGCCCGCCACGGCCATGCGCCACAACCAGCCGGTCGCGTGAGCGTCGACTGCCGCGTCGACGGCCCCCGGGACCACGGCGCGGACGGCGCCGAGGTACACGTCGTGGGCCCAGCCTGCCCGCAGGGCGTGCTCGACCTCCATGACCGTCAGCATCGCCTCGACGTCCGGCCGATCCGGTCCGCGGAGCGCGAGCCCGCGTAAGCGCATGAACGGGTTGGCGGCCGCATGCGCCGCGCTGCCGGCGTATGGCTCACGACACGCGTACCGCACGTCGCGGACCTTCGATATCGCGATCGCGCCGAGGCACATCGGGCACGGCTCGGTCGTCCCCCACAGGGTGAGCGTCGTGGGGTCGAGCTCCTTTGGGAGACCCAGCAGCGCGTTGACCTCAGCGTGGGCGAGCCTGGTCCCGTGGATCTGACCGGCCGTCGCGATGACGTCGCGCACGCGGTTGCGGCCGCGCGCGACGATGGTGCCGTCCGCCGTCGTGATCACCGCACCGATCGCGTGGGATCCCGCCCGGTATGCCGCCCACGCTTCGGAGATCACCGCCTGCCAGATCGGTTCCAGGGACGCCCACATCACGGCCGTCGCAGCATATGGCGCGAGCACGTGCCGCCACCCGGGTACGCTCGCGAGGTCGTGCACGCTGGGCCCTTCTCACGGATCCCGCGTCCGCTCACGGCTCCGATGCGGTCGGAGATCGCGACTCTCGCCGCGCGGCTCGGTCAGCCCATCACGCGCGAGATCCCGCTGGACGACATCGCGTTCGATCCGGTGGGCAACCCGTCGCGCTTCGCCGAGGTCTGCATGGTCGTGCGCCGGCCCACCGGGAACGTGCTCCTGTCGATCAAGACGTTCTACCCGCGCGGCGCGTACCGCCTTCCGACCGGCGGGATCGACCCGGACGAGCCGATCCTCGACGCGGTCCTCCGCGAGACCCGTGAGGAGACCGGTCTCGTTGTGGAGCCGCGGCGCTTCCTCGCCGCGCTCACGTACCGCGACGGACCGGGCGGCGGGCCGGTGTTCCACACGTTCGCGTTCCTGCTGGACGATGAGACCGGCGCGCCGGTCGCGCCGCTCGACGCGCACGAGCAGATCGAGTCGTACCGCGAGGTGCCGGCCGGCGAGCTCGGACGCGTCGCGGACCATCTGGACCGGATCCCCCCGGACGCCGCGCCGGGGATCCCGAACTGGGACGCCTGGGGCCGGTTCCGCGCGCACGCGCACCGCGCCGTGCACGAGGCACTCACCGCCGGCTAGCGCGCTTCGCGCGCGACGAGCCTCCAGCCGATGAGCGCGACGACGGCTGTGACGATGAACGCGTAGGGCTCGTCGACCCCGAGCGACCGCATGAGCACGTAGCCGGCGAGGACGAGGGCCGCAAAGACGAACGCGTTCCGCGATCCGCGCGGCGGGGGCATCAGAATCGATCGAAGCGGAAGAACCGGACCGCGAGGGCGAAGCCGATCACGGTCCAGACAGCGAGCCCCAGGAGCTGCGATCGAACGTCCCAGAGCGTCGCGCCCTGGACGGAGATCTCGCGGAGCGCATCGTTCAGGAACGTGAGCGGCAGCAGATTCGTCACGGGACGGATGAGCTCGGGCGCCGCATCCTTCGAGAAGAACACACCGGAGAAGAAGAACTGCGGCAGGGTGATGAGCTGCGCGATCGCCGGCACCTGGTTCTCGGTCTCGGCCCAGCCGGCGAGCGCGAAGCCGATGGTGAGGAACAGCACCGCGCCGAACAACGACACGAGGAGCAAGGGCAGGATCCCGCCGAGCGGATGCACGTCGAAGAGAAAGACCGATACGGCCAACATGATGAGGACCTGCGCCGTCGCCATGATCAGCCGCGTCACGACCTGTGCCACGAGGAACGTGGACGGCTTCAACGGGGTCGCCATGATCCGGCGCAGCACGCCCCGCCGCTTGTCGACGACGAGCGCGAAGGCGACCGAGAAGATCGCGAGCTGCATGACGTTGACCCCGAGGATGCCGGGGACGAGGAAATCGACGTAACGCAAGCGGACGCCTTGGACGTCCTCCTGCTTCAGGCTGACGACCGGAGCGGTCTGGTTCACCGCGAACGACAGACGGGTGATGACCTCATTGACGATCGACTCGCCGACCGAGACCTGCTGTGGCCGCGCGTCGTTCCCATACATCGTCAGCGTCGGCACGGGCTGGCCCGCGCGCGAGGGCGTGATCGCGAAGTCCTTCGGGATGACCAGGAGCATGTCGAGCTCGGTGCGCTTCAGCTGCACGAGCGCCGCATCGGCCGAGATGTGCTGGACCGAGAGCGTGTCGATCTTCTCCAGCGTCGCGACGAACCCGTGGCTCGCGGCGTTGTTCGCCTGATCGTCGATCGCGAGCGAGACCTTGCCGAACGCGCCGAGGTTCAGCGACCCGAAGATCAACAGCAGCATGAGCGGCACCACGAGCGAGAAGAACACCGCCGTGCGATCGCGCACGTAGGCGCGCAGGTACATGACCGTGAGCCGCAGGGCCTGGGCCATCAGTCCTCCCGCAGCTCGTGGCCGGTGAGGTCGAGGAACACGTCCTCGAGATTGGCCTGCTGCTGGATGATCGGTTTCGTGAAGCCGCGGCCGAGCAGCGCCGTGATCAGCGTGCGCGGCGGGTCCATGGCGATGATCTCGCCGTGGTCCATCACCGCGACGCGGTCGCAGAGGACCTCCGCTTCATCCATGTAATGCGTCGTCAGGAAGACCGTGGTGCCGGACGCGCGGATCTCGCGCACGAGGTCCCACAGGTTCCGGCGCGCCTGCGGGTCGAGCCCGGTGGTCGGCTCGTCGAGGAACAGGACGCGCGGCCGGTTCACCAGCGCGGTCGCGATCGACAGCCGCTGACGCTGACCGCCCGAGAGCTTCTCCTGGCGCTGGCCCGCCTTGTCGGCGAGGTCCACCTGCCGCAGCAGCGCCGTCGCGTCGACGGTCACGCCGTAGCAGAGCGCGAACAGCTCGACCGTCTCCTTCGCGGTGAAGTTCTCCGGGAACGCGCTCTGCTGCAGCTGGACGCCGACCCGTTCCTTCGCCTTCGACGGCTCCTTCGAGACGTCGATGCCGTCCACGATCGCGTCGCCGCCGTCAGCCTTGCGCAGGCCCTCGAGGATCTCGACGGTCGTCGTCTTGCCCGCGCCGTTCGGACCGAGCAGCCCGAAGATCTCCCCCTGCCGCACCTCGAACGAGATGCCGCGGACGGCATGGATGTCGCCGTAGTGCTTCTGCAGCTCCCGGACGGTGACGATCGCGGTCATTGCGCCAGTATCAGCGCGCGACGAACGACCGCAATGCAAGGTCGTACACATAGAGGGCCACCGGGAACAGGACCACCGCGACCACCACGATGCGGACGATCACCGGGTGCGGCCGCCGCAGGCGCGTGTAGGTCACCACGAGCGCGATCGCGACGAGCCCGAGCAGCGGGACCTGGGCGAACCAATGGAGCGGGTCCTGCCCGGGATCGGCGAGGAGCGTGTACACGATGGCCCCGGTCAGGCAGCCGCTCGCGAGGCCGATGACGGCGTAGACGCCGGCGTTCCGCACCGGGTCGCGGAGCGCGAGGGCGAGGCCCAGACCGAAGGCCAGGAGCATGGCCGACAACATGCGCTGGTAGGCGCCGTGGTACGGGGTGAACAGGAAGGCCTGCGGAACGACGACCGACAGGATCACCGGCGCGAGGAACGCGATGGCGCACACGATCCCGACCGCGCGAGCGCCGCGCAGGGTCGCGGTGTCGACGCGCGGTCCGCGCTCCACCCGCTATACGCTACGGCTCCCATGCGCAGCCCGCGCGAGCCCTGGTCGTGCGCCCGTTGCTCGACCCTGAACCTCTCCACCGCACGATCGTGCCGGCGCTGTGGCAGCGCGCGAGGCATCCTGCTCGCCCGCGAGGAGGGCGGCTCGCCGGGTCTCGCCGCGATCTGTAGCGGGCTCCTCCCAGGGCTCGGCCAGCTCTATCAGGAGCGCTGGATCCGCGGCGTGATCGCCTTCCTCGTCCCGGTCCTCGCGGTGGCCCTGGGCGGAGCGTTCGTCGCGACGTTCGACCCGCTCACGTCGCTCGTGGTGCGGCACGCGGTCCTGTTCACGGTCGCGATCGTCGGCGGACTGTTCGTCTATCACCTCTGGGTCGTCGGCGACGCCTTCGCGGGCGTGTTCCGCGACGGCACGACGCTCCGCGGCCGCCACGCCGCCGACTACGCCGCGCTCGGCATCGTGACCCTCGCGCTCATCGCGGGCTACGCGAGCGTCTATCGCGGCGCGAACGCGTGGGCCGCCCTCGCGGCGAAGGTGTTCGCGCCCGTCGCGGGCGCGACGGCGCGCGGAACGGTGACGACGTTCCAGCCGCCGCCATGGAACGGCCGCGATCGGCTGAACGTGCTCGTGCTCGGCATCGACTCGCGGGGCGTCGCCGGTGACACGCAGAACACCGACACGATGATCGTGCTGTCGATCGATCCGGTGAACCGGACCGCGGCGATGCTCTCCGTGCCGCGCGACACGCTCGCCCCGATCCCCGGCCACGGCAATGAGAAGGTGAACGCCGCGTTCGCCCTCGGTGGGCCGGACCTCGCGGAGCGCACCATCGAGGGGCTCCTCGGCATCCAGATCAACAGCTACGCGCTGATCAACTTCGACGCGTTCAGGAAGATCGTCGACTCCGTCGGCGGAGCGCTCATCGACGTGAAGCGCCCGATCCGCGACGAGTCCTACCCGACGGCCGACTTCGGCATCGAGCGGCTGAACATCCAGCCGGGGCCGCAGCTCATGTCGGGCGACCTCGCGCTGAAGTACGCGCGCTCACGGCACGACAGCAACGATTTCTCCCGCGCGCGCCGGCAGCAGGACGTCATCTCCGCGATCCGCGCGCGCATCGCGTCGGATGGGATGCTCGGACGGCTCCCGGCGATCGTGAGCGACGTCGGGTCGGCCGTCGAGACGAGCTTCGATCCGGCGAACATTCTTCCGCTCGCCGGCCTTGGCGGCGGCATCCCGTCGAAGGACATCCAGAGCGAGGTCCTGCTGCCGTGCGGCGGCGCTGCCCCGCACTGCGAGCTGACGGAGGACAACTCGCCGCTCGGCTACTACCTCATCCCCGACCGCGCGAAGCTCGCGAACCTCGTGGCCGAGCTGTTCTATGACCCACGGGTCCGCCAGGAGGGCGCCCGGATCGAGATCCGCGGCACCGGGGCGAAGAGTCCGGTCGCGCAGGACGTCGCCGGCCGCCTGGCCGCGCGCGCGTTCGACGTCGCGCGCGTGACGACGGGAGCGTCGGGGCGCTCGGAGATCCTGCTGAACAACGCGAGCAAGCGGTATACGGCGGAGCAGCTCTCGCAGCAGCTCAGCGGGATCCCCGTCCGCGACGCGAGTGCGTCCGAGCAGACCGACGCCGATATCGTCGTGGTCGTGGGGACCGACTTCAAGGGACTCGCCACGGACTCGCGGCGCTAGGAGGTCAGCATGCCGCTCAAGAAACAGCTCGCCGGACTGAAAAAGCTCGCGGAGATCGTCGATACGAGCGCGAAGGACGCCAGCCGCGCGCGCAAGGTCTCACGCAGCCCGAAGATGCAGCAGGAGATCAGCCGGGACCGCCGCACGGGCCTGACGAAGAACTTCAAGACCGTCCGGCAGGCGGTCGCCGATCGGGATACCGCCCGCAACGCGAAGGTGAGGAAGAAGGCGCGCTAGACGGCGTGGCCTGCTCTAGGTCGGATAGACCGCGGTCACCCACTCCGGGTAGCGGTCGCCCTTCGCGCGCACCGCGTCGAAGTAGATCCGGCTGAGCTTCTGCGTGATCGGGCCGACCGCGCCGTCCCCGACCCGGCGGTGATCCACCGACGTCACGGGCGAGAGCTGCGCGCCCGTGCCGCAGAGGAAGATCTCGTCGGCGATGTAGAGCTCCGTTCGGTCGATCGACCGCACGTCGAGCGGGACCCCGAGGTCGCGGGCGATCCGGATGAGGCTCGCTCGGACGATGCCCTCGAGGATGTTGTCCGTGACCGGCGGGGTGACGAGCGTGCCGTTGCGGACGATGAACAGGTTCTCCGCGCTGCCCTCCGATACGTGACCGTCGTTCGTGAGGACGATCGCCTCATCGAAGCCGGCCTCCTGGGCCTCGGTCTTCGCGAGGGCCGCGTTCACGTACGAGCCGGTGATCTTGCTGCGCGCCGGGATCGCGTTGTCATCGACCCGCCGCCAGCTCGACACTCCGCAGCTGATGCCGCGGTCGACATCGATGTAGGTCCCGAACGGCACGGCGAAGACGGTGAACGACGACTCGAGGTCGTGGAGCCGGACGCCGATCAGCTCGCTGCTCTTGTAGACCAGCGGCCGGATGTAGGCGTCTTCGCGGTAGCCGCAGCGCCGGAGGAGCTCGAGCGTGATCTCGACGAGGCGCTCCGGGCTGTATGCCAGGTCGAGGCGCATCACCCGGCAGGACCGGTGCAGGCGCTGGTAATGCTCGAGCAGGTGGAGGCCGTAGAGCTGCTGGCGGTCGTCGTTCCAGTAGGCCCGGATCCCCTCGAAGACGCCGGTCCCGTAGTTGAAGGCGTGCGTCAGGACGCTCACCTTCGCGTCCTTCAGGGGAACGAACGCTCCGTCGAAAAAGGCCCACGCGCTCTCGGGTGCGGCTCCGCGGCGTAGCGGCGCCGTCGGCCGGCTCAGCTCCTTCACCATGACGCTCGTCCTCCGTTCGCTTCTCGCCCACCGGAAGCGGGTGGCGGTGCGGCTGTGCCGTCGTCAGGCAATTCTGCCACCAGCCCGGGTCGTCCCCGAACCGGGGTACTTCGAGGCTGTTGCGTGCGTCCGACCGGCGGGCCTACGATGCCGCCGGTCTGACCAGAGCGGGGTCTGGTCTGACCAGCGAACGGGCTGACCCTGCCGGGCTACGAATAGCGGGAGGTCACGAGGTATGCGGAAGTCGCTCGCGCGTTCGACGACGATCGCGGCGATCACGGCGATCATCGCGGCGGCCTGCGGCGGCGGGGCCACCGGTGGCGCCTCCAAGGCTCCGGCGACCGTCGCCACGACGGGGGCGGCGGCGACCGCCACGACGGCCGCGGTCGTCGCGCCGACCAAGCCGGTCGAGTTCGTCATCAGCACGGCACCCGGCGGGGCGTCCGACATCTACGCGCGGCTCATCCAGGGGGCCATCGAGAAGAACAAGCTGATGGCCCAGCCGCTGACGCCGGTGAACAAGGACGGCGGCTCGGGCGCGGTCGCGTTCCAGTACGTCTACGACCACAAGGGTGACATGCACTACATCATGATCACCCTCAACTCCTTCTTCACGACGCTCATCGTCCAGAAGCTGCCGTTCAAGGCGACCGATTTCACTCCGATCGCGAACCTGGCGCTCGACCCGTTCTACCTGTGGGTCAACAACGACAGTCCCTGGAAGACGGCCGGTGACTTCATCGCGGCGGCGCAGGCGAACTCGCTCACCGTCGCCGGTACCGGCTCGAAGCAGGAAGACGAGGTCATGTTCCGCCGGATCCAGGATCTGAAGCAGACGAAGCCGTTCAAGTACGTGCCGGAGTCCGGCGGCGGCACCGTGGCGAAGGACCTCGCGGGGACCGGAGCGGTCAAGGTCGACGCCACGGTGAACAACCCGAGCGAGGGCCTCGGTCTGTACACGGCCACGCCGCCAAAGGTCCGGCCGCTGTGCGCCTTCCTCCCGGCCAGCCCGACCGATGGCCCGTTCAAGGGCCTCGCGACCTGCAAGTCGCAGGGCCTCGAGATCGACGACTACTACGTGATGCGCGCGATCATGGGACCGCCCGGCCTCTCGGCAGCCCAGCAGGGCTATTGGGCCGGGGTGTTCAAGAAGGTCTTCGACTCCGCCGACTGGCAGGACTTCATGAAGAAGAACTCGCTGAACCCGGACTTCAAGAGCGGCGCGGACTTCACGAAGTTCGTCGCCGACTACCAGAAGCTCCACGAGGACATCGCGAAGAAGAACGGCTGGGTCCAGTAGCGGACGTTGCGGCCGTACCAGATCGCGACGGCGGCGGGATTCATGATCCTGGCCGCCGTCGCGATGTTCGATTCGCGCGCCGGCGCGCTCGTCGACACCAGCGGCACCGAGCCCGGTGGGATCGGCGCCGGCTTCTATCCGTTCTGGTCGGCGGCGGTGATCTTCGCCTGCGCGGTCATCGTGGCGGTCGGCGCCGCGCGATCCGCCGAGACGGGCCCGCCTGCCTTCGAGGGGCGCGAGGCGGTGTTCTCGGTCCTCAAGATCGTCGGCCCGATGATCCTCGGGTCCGTCGCGATCATCTGGCTCGGCTTCTACATCGTGAGCGCGCTCTACATGGCGCTCTTCGCGCGCTGGGTCGGACACTACCGCTGGATCTGGGTCCTGGCGCTCGCCGTCGGCCTGCCGGTCGCGATCTACGCCGCGTTCGAGGTGGGCTTCCGGGTGAGCCTGCCCAAGAGCGTTCTCTACGACCAGGGCATCCTCCCGTTCTGACGTGAGTCGCGGCTAGATGGACGCGCTGAGTGCGTTCTTTAACGTCTTCGGCGACCTGGGCGGCGGCTTCGCGACCGCGCTCCAGCCGTTCAACATCCTCATGCTGTTCGTCGGGGTCGTCCTCGGGCTCGTGGTCGGCGTCCTCCCGGGTCTCGGCGGGACCAGCGCGGTCGCGATCCTCCTCCCGATCACGGTCATCATCGCCCGGACCGACCCGACGAGCGCGGTCATCCTCCTGGCCGGCGTGTACTGGGGCGCGCTGTTCGGTGGCGTCATCACCTCGATCCTGTTCAACATCCCCGGCGAGCCGTGGTCGGTCGTCCTCCTGTTCGACGGGTTCCCGCTGGCGAAACGGAAGGGGAAACCGGGCGTGGCGCTCGCGTCGTCGTTCATGGCATCGTTCGTCGGCGCGTTCCTCGCCACCGTCCTGTTCACGTTCTTCGCCCGCGCCCTCGCCGATGCGGCGCTCTCGTTCGGCCCGCCCGAGCTGTTCGCGGTGTTCGTCATGTCCTTCGCGACCCTCATCGGCCTGGGCGCGGAGTCACCGGCCAAGGCGGTCATGATGATCGGCTTCGGACTGCTGCTCGCCTCGGTCGGGTTCGACACGCTCACCGGCGCCCCGCGCCTCACGTTCGGCCAGACCGCGCTCCTCTCGGGGGTCAGCTTCGTCCCGGTCACGATCGGCCTGTTCGGCATCGGCGAGATCCTCGCGTCGGCGGAGGAGTCGGGCATCGGGTTCGTCGAGCGGATCTCCGCCCGCGTCGGCCTGGCCGACATCATCGAGACCTTCCGCGAGCTGAAGAAGCGGATCTGGCTCGTGGTGTCGACCGCGCTCATCGGCTTCTGGTTCGGCACCCTGCCGGGCCACGGCGCCACGGCCGGCTCGTTCCTCGGATACGGCCTCGCCCGGCAGTGGTCCAAGAACAAGGAGGGCTTCGGCAAGGGCGAGATCTCCGGGATCATGGCCCCGCAGGCGGCGGCGGACTCCGCGGCGGTCGGCTCGCTCGTGCCGATGATCGCCCTCGGCGTCCCGGGCTCCCCGACCTCCGCCGTGATCATGGCCGGCCTGTTCATCTGGGGACTCACGCCCGGTCCGCTGCTGTTCACCGAGCACCACGACTTCGTCTGGGGCCTGATCGCGAGCGTCTACCTCGGACACCTGCTGACCTTCGTCATCTGCCTGGCGGGCGTGCCGCTGCTCGCCATGATCATGCGCGTCCCGTACGCGATCCTGACGCCGTTCATCATCCTGATCTCGATCATCGGCGCGTACTCACTGAACAACAGCATGACCGACGTGTTCATCACGGTCATCTTCGGCTTGGTGGGCTACTGGCTGCGGAAGACGAAGTACCCGCTCGCACCGCTCGTGGTCGCGATCGTCCTGGGCGACTCCACCGAGAAGACGCTGCGGCAGAGTCTCATCGCGAGCGGCGGCAGCCCGCTGATCTTCTTCGGCGGCCCGCTGTCGTCGGTCCTGATGATCCTGGCGTTCGCGCTCCTCGCGCTGCCGCTCATCCGCGCCGTGCGCCACCGGGGGCGGCGCGCGGCGGCCGGCGACAACGAGACCGTCGCGACCGCGATCGACTGAGGCGTGAGCCCGACCGACGCGCTCCTCCTGCTGGCCGCGTTCGCGCTCATCCTCGTCGGGGCCGAGGTCTTCACGAACGGCGTGGAGTGGCTCGGGCAGCTCCTCGGCCTGAGCGAGGGCGCGACCGGCAGCATCCTCGCCGCGATCGGGACCGCCACCCCCGAGACGTTGGTGCCGATCGTCGCGATCCTGTTCACCCAGAGCGTCGAGGCCGACGACATCGGCGTCGGCGCGATCCTCGGCGCGCCGTTCATGCTCGGAACGCTCGTGCTGCTCCTGGTCGGCGTGACCGCGTTCGTGCTGCGGGGCCGGCGCGGCCGCGACACGCTACGGGTCGACCGGGCGCACGCGTCGCGCGATCTCGGCTTCTTCCTGGTCATGTACTCCGCCGCGCTGGCGATCGCGCTCGTGCCGCCGCTCCACGACCTGAAGGGCGTCATCGGCTGGATCTTCCTGCCCGGGTACGTCGTCTACCTGTTCCTCGTCCTCCGCACGCCGGCATCGAGCCCCGCGGACGTCGAGGAGGCGGCCGAGGAGCTGCAGGCGTTCGATGCGCTGAGCTTCGCGACGTACCTCCGCCGCGTCGGCGCCGGGTTCGACCCGCATCATCCGCCGGCGTGGCTCGTCGTCGGGCAGACCCTGCTCGCGTTCGGCGCCATCCTCCTGGGCGCGAAGATCTTCGCCGCCTGGATCGACGCCTTCTCGCACGCGATGCACTTCAACGCGCTTCTCGTGGCGCTCCTGCTCGCACCGCTCGCGACCGAGCTGCCCGAGGCCGCGAACAGCCTCATCTGGACGAAGGACGGGAAGGACGTCATCGCGCTCGGGAATGTGGCCGGCGCGATGGTCTTCCAGTCCACCATCCCGGTGACCGTCGGCGTGCTCCTGACCCCCTGGATCCTCGGGCCGTACGGCACCGTCGCGGCGGTCTTCGCGCTCATCTCCGGCGCGCTCCTCTACTTGCAGCTGCGCGTCCGGACGCGCGGTGACGCGCTCCCGCTCTCGGCGCTGATCCTCGGCGGCAGCCTGTATCTGGTGTTTATCCTCTACGTCGTGCGGAGCGTCGCTACCGGCTAGGCCGCCTCGAGCCCGAGCCGGCGTACGAGCCAGCCGGCGGTGCTGCCTTGTACGAGGAGCGTCGCGACGACGACCCCGAAGGTGATCCGCTGTAACGCCTCGCGCTCCGGGAAGTCCACCGGCAGTGACAGCGCGGCCGCGGTCGCGACCCCGCCGCGGAGGCCGGCCCAGAAGATCAGATGCAGCCAGCGACCCGGCACGTTCGGCGCGAGCCGCCGGCCACGCAGCGACACGAGCGCGCCGCCGATCAATCCGTACACGATGACCGCGCGCCCGAGGAGCACGGCGGCGATCCCCCAGGCGATGTCGCCGACCGCGCGGAGGAGGTCCGCCCAAGTGATCGCGAGGCCGACGGCGACGAAGATCAGGGCTGTGAGCGTGAAGGTGATCGGCTCCCACGCGGCGTCGAGCGCGCGTTCGGTGCGCGCGCCGAGGCCGATCCGCCGGCCATGGTTCCCGAGGGCGACCCCCGCGCTGACGCTCGCGAGCACGCCGGAGAGCCCGAGCGCCGCGACGGCGAGGTACGAGCCGTACGCCGCCACGATCGAGATCGCGACGGCGGCCGCGCCGAACGCGACACGCGCCGTCAGGATCGCCGCGACGGTGCCGATCGCCGCGCCGACGAGCACGCTGCCGACGACCGTGGCCGCGAACAGGCCCGCGGCCTCCGGGAGACCGATCGAGCGGGTCACGACGACGATCGCGATCGCGAATGCGACGAGGCTCGTCCCGTCATTCAGCAGGCTCTCGGCGTCGACGATGGCGACGAGCCGGCGGGGCGCGTGGAGGCGGGTGAACGTCGCCACGACGGCGGCCGGGTCGGTCGCCGACACCATCGCGCCGGCGACGAACGCGAGATCGGGTCGCAGGCCGGTGGCCAGCGTGAGCACGACGGCGACGATCCCGGCCGAGACGAGGACGCCGGGGACCGCCAGGAAGGCGATCGAGCCGGACGAGCGCCGGAGGTCCTCCCACCGGAGCCGGTACGCCGCTTCGAAGACGAGCCCCGGGAGCAGCACGGCCAGCACGAGGTCGGGAGTGACCGCGAGCGCGAGCGGGGGCACGGCCACCGAGGCGATGGCGCCGGCGAGGACGAAGGCGACCGGCCCCGGCGACGGGCGGCGCAGCCAGGCGCGCGACGCTCTGGTCTGACCATGCATCGCGAACAATCATGCGGCGGGATGCGCCAGGACCTACCATCCGCTGCGGTCGCGCTCACTCCGAACGGGGCGCGAACGAGCATCCAGGGAGGGATTCCGCGCTCATGAAACGGATCCTCGCGTTCTCCGTGCTCGCCGCCACGATCGTGGCGTCGTGCGCATCAGGCGGCACATCCGGCACGACCACGGCTCCCGCGGCCAGCGGCAGCGGGGCCCCGACGGGTCAGCACCTCAAGATCGGACTGGTGACCGATGTCGGCGGACTCAACGACAAGAGCTTCAACTCGCTCGCCGACAAGGGCCGCCAGCAGGCCCAGGCCCAGCTGCTCGTCGACACCTCGGTGACCGAGTCGAAGCAGCAGGCGGACTACGTCCCGAACCTCACGAAGTACGCGCAGGACAAGTACGACCTCGTGATCGGCGTCGGCTTCCTCATGCAGAACGCCATCTGGAAGGTCGCGACGCAGTTCCCGAACGTCAAGTTCGCGATCATCGACGGCGCGCCGAACGACGACAGCGGCGCGGTCAAGAACCTGCCGAACGTGGCGAACCTGTTCTTCAAGGAGCAGGAGGCCGGCTACGTCGTCGGCGTCATCGCCGCGATGATGGCGAAGAACAAGGTCGGCGCCGCGACGCACAACACCGTGTGCTCGATGGGCGGCCTGCCGATCCCGCCGGTGGACCGCTACATCGCGGGCTACCAGGACGCGGTGAAGACGGTGAGCCCGACCACCAAGATCCTCAACGGCTACAGCCAGGACTTCGTCGACCAGCAGAAGGGCCTCGAGGTCGGCAAGAGCCACATCGCCCAAGGCTGCGACATCCTGTTCCAGGTCGCGGGCGGCAGCGGGCTCGGCTACATCCAGGCGGCCAAGGCGGCCGGGGTCTACGCGATCGGCGTCGACGCCGATCAGGCCGCGGTCGCTCCGGGCACCGTGATCACGAGCGCGCTCAAGAAGGTGGACCAGGCCGTGTTCCAGACGATCCGCGCGGTCCGCCTCGGAACGTTCAAGGCCGGCGACAACTTCTTCAATGCGGCGAACGGCGGCGTCGGCTTCGGCACGGTCGACAAGATCGTGCCCGCGGACGCGAAGGCGGCCGCGACGCAGGCGCTCGCCGACATCGCATCCGGCAAGATCACTCCGAAGGACACCGTCCAGGTCAAGTGACCTGGTGACCCAGATCCAGCGACCGACGACGACGGGGCCGGGCACCGAACGCCCGGCCCCGTCCGTTCGTCAGCTCACGTTCCAGTGGGCCGGCGGCCCGGCCATCCCGCTCTTGTCCGTCGTCATCGCGCTCGTCATCGGCGCCGTGTTCGTGCTCCTCAGCGGCAATGACCCGCTGCGGGCCTACGCGGCGCTCTTCCAGGGGGCCTTCGGCACGCCGTACGACATCACCGAGACGATCGTGGCGGCGATCCCGCTCGTGCTCACCGGTCTCGCGGTCGCGATCGCGTTCCGCACCGGTCTGTTCAACATCGGCGCGCAGGGCCAGCTCCTCGTCGGCGCGCTCGCGGCCGGGTGGGCCGGCTCGCAGTGGCCGTCGTTCCCGGGGATCGTCCTCATGCCGATCGTCATCGTGTTCGGCATCGCCGGCGGCGCGTTCTACGGCGCGATCGTCGGCCTGCTGAAGGCCGTGCGCGGCGTCAACGAGGTGATCACGACGATCATGCTCAATTACACGATCGTATTCGTGATGCACTGGCTGCTGCAGGCCGGGCCGATGACGGCGCAGAACGCGCTCGGCACACCGGCGTCCACGCCGATCGGTGCGGGCGCACGGCTTCCGGTGATCATCCCGAACGAGCTCGTGCTGTTCAGCCGGCTGCACGCCGGGATCATCCTCGCCGCGCTCGCGGTCGCCTTCTTCTGGTTCCTCATGTGGCGCACGCCGCTCGGGTACCGTCTGCGCGCGGTCGGACTCGGAGCGCGTGCGGCGGCGCAGGCCGGCATCGATCCGGCGCGCCACATGATCGCGGTCATGGCGATCGCCGGCGGGTTCGCGGGTCTCGGCGGAATGATCGAGGTGAGCGGCGTCTTCGGCCGCGTCTACGACGGCTTCTCGTCCAGCTACGGATTCGACGCGATCGCGGTCGCGCTGCTCGGGAAGAACTCGCCGCTCGGCATCGTCGCCGCAGCCCTGCTGTTCGGCGCGTTCGTGCACGGCGGGGCGTACATGCAGTCCCACGCCGGCATCTCGTCCAACCTCGTGGCGATCATCCAGGCCGTCGTCCTGTTCGTCATCGCGGCCGAGGTGCTGGTCCGCGGCCTCGCCCGGCGGCGCGGCACGCGAAAGCCGGTCGAGGCGATCGCGTGACCTGGGAGCTGCTCCTCGGCGCGAGCGTCTTCGCAGCGACGCTGCGCCTGGCGATACCGATCGCGCTCGCGGCGCTCGGCGGGACGATGACCGAGCGGAGCGGGGTCACGAACATCGCGCTCGAGGGCTCGATGCTCGTCGGCTGCTTCTTCGGGGTGGTCGCGGCCGATCGCACACACAACATCTGGATCGCCATCGCTGTCGCGCTGTTCGCGGGCCTGCTGCTCGCGGCGCTGCACGCGTTCGCCTCGATCACGCTGCGGGCGGACCAGATCGTCTCCGGGATGGCCCTCAACATCCTCGCGCTCGGTCTGACGACGTACCTCGACTACCAGATGTACGGGACCACGGGCACTCCCGCGGACCTCGTCACCGTGCCGGACCTGCACCTGACGTTCCTCGACGGGATCCCGTATCTGGGCGAGGCCCTCGCCGACCAGAACGCGATCGTCTGGGCAGCGCTGCTGCTCGTGGTGGCGCTGCAGGCCTTCCTGTTCCGCACGGTGCTCGGCCTCCGCTGGCGGGCCGTCGGCGAGCACCCGCGGGCCGCGGAGACCGTCGGCGTCGACGTGCGGCGCATCCGGTACGCGGCGGTCCTCGTGAGCGGCGCGCTCGCGGCGCTCGGCGGTGCGTACCTGTCCCTCGGCGTCGTGCATTCGTTCACCGACGGGATGACCGGCGGCCGCGGGTTCATCGGCCTCGCGGCCATGATCTTCGGCCGCTGGACGCCGATCGGCGCGCTCGCGGCGAGCCTCATCTTCGGCTACGGGAACGCGCTCTCGACCTCGCTGCAGAGCGCGACCGTCGGAGGCGCGAAGCTGCCGGTGCAGCTGCTCGGCACGCTCCCCTACATCCTCACGATCCTCGCGGTCGCCGGATTCGTGGGCCGCTCCCGGCCGCCCGCCGCGGACGGCCTGCCGTACGAGACCGAGGGACACGCGTGAGCGAGGAGCGGCGTCGCCGCGACGAGCGAACTCCGCCAGCCGTGAGCGTTCTCGTGGCCCAGCCACGAGATGGGATGGGACACGCGTGAGCTCCGCCGGTCCTGAGCCGTCTGGTGGCGCAGTCACGAGAGCGGACGGGACACGCGTGAGCGGCGCGCCGCCGATGGTCGAGCTGCGCGGCATCCGGAAGGTGTTCGGCGATCTCGTCGCGCTCGATGGCGTCGATCTCGTCGTGCACAAGGGCGAGATCCACGCGCTGCTCGGCGAGAACGGCGCCGGCAAGTCGACGCTGATGAACGTCCTCTACGGGCTCTACCGGCCGGACGCGGGCACGATCGCGCTGAACGGTCAGGCGGTGCGCCTGCGATCGCCGCGCGACGCGATCGCGCGCGGCATCGGCATGATCCATCAGCACTTCATGCTCATCCCGCCGCTCACGGTCGCGGAGAACGTCGTGCTCGGAGACGAGCGCTCCGGCCCGTTCCTGCACGCCGGCGCACTGGCCGCGCGGGTCCGCGAGCTCGAGGAGCGATTCCACATCGCGGTCGAGCCCACGGCGAAGGTCGAGGACCTTCCGCTGGGACTCCAGCAGCGGGTGGAGATCCTGAAGGTGCTGTACCGCGGCAGCGACCTGCTCATCTTCGACGAGCCGACCGCGGTGCTCACGCCGCAGGAGGTCGACGAGCTGTTCCTGATCGTCCGGACGCTGCGCGACGAGGGAAAGACCGTCATCTTCATCACCCACAAGCTGCGCGAGGTCTTCGCGGTGACCGATCGCATCACCGTGCTCCGGGCCGGCCGCAACGCCGGCGAGCTCACCACGAAGCAGACCTCGCCGGCCGAGATCGCGCGACGCATGGTCGGCCGCGACCTGCGACCGCCCGCGGCGCGGACCATGGTGCCGTCGTCTGGGCCGGCGCTCGAGGTCCGCGGTCTTCAGGCCAAGAGCGACCGGGGCGCCCTGGCGCTCAAGGGCATCGACCTCACCGTGAACGCGGGCGAGATCCTGGGGGTCGCGGGCGTGGGCGGCAACGGGCAGAGCGAGCTCGCCGAATGCATCCTTGGCCTCCGCGAGCCGACCGGCGGGACGATCCGGGTCGGGGGGAACGACATCGCCCACGACGACGCGCAGCGGACCCGCGCGCGGGGGGTGGCCTACGTGCCGGAGGACCGGCGAGCCGAGGGCCTGGTGCTCGCGTTCACGGTCGCCGACAACTTCATCCTCGGTCGCCAGGACCAGCCGCCGTTCAGGCGGCGCGGCGTGCTCGCGATCGCGGCGATCCGGGAGAACGGCGAGCGCCTGGCCAAGGAGTTCGACGTGCGTCCGCCGAACGCGGGCGCGATCGTCGGCAACCTCTCAGGCGGGAACCAGCAGAAGGTCGTGCTCGGTCGGGAGCTCAGCGCGCAGCCGGCGCTCCTCGTGGTGAACCAGCCGACCCGCGGCCTCGACATCGGGTCGACCGAGTACGTCTGGGAGCGGCTCCTCGAGCAGCGCGCCCGGGGCTGCGGCGTGCTCCTCGTCTCGAGCGAGCTGGACGAGATCCGGGCGCTTGCGGACCGGATCGCGGTCATGTTCGAGGGCCGCCTGGTCGCCACCCTGCCGGCCACGGAGGCGACGGAGGAGCGGCTCGGGCTCCTCATGGCCGGCCAGGCGGAGGCGGCTCCCGTCTGATGGCAGATCGCTCCCGTGCAGCGGCGAGAGCTCGCCGTCGCTTTAGCGATCGCTGGCCTTCGGCCGAGCTCCACGAAGCCACGCGCGGATGCGCTGTTTGTCCCGTTCGGTCGCATCGAGCAGCTCGATGCGTTCCGCGAGCGTTTCCGGTGCCACGAGGCCCGACCGGAGCAGCGCGGTCGCGAAGCTGTAGTCCTTCAGGCGACCGGCGATCATCTTTGAACTGACGCAATCGTGAGGCTCTAAGCAGAGACCGCGACCGGGCCGGGTCGACTCCGTATCGAGCGCGACGAGACGGTCCCGCCAACCATCTGGCAAGACCGCGGTCCTGAGGCTGACGCCCTGCGCATAGATGCCGAAGGTCTCGTGGAACCGCGACCCTTCACCCAAGGCCCCGTCGATGCGGTCCGATTTCTGCTCGTCGCCGTCCAGGGTCGCCAGATCCGCCTCGATCGATCGGAGTGCTTCTGCGGGGAGTCGCCGCTCATCCCACGTTCCGAGGACCGATTGGCTTCCGATCACCAGCAGGTCCCGCTCCTCGATGACTTGCGATGAGGCACGGAGGATGTGCTCGAGCTGCTCGCGCGTCACGCCGCGGTCCGCCTCCAGTACGTCGCAAAGGACTCGAGCACGTCTCGGCGTTCCTTCTCCGGCAGGACACCGGGGAACGGAGAATTCTGTCGGAGCTCCGTCGCTTCGGGCGCGGTCGACGTCAGCACCTGCATCACGGCTTCGGGTCCTTGATCGAGGACCGTTCGCCAGCGCTCGAGCCACGGCTTCGCGCTGCCGCCTGCGTGGATCCGCGAAAAGCGATCGAGGTTCTTGCGCGCGCGCCGCAGGATGCGCTCGGGATCTCGAGCGAGGTGCGCCGCCACCGCGCGGTTCACCCACAGCGACCGCAACTCCTCGCGGGTGAATCGGTCGCGGACCGGCATGAAACGAACCACCTCGCTCCGGAGGAGGCGTCGATGGACGGGGGTCCGGCGGCAGCTGAGTGCGCCACGGTCGCACAGATCGACGACGTGCTGGCGTGAGGTGCCCAGGAGCCTCGCGGCTTCGCCGGTCGTCAGAAGGTCAGGGTCGGATTCGGTGCTCATCTGAACGCACGGTATGTCACAAACGCAAGAAACACAACCGGGGCACGCAGCCGGATCGGGGATCCAGACCCGAGCAACCCGGGCCGGACGGGCACGCCGCGACGTCACTTGACCATTTTCCCGGCCATTGGTAGGGTTCTGTTCGTTCTGGTCAGACCACCTGACCAATTTCAGGGAGGCACCGCCTGGCCATCATCGAGCCCGTCCGACGCAGCCGGCTCTATCAGGACATCGTCAGCCAGATCGAGGCCCTCCTCGACAAGGGTGAGCTGCACCCCGGCGACCAGCTCCCTCCCGAGCGTGCCCTCGCCGAGCAGTTCCAGGTCTCGCGGGCCTCGGTCCGCGAGGCCCTCCGGTCGCTCGAGCTCCTGGGGATCGTCGAGACCCGCGCCGGCGGAGGCACCTTCGTCCGGCGGATGGCGCCCGAGGACCTCGCCCGACCCCTGTCCAACCTCATCGTCCGCGGGCACACGCTCACCGACGTCATCGAGGTCCGCGGGCTCATCGAGCCGGCGATCGCGGCATCGGCCGCGGAGCGCATCCGTCCCGAGGAGCTCGCCGACCTTCGCGCGATCCTGAAGCAGCAGGCCGCGAAGGTCGCTGCCGGCGAGGCCTACGCGGACGAGGACACCCGCTTCCACGAGGTCATCGGTGAGGCGGCGCGCAACGAGCTTCTCGTCACGATGCTCGGCGTCATCTGGGACGTCCTCCGCAGCTCACGCGAGCAATGGCTCCAGACCAACCAGCGTGCGCACTCGTCGATCGACGCGCATCAGCGGATCCTCGCGGCCCTCGAAGCGCACGACCCCGACGCTGCCCGCGCCGCCTCCGCGGAGCACATCCGCGCCGTCGGCGAGGGGATCCTCAAGCGCATCGCGGACCAGCCGCGCACCGGAACGCCGCCCACGGCCACCGTGGGTAAGGGAGCAGCATGAGCAACATCGTGAAGACCGACCCGGCGTCCATCACGATCGAGATCGTCTACCGCGGCATCTTCCAGAAGACCCTCGCGCAACGCATCTGCCGCTCCGTCGTGCTCGCCGCGCGCAAGCGCGGATACACCGGCACGGCGTTCGGGCGGTACGGCGACTCGCCCGAGCGCAACGGCGTGCCGGCGAAGTACTTCGCGGTCGTCGCGATCAACGATCTCGAGCTCGAGTCGTCGATGGCGAAGTACGAGCCGAGCGTCGTGGACATCGCGGTCGCGGTCGACGACACGCTGGTGAAGGGCGTCGAGTCGTGGGCCTGGTACGGCCGGCAGCCGATCTGGAAGCCGGTCCACGAAGGCGGCGCGGTCCTCGTCACCTCCGACAAGACCGCGGACCAGGTCCTCGCCCAGACCGATGCGGCCGAGCGCCCGTACCTCATGGGCATCGTGCCCGGGCTCGCCTCGTTCGCCGGGCTCTGGGTCTTCAAGGACGATCACACCGACTACCGGGTCCTGGGCGCCCTCGCGAAGATCGTCCCGGACTGGGTGCGCATCGAGGACGTGAAGACGCTCATCCAGGAGCAGACGAAGGACGGCAGCGCCGTCGCGTCGGCGCAGGGTGGCTACGACCGGACGCAGCTCCGTCAGGTGAAGGTCGGCGAGGGCACCACCGGCCACGAGGTCCTGCAGTTCGAGAAGCCGGGCTGGACCACCATGCGGCCCGGCGTGATCGTGGACGCGCGCAAGCCCGGCGAACGCAACCCGTACTACAAGAAGTACGGCGCGCGGACGCTCCGGCCCGTGGTCAATTTCGATACCTGCATCAAGTGCACGATGTGCTGGCTCGACTGTCCCGACGAGTGCTTCGAGGTCACCGCCGAGGGTCACTACGAGGTCGTGTACGAGGCCTGCATCGGCTGCGGTATCTGCGCCCAGGTCTGCCCGGTCAAGGACTGCATCGTCATGGTCGACGAGCTGAAGTTCGAGGACAACGACGACAAGTGGCAGCTCTGGAAGACCGATCATGACGCATACAACACCTGGTTCGAGCAGAAGAGCGGCGTGTCGGCCGACCCGAAGAAGGTCGCCCTCGCGTCGAACAAGGCGGCGAACGCGGCGCCCGGCGCGAACCCAACGATGGGCGGAGGTGACGACTGATGCGTGAGCGACGTGCGGCTTTGCCGCGAGGAGCGACGACCCGCAGCGCGGAGCATGCGACGAGGCCGAAGGCCGCGTGCGAGGAGATGGACTAGATGGCGGTCCAGATCAAGGAGAAGCAGCCCAGCGACGTCGAGACCGAGCAGCTCGCGACAGGCTGCGAGGCGATCGCCGAGGCGATCCGGCTCGCCGACGTCGACGTCATGGCCGCGTATCCCATCCGCCCGTACGACGGCGTGATGCAGGCCGCGGCGAAGCTCATCGCGAACGGCAAGATGGACGTCGAGTACATCGTCGCCGACGGCGAGCACAGCCAGTTCGAGATCGTGAAACACGCCTGTGCCGTCGGGTCCCGCGTGTTCGTCGGCTCCTCCGGCGTCGGCTGGTTCTACGCGATGGAGGCGATCGCGGTCACCGCCGGCCTCCGCCTCCCGGTCGTCGCGATCTGCGGCAACCGCGCCCTGGACGACCCGGGCGCGTTCGGCTGCGAGCACAACGACGCGCTCGCGGTCCGCGACCTCGGCTGGCTCCTCTGCTGGGCCGAGACCGCCCAGGAGTCGATGGACTTCGCGCTCACCGGCTGGCGGGTCGCCGAAGACAAGCGGGTGTCGCTTCCGCTCGCGATCGGCCTGGACGGCGCGTTCCTCACCCACTCGCAGCAGATCGTGAAGATCCCGACCCAGGCGGCGGTGAACTCGTTCCTGCCGAAGTTCGACCTCGGCGACCGCCTGCTGCACCCGGACAACCCGATCACCATCGCCCCGCAGGTCGACCAGGACTGGCTGATGGAGATCCGGATGCAGAACGACCAGGCGATGCGGAACGCGCTCGGCGTCATCACCGAGGCCCACGCCGAGTTCAAGAAGCTGTTCGGCCGCGGCGGCGAGAACCCGTTCCTCGACGAGTACATGACCGACGACGCGGAGGTCGTCTTCATCGGCCAGGGCACCCTGTCGCTCCCGATGAAGGTCGCGATCCGCAAGCTGCGCAAGGAGGGCCACAAGGTCGGGCTCGTCCGGCTCAAGTGGTTCCGGCCGTTCCCGACCGCGGACATCGTGAAGAGCCTCTCGCGCTTCAAGGCCGTCGGGGTCATCGACCGCGACTACAGCTTCGGCTCGCCGTTCTACGGCGGCGTCCTCTACAACGAGATCCGCTCGGCGCTGTACTCCGTCGAGAGGCGCCCGACCGTCGTCGGCTTCATCGCGGCCCTCGGCGGCCGCGAGATCGAGCAGCCGATGGCTCGCGAGATGTTCGACAAGCTGACCGCGGCCGCCCAGGGCGGCCTCGCGTCCGGTGACATGACTCACTGGATCGGCGTGCGGAACTAACTGAATTGGGGAGTGGATACATGACCGTGACCGCTAGCAACACCCCGCTCGACCTGCCCCAGATCAAGGGGGTCAAGGACGTCCCGTACGACGAGCTCTTCGTCTCCGGCCACCGCACCTGCCAGGGCTGCGAATCGGCGCTCGTGATGCGGCACATGGTGAAGGCGTCGGGCCCGCGCACGATCGTGCTCGGATCGACCGGCTGCATGTACGTCGCGAACACGACGTACTACACGACCCCCTGGGTCGTGCCGTGGATGCACACCCAGCTCGGCGCGTCCGGCTCCGCGGCGCTCGGCACCGCGGCCGGCCTCAAGGTCCTGATGCGCAAGGGCAAGATCAAAGACGAGAAGATCAACGTCATCGCGTTCTGCGGTGACGGCGGCGGCGCGGACATGGGCATCGGCGCGATCAGCGCCACGCTCACGCACAAGGACTACAACTCGCTCATCCTGCTGTACGACAACGAGTCGTACGCGAACACCGACATCCAGCTCTCGAGCCAGACGCCGTACGGCGCGGTCACGACGTTCTCGCCGTCCGGCACCGACAAGCGGCTCATGCACACCCGCTGGAAGAAGAACATGCCCGGCATGATGGCCGCGGGCCATCCGGAGTCGCGCTACATCGCGGCCGGCTGCGCCGCATACGCGGTGGATCTCATGAACAAGATCCGCAAGGCCCTCGAGCTCGGCGGTCCCACGTTCGTCCACACGCTCGACCCGTGCCCGAAGGGCTGGGACTACCACCCGCAGTACAGCCAGGAGCTCGGCCACCTCGCGGTCGAGACCGGCATCTGGCCGCTCTACGAGGTCATCGACGGGGTGTGCAACCTGACCGGCCCGACCCGGCAGATCGCCGAGGGCCGCAAGAAGCGCAAGCCGGTCTACGAGTACCTCAAGCGCCAGGGCCGGTTCGCCCACTTCGCCGACGAGGACGTCGAGCACTTCCAGGCGACCGTCGACAAGATGTGGACCGAGTGGCTGATCCCGGGCGTGATCCCGTTCACGATCCCGCAGAAGGACCAGACCCTGCTGCGCATCGACAAGAAGCCGCTGCACGAGGCCCAGAAGACGGCGTAGGCAACGTCGGCGGAGTGGCTCGGTATCGCGGTCGGGATCCTGATCGCCTGCCTCACCGTCAGGTGCCCCTGACGGCGGGCCGGCGGTACTTCCGCGGCCGCGCGGCGCGCCGCGCCAGCGATGTCGCCGACCGGGTCTACGCGGGCCGGCCCGACGATGGCTTCGATGCGGTCCGATTCGCGGCGGCTGCGTACGATGGCGCCGATGAGCGTCGCCGCGACCCGCCCGGCACGGCCATGGCTCGCGTTCCTCGCCGGCGGCGCCGCGGGCTTCGCGATCCTCATGCTCACCCAGGTCCTGAGCGAGACGCGCATCGCGTTCGGCCCGTGGGCCCTCGACGGGAACGGCGCGCTCGCGGTGCCGCTGGTGGGCTTCCCGCTCGTGACCTACGCCGGCTGGGCGGCCCTGTCCGACGGCCGGGCCGGCCGGGACCTCGCCAGCCAGCTGGCCGCGTTCTCGCTCGGCCTGCTGCTCGGCGCGTTCCCGCTGAGCCTGCTCTTCGCGCTGCCGATCCTGATCATCACGGCGGCGATCTGCGCGACCTGGATGCGTGGCTCGGCGGTGAAGCGGCAGGACACCCTGCTCTGGATCGCGTTCGCGGCGAGCGTCGCGGTCGGCACGCTGCCGGTCCTCGGCCTGTTCGGCGTCGCGCTCCTGCCGGGGAGCGTCATCCTGCTCGCGCGCGGTAAGCCGCGCAGCGTGCGGATCGCACTGGGGTCGTTGCTCGTCCTGGCGTCGGTCTTCATCGTCTTCGGCGCGCCGCTGCTGTTCCCCGCTCCAGCGCCCTCCACCTAGCGCCGCTCGTACCAGCGGAGGACACGGAGCGCCCGCAGCGTGTTCCACCGGCTGGGCCGTCCGTCGCCGTCTTCGAGGGTGAAGTGGACCAGGCCGGGATGGGTGTTCTCCAGCAGCCACGTGCCATCGGGCTGCCGCTTGGATCGCAGCAGCTCGATCGCGTCGTCGACCCGCGGGTCCGGCCGATCGCCGGCCGCGCGGAAGTGGTCGAGGGCCCGCAGCACGTCGTAGTTCCACCGGGTCGGGAATGAGAATCGCAGCCAGGCCGGGTCGACGACCAGGCCGGTGCTCTTGCGCCGGAACAGCCGTCGTTCGAGGAGATACTCCTCGCCCCGCCGCCGCGCCGCGATGGCCGCCGCGGAGCCGCCGGTCGCGCGCTCGTGCGCGAGCAGTCCCTCGAGGACGTTGATCGTGGTCGCGAAGGACGAGCGGACGGAGCCGTTCTCCGCCTCGCAGTTCCAGCCACCATCCGCGAGCTGCTCGCCGACGAGCCGGACGACGATGCTCTCGACGTCCTCACCGAAGTACGAGCCCAGCGTGACGGTCCGGCCATTGATGCAGGGCTCGACCTCACCGCTGAAGAACGGCTGCCCGGCGTGCTCCCAGCGGCAGTGATCTCTGACCCCTTCGACCGCCCGGCGCACCGGGTCCGCTGACGGGTCGATGCCGAAGTCATGAAGCAGCTGGAGCGTCGGCAGGGTCGAGATCCAGGGCTGGCCCGGGCCCTCGGCGCGCCAGTTGATGCTCCGCGCCGGGAAGCACGCGCCGCCTGCCCACTGGCCGTCGTCGCCCTGCAACGCCAGCAGTCGCGCGCCCCAGCCCTCGACGGCCACCCGCGCGCGCTCCGCCGCGACCACGTCGGCCTGCGCGGCGGCGAGATCGCGCAGCACCTGCCAGCGGATCGCGGGATCTGAGTCGAGCAGCCAGTCCCGTGCGGCGGTCGTCAGCTCGTGTACTTCGCCGGGTCCTTCTCGAACGCCTTGCGGCAGCCGTTCGAGCAGAAGGAGTAGGTCTGTCCCGCGTGCACGGACGTGCCGCCCGGCGGATTCGCCGTGTCGACATCCATCGCGCAGACCGGGTCCTTCGCGGTCGCCATCGTCGTCCCTCCTGAAACTGAAAGAGGCCAGCATCGCTGCCGGCCTCTCATTAAAGACCTGAACGCTTCGTCGCCTTCCGGCTACTCCGCTTTTGGGGGCCCTGCGGCTTCGGTCGGGCGAACCCCTCCCTCGCCCGGTCGGTTCTGGGACACCGCGGGCTGCGGGGCCGGCGCGACGATGCTCTGCGGCGGCGGCTGCGGCGGTCCGGCGGGCCGGAAGCCGGCCGGGGCGCCGTAGCCACCCGGGCGGAACGGCGGGCGGTCCGGCTTGGGCGGCGGCGGGCCGCCGGCCATCGCGCGGGCCTGCGGGCTCATGAGCGAGCGCACGTGCTCGGCGGTGTACGGGAGGAGCGCCATGTGGCGCGCGCGCTTCAGCGCCGCGGTGAGCATCCGCTGGTGCTTCGCGCAGGTGCCGCTCTTCCGCCGTGGGTCGATCTTGCCACGGTCGCTGATGTAGCGGCGGATGCGGCCGACCTCCTTGAAGTCGATCTTCTGGACCTTGTCCACGCAGAACGCGCAGACCTTGCGGCGCGGACGCCGCGCCCCGCCGTAGCGGGGACGGTCGCCGCCGCCACCGCGGTCATCGCCGCCGCGGTCGCGCGAGCCCCCACCTGAGCGGGCGCCGTCGCGACGCGGACCGGAACGTTCCTGGCTCATCTCGTCTCCCTTAGAACGGGATCTCGTCCGGGTCGAACGTCCCGGACTCACCCTGTGGCTGGTTCCCGGCCGCCGGCATCGCGCCGCCGCCCATGCCGTCGCGATCGCGCGGTCCGCCGAGCATCTGGAAGTCGTTGCTGCTGATCTCGAGGCTCGTCTTCTCGACGTTGTCCTTGTTCGTGTACGTGCGCGCGGTGAATCGCCCGTCGACGAAGATCTGCATGCCCTTGCGCACGTACTGCTGCGCGATCTCGGCCTGCTTGCCCCAGCAGCTGACGCGATACCAGTCGGTCTGCTCCGAGCGCTGCCCGCCCGAGTTGGACACGCGGTTCACCGCGACCGAGAACTCGCAGACCGCCTTCCCGGTGGGGGTCATCTTCATCTCGGGCTCTCGACCGACATTGCCGATGATCTGGATCTTGGCCATCGATGCCATCTAGATCACTTCCTCAAACTATTCGTCGCGACGGATGACGATGTGACGGAGGATGTCCTCGGTCAGCTTGATGGTGCGCTCGAACTCGCGGGACTGGTCCGGCGGGAGCGAGTATTCGAGCACACCGTACTGGCCGTCACGGTACTTGCCGATCTCGTAGGCCAGGCGCCGGCGGATCGGCGGCGTCACCTTCTCGACCTTGCCACCGAGCGAGCCGATGGACTGCTGGAGCCGCTCGCTGACGGCGGACAGGCGCTCTTCGTCGGCGGTGGGCTGGATGAGGTACATGAGCTCGTATGGACGCATGCGGTGATCCCACCTTCCTTTCCTGGGTCTGCAGCGGACGTCGTGGGGTCCCGACAGTGGGGGCGGGCTGCCCTGGTCCGGTGCGAAAAGGCGCCCCAGCCGGAGGCCAGGGCGGTCCTGCATAGTGTAGCCGGGAGCGACGAGGGACCACAACGATGGAGATCGGACAGCGATTGCGCGAGCTCAAGGCCGACGGCACGCTCGAGTGCGAGGACTGCGGGATGCCGATGTTCGCGTATGCCCGGCTGCCCGGCGAGGTGCGCCTCGAGTGCGCGAACCACCATCACGCCGTGGCGCGCGAGCCCGACGACGCGGCACGTGCCCGGCTGGTAGACAACTGGATCGCGAAGCGCGGCGCCCAGCTCCATGTCCAGCACGAGCGATGGGGCACCGACGACCTGAAAGGACGTGACGAACGTGACATCTGAACCGCGCCTCGTCAAGGCCGACGCGCTACAGGAGGATCCGAACCCGACGGCGGGCATGACCCGGCGGCACGCGATCGCGGCGAACGGGCTGACGTCTGGAACGGTGACGACGGCGCCGGGTGTGATCAGCGGCTGGCATCACCATGGGACGCACGAGACCTCGATCTACGTGCTGAGGGGCACGCTGCGCATGGAGTCCGCCGGCGGGACGTTCGACGCGCACGAGGGCGACTTCATCCACATGCCCGCCGGCGCCGTGCACCGCGAGTCGAACCCCGGCACCGAGCCGAACCGCGCGGTCTTCTCGCGGGCCGGCAGCGGCGCCGTGACCGTGAACGTCGAGGCGCCGCCGACGGGGTAGGCGGCGCGATACTTAGCCGTGCCGGTGTAGGCCAACTGGCTGAGCCGATCCGCCTAAGACGGATTGTTTGCGGGTTCGAATCCCGCCGCCGGCACTTTCCGCGACACTGCCACCACACCCGCTTCGGAGGACGATGCCTTGGGCGCGGACCCCACCCGCTTCGTGATCATCGGCAACGGCGCGGCCGGCACGTACGCCGCGGAGCAGCTCCGCAAGGACGACCTGTCGTGCGAGATCGTGATGATCGACGACGAGAAATACACCCTCTACAACCGCGTGTCCCTCCCCCGCTACCTGAAGGGCGTGCTCCTCGAGCAGCGCGTGTACGTCCGCGACCAGGAGTGGCACGACAAGAACCGCATCGACCTGCGGCTCGAGACGAAGGTCACGGCCGTCGACTTCGAGCACAAGAGCGTCACCCTCGAGCCCGGCGGGGAGCTGACCTACGACAAGCTGCTCATCGCGACCGGCGGCCGGCCGAACCCGCTGACCGTGCCGGGCGCCCAAGGCGCGCCGGCGGTCTTCAACTTCCAGTACTTCGACGAGACGAAGGCGATGGTCGCGAAGATCCCGGAGTCGAAGGTCGCGGTCATCCTCGGCGGCTCGTTCATCGGGTACGAGCTCACCGAGGCGTTCGCGTTCAGGAAGCTCGAGACGCACTGGCTGATGCGCGGACCGCACTTCCTCCGCCGCGCCCTCGACGAGGCCGGCGGGAAGATCGTGACCCTCCTCGCGCAGGACGCCGGGGTGCAGCTGCACTACGAGGAGGCCATCGCCACGGTCGAGCGATCGAACGGGACCGCGAAGGTCACCGGCACCGCGGGGTTCACCGCGAACGCTGACATCGTCGGCGTCGGGCTCGGCCTCACGATGAACATCGACATCTTCGAGGACACCGGGCTCGAGACGAACGTGGGCGTCCGGACGAACGAGTTCCTCGAGACCAACATGCCCGACGTCTGGGCCGCGGGTGACGTCGCCGAGTTCTACGACGTCGTCTCGATGCGCCACCACCGCATGGGGACCTGGGACAACTCGCTGAACCACGGCCGGCACGTCGCGAAGAACATGCTCGGCGCGAAGCAGCCGTACGTGGAGGTGCCGACCTACGCGTCCGGGATGTTCGACTCGAACATCTCCGTCATGGGCGTCACGACCGAGGAGGAGCCCGACGCGGAGGCGATCGTCGAGGTGGACTACGAGGGCCGCAACTACAAGCGCCTCTTCTTCCTGGGCGACAAGCTCGTCGGCGCGATGCTCATCGGCAAGATGAAGGGCCGGAAGAAGGTCCTCGAGCTCATCGCGAGCCGCACGCCGATCGACCGGCGCGACATGGTGCTCGAGATGCTCGCGCTGCCCGAGCCCATCGCGAGGCCGGCGCCGCCCGCGTAGTGCTCCAGCGCGTCTCGTTCCCCGTCGCGGGCACCGCGGTCGCGGGCATCCTCCACCTCCCCGACGGCGAGACCCTCGGTGGGGTCGTCGAGCTCGGAGGACGAGTCAGCGACATCGAAGCCGGCCGGTTCGTCTGCGAAGCGCTCGCGGCGGCCGGCGTCGCGGCCCTTCGGCTCGCGTACCGGACCGGGAGCGACGTCCCGGGCAATGTCGCCGATGCTGCCGGCGCCATCCGGCTGATGCGCGCGCACCCGGCGATCCCGCAGCGGGTCGGGATCGCCGGCCACTCGTACGGCGGCGCGATCGCTGGGATCGTCGCGGGAAGGGATTCGCGGATCCGGGCGGCAGCCCTGATCGTCCCGCCGGCCGAGCGGGAGTACTTCGGCACCGTGAGGCCGATGGCCGAGCTCTCGCGCACTCGCGCGAAGGTCCTGCTCGTCGGCGCGACAGCGGATGCTGTCGTGCCGCCCGAGCACACCGCGCGGTATGCGGTCCTGCTGCGCCAGGCCGGCGTGGCCCATCGCGTCGTGCAGGTCGAGGGCGCCGACCATGACTTCTCCCTGCCGTCGCATCGGACGGCGATGCTCGACGCAGTCACGGCATGGTTCCGGGAAACGCTGGCCGCCTGATGTTCGAGCGCCTCGCCGGCGAGGACGTCTGCTACCTGACGACGACCGGCCGCACGAGCGGTAGGCGGCACGAGATCGAGATCTGGTTCGGGATCCGGGGCGGGACGCTCTATCTCCTGAGCGGCGCCGGCGATACGGCCGACTGGGTGAAGAACATCGCGAAGGACCGGCGCGTGCGCGTTCGCATCAATACGCAGCGCGCGGCACTCCGGGCCCGGTTCGTCCGGCCGGGGACAACGGAGGACAGAGCGGCGCGCGAGCTCCTCGATCGGAAGTACATGGGCTGGCGCGAGGGGCGGAAGCTCTCGAGCTGGGCGCGCGGCGCGCTGCCCGTCGCGATCGACCTCGGCTAGGAGACCTTCGGGAAGTCGCCGTGCGCGGCGAGGTACTGCACCACTCCGCCGGCGGAGAGGATCTCCTGCGCGAACGGCGCCAGCGGGCGGATCGTCGCATCCCCCTGCGGCGTGCGCAGCACGGCGTTCGCGAGGTCGAGCGTCACCTCGTCACCGTCCTTCGCGAGCCCGACCGCGTCCGCGGACTCGACGACCGGGATCCCGAGGTTGATGCAGTTGCGGAAGAAGATGCGGGCGAAGTTCTTCGCCACGACACCGCCGATGCCGAGCTTCTTCAGCGCGGCCACGGCGTATTCGCGCGAGCTCCCGCAGCCGAAGTTCTCGCCCCCGACCAGGATGTCGCCGGGCCGCACCGCTTTCGCGAAGCCCGGCCGCGCATCGTGGAAGGCGTAGTTCTGGAACGTGTCCTGGCCGACCATGAACGGCGCGTAGCGGCCGGGGACCATCTGATCGGTGTCGAGGTCGTCGCCGAAGACCCAGGCTCTGGGCATCAGTCTTCCTGGTCCATGCC
>DASYXA010000117.1:0-14480 GCA_035935465.1 Candidatus Limnocylindria bacterium | reverse complement strand
GGTCGAACTGGGTGCCGGCGCAGCGCTCGATCTCGGCAAGGGCCTCGTCGAGGTGGCGACCGCGGCGGTACGGTCGGTCCGAGGTCATGGCGTCGAAGCTGTCCGCGACCGCGAAGATGCGGGCACCGAGCGGGATCTGCTCGCCGGCCAGGCCCTCGGGGTAGCCGTTGCCATCCCACCGTTCGTGGTGGGCCCGGATGATGACCGCGACCTCCTCGAGGAACGGCACGTTCGCGATGATCCTCGCGCCGAGGTCGGGATGGGTCTTCATCGTGTACCACTCGTTCTCGCTGAGCGGCCCGGGCTTGCGAAGGATGTGGTCCGGCACGCCGATCTTGCCGATGTCGTGGAGCAGCGCGCCGCGCCGGAGCGTCGCGTGCTGATCGACCGGGACGCCCAGGCCGTCCGCGATGAGCTCCATGTAGCGGACCACGCGGCGGGCGTGCCCCTCGGTCTCGGTGTCGCGCACATCGAGCGCGCTCGAGAGCGCGGCGAGCGTCGCGTCGTAGGCGCGCTCGTTCTCGGCGAGCGCCCGACGGAGCGCGCTCGCGTGCGCGACGATCTGCTTGGACGACCGCTGGTACACGCCCCGGAGGATGAGCCAGAGGAGCATCGCGGCCGCGGCGATGACCAGGCCGACGCCGGCCTGCATGTTCCGGAGGGCCAGGTTCAGCGGCTCGATGTCGCGCCACACCGTCACCGCGCCGATGACCGTGCCGTCGCTCGTGACGACGGGCACCCAGCTCTCGAGGGCCTGGACGTTGCGCACGTCCGGCGCGGTCAGCCCGACCGCGTGTCCGGAGTGATCGAGGGGCGGCGGCTTGTCCCCGTTCGCCTCGGCGTAGGTGAATCCGGGCCGGGCGTACCGGACGTCGGCGACGATCGTGCGGTGGGTCGAGACGCGCTGGCCGGCCAGCGCCGCTCCGAGGCTCGGGACCTCGATCGGATCGAGCCGCCGGCCGAGGTCGCCCGCGTCGTACGAGAACACGATCGTGCCGTCGGTCGCATAGAAGCGCGTGGCGACGATGCTGTAGATGCTGAAGTGGAAGATGACGGTCTGCTTGAGGGCCTGCGCCTCGGCCGGCGTGAGCGGCCGCTGGAAGATCGACGTCTGGAAGACGGTGCCGAAGTGCCCCGCGACGGTGTCCTGGGTGAACGTGACCGTCTCGTCCTCGACGTAGCGGCCGATCAAGAAGGCGGTCAGCCCGCCGAGCGCGACCGCGGTGACGGCCAGCACGAGCGCGAGCGCGACGGAGAAGCGCGCGACCGGAGACCAGCCGCCGACGCCCCGCTGACGCATCCGCAACAACCTACGTAGGCGCGGCCACGCTGGGCGCACCCGAATGGGGGAGCGCGGTATCAGTTGCCTGTCCGGCTGCCGTGACGCATGGCACGCGCCTTGCGAACGACGGTCGCGCAAGGAGGTGTAGTCATGCTCTGGACGATCGTCGTCGTGCTGCTGATCCTGTGGCTGCTCGGCGTCGTCGCGCTCCCATCGATCGGCGCCCTCATCCACGTCCTTCTCGTCCTCGCGCTGATCGTCTTGATCTTCCAGCTGCTCTCCGGCCGCCGGACGGTCTAGACCGCACCCTCGCGAACATGTGGGACCGCGGCCGACGGCCGCGGTCCGTTCGCGTATTGACTCGGCGCACCGGAATCGGTACCGTCAGCGCGCTCGCCAGAAGTGGCGAAGATTTCGAAAGGCAGGGCCGCCCGTCGCGATGGATCTGATGGATCTGATGGATCTCATGACCCGCACCCGCTTCGGCGCCACCGAGGACGCTCCTCGGAGCACCCTGCCCACCACCGGAACGAGCTAGAGCACCCGCTCGGCGAGACCTCCGGACCGTGGGCACCCTGCCCACGGTCTTTTTCATTCCGGCGGATACCGCCGAAGGCTGTGGGCTCCGACCTCGCGTGAAAGGAGTCCCCGCAGTGGCCATCGCAGTCCGCGACGACCTCGGCCCGCCCACGGCACGCACCGCCCGGCCGGCCCTGCAGGCGAACGGCATCGTCAAGCGCTTCCGCTCGTCCGGCACGGACGTGCGTGCGGTGGACGGCGTCTCGCTCGCCGTCCAGCGAGGCGAGATCTACGCGCTCCTCGGGGCCAACGGGTCCGGCAAGTCCACGCTCATCCGCGTCTTCTCGACCTTGCTCGAGGCGGACGCGGGCACGGTGACGGTGTTCGGCCTCGACATCCGCGAGGACGAGCTCGCCGTGAAGCGGCTCATCAACCGCGTGTCGGTCGAAGCGTCGTTCTTCAAGAAGCTGTCGGCGATGGAGAACCTGGTGTACGCCGGCCGCCTGTACGGCGTCGCCGCACCGGATGCACGGGTCCGGTCACGGGAGATCCTCGTCCGGCTCGGCATCGCGGTCGCGCGTCACGACGAGCCGCTCGAGAAGCTCTCGCGCGGGATGCAGCAGAAGGTCGCGATCGCGCGCGCGTTCCTGACCGCGCCGTCGCTGCTGCTGCTCGACGAGCCGACCACCGGGCTCGACATCCGCAGCAAGCGGGAGGTCCAAACGTTCGTCCGCGACCTTCGGGACGAGCACGACGCGACGATCCTCCTGACCACGCACGACCTCGACGAGGCCGAACGGCTCGCCGACCGCATCGGCGTGCTGCACGGCGGCCGGCTCGTCGCCGAAGGCACGCCGGCCGAGCTCATCGGGCGCTATGGCGCGCGCGGCTCGCTCGAGGACGTGTTCATGACGATCACCGGTCGCAAGATCGAAGAGGCCGACACGGGCGGGGAGCAGGCCGGGACGTGATCGCGGAGTTCGCGACCCAGGCCGGCCTCGCCTACGCGTTCGTCGAGCGCGAGGTCGCGCTCATGAAACGGTACTGGCTGTGGGAGGTCGTCTGGATCATCTACGGCATCGTGACCTCGCTGTCGGTCGCGTTCATCGGCATCGCCGCGCCGGCGATCTCAGGGAACCAGGTCGATCCCGCGACGACGTCGCGGTTCGTCCTCTACCTGCTCGTCGGCACGATCGCCTGGCGGTTCATGGGGCTCGTGTTCGAGAACATCGCCGAGATCATCGCCTGGGAGCGCTGGGAAGGGACGATCGAGTACACGTTCATGGCGCCGGTCCCGCGGCTGACCCACCTCGCGGGGATGGCCGGCGGGACGATCGTGCGCGCGCTCGTGTTCAGCGTGACGACGCTGTTCGCCGTGATGCTGTTCATTCCGGTCGACCTCTCCCACGCGAACGCGCTGTCGGCGATCGTGATGCTCGCCGTCGGCACGGTCGCGTTCATGGGCCTCGGTATCGCATCGGCGGTGTTCCCGATGCTCTGGACCGAGAAGGGACTGCAGATGGCCTACATCGTCCAGGCCATCGTGCTGCTCGTCTCGGGCGTGTACTACCCGACGACCGTGCTGCCGGCCTGGCTCCAGGCGCTCTCGGTCATCTCGCCGGCCACCTACGTGATCGAGGGGATGCGCCGCGCGCTCCTGGATGGCGCCGACCTCGCCTCGCTCTGGCCGCTGGTGTGGCCGGCCCTGCTGGTGGGCATCCTCTCGATCCCGATCGGCCTCAAGGCGTTCATCGCGGCCGAGCGATACGCGAAGCGGACCGGCCGGCTGAAGCGGAGCGGCTAGGGCCGTTCCGGCTAGGCTTTCCAGATGGGAAGGCTGGCTGCGGCACCGCCCGCGGCGCGGGGCGATGCGTCGGAGGTCCTCCACGGCGAGCGCATCGCCGATCCGTACCGGTGGCTCGAGGGCGACGGCGCCGCGAGCCGTGCCTGGACCGACGCGCAGAACACCCGGACCCGCGCCGCGCTCGACGCGGTGCCCGAGCGGGCCCACTTCGCGGCGCGGCTGCGCGAGCTCCTCGGGGTCGGGCTCCTCGGGGTCCCGCAGCCGGTGGGGGACCGGGTGTTCTTCGAGCGACGATCCGGAGCGGCGCGGCAGGCCGTCCTCTTGCTCCGCGAGGCCGCGGGCGAGCGCTCGCTCATCGATCCGAATGCCCTCGACGCGCAGGGGCTCGTGGCGCTCGACTGGTGGTACCCCTCGCCGGACGGCCGCCTCGTCGCGTACGGCCTGTCGCGCGGCGGCACCGAGCTGTCGACGCTGCACGTCCTGGACACCGCGACCGGGCGCGATCTTCCCGACGAGATCCGATTCACGCAGCGCGCGAAGGTGTCGTGGGTCGGGAACGCCGCCTTCTACTACACCGTCCACCCGGCCCCGGGGTCGGTCTCCCCCGGGGACGAGCATTACTACCGGAAGGTCCGGCTCCATCGGCTCGGCGACGATCCATCCCGCGACATCGATGTGTTCGGTCAGGGCTATCCGAAGGAGACGATCGTCGGGGTCGACGCCGACGCGCGGGGCCGGTGGATCTCGCTCGTGGCCTACGAAGGCTGGACCCGCAACGACGTCTTCCTCATGGACACGCTGCGCGAGTCGATCAGCCCCGTCGTCGTGGGCGCCGACGGGATCAGCCAACCGGCGATGGCCGGCGAGCTCCTGTTCCTGCGGACGAATGTCGGGAGCCCGAACTACCGCATCGACGTGGTCGATCCGCGCACGCAGGCGCGCCGGACGGTGGTGCCCGAGTCGGAGCGCCCGATCGAGTCGTTCGACGTCACGCGCTCGCACGTCATCGTCCACACGCTCGTCGATGTCGCCTCGCGCCTGTCGATCTGGTCCCACGCCGGCCGATGGGAGCGGGACATCGCCCTGCCGCCGTTCTCCGCGCTCCTCGACAAGGGCGCGGCCGTCTCCCCGATCGCCGATCCCGACGGGGATCGCTTCGGCTACACCGTCGACTCGTTCACGCGGCCGCCGGTCGCATACGTCGCCGATGCCCGCTCCGGCGAGACCGAGGTCGTCGCGGCCCTCCCCGCTCCGGCGGGCTTCGAGCCCGACGCCATCACCGTCGGGCAGGAGACCTTCCGCTCGAAGGACGGCACCCCGGTGCCGATGTTCCTGATCCATCGTCGCGACGTCCGGCCGACCGGGGACGTGCCGACCATCCTGAACGGCTACGGCGGGTTCAACATCTCGCGCACGCCGGCGTTCTCCGGCAGCGCCGCCGCGTGGGTCGAGGCCGGCGGGCTGTACGTGGTCGCGAACCTGCGCGGCGGCGCCGAGTTCGGCGAGCGCTGGCACCGCGCGGGGATGCGCGCGAACAAGCAGAACGTGTTCGACGACTTCGCGGCCGCGGGCGAGGCGCTCGTCGCCGGGGGCTGGACGAGCCCCGAGCGGCTCGGGATCTCGGGCGGATCGAACGGCGGCCTGCTCGTGGGCGTCGCGATGACCCAGCGGCCGGACCTCTTCTCCGCGGTGGCCTGCGCGGTGCCGCTCCTGGACATGCTGCGCTACCAGCACTTCCTCATCGCCCGGTTCTGGATCAACGAGTACGGCTCGGCCGAGGATCCCGAGCAGTTCCGGTGGCTGCGCGCGTACTCGCCGTACCACAACACCCGCGCCGGCACGCGATACCCCGCGGTCCTGTTCACCACGGCCGAGGGCGACTCGCGCGTCGACCCGGGGCACGCGCGCAAGATGACCGCGCTCGTGCAGTGGCTCCAGCGCGACGATCCCGACGCGGTCACGCTGCTGCGCGTCGACCGGGACGCCGGACACGGCATCGGCAAGCCGCTCGACAAGCAGGTGGACGACTACGCGGATCAGCTCGCGTTCTTCGCAAGGTACCTCGGCCTTCGGCCCGGCGAGCGAGTCGGTACAGTGGCCGCCGGACGATGAACATCCTCCGATTCCTGCGCGAGCAGGCGAAGGGGTACGACTGCAGCGTGTGCGGCCAGAACCATGCGCGCTCGGACATCCGCGTGCTCGGCAAGCTCGAGTCGGCGTGGATCGTCCGGGTGACCTGCTCGAAGTGCGACACGTCGTTCAAGCTCCTCGTCGTCGTCGACGAGGAGCGCGCGAACGTGAGCCCGGTGCAGGAGACCGCGCGCCGGCCCGAGCGCAAGCGGCGGCCGGCGGTCTCGCTCGACGAGGTGCTCGACGCGCACGAGTTCCTGAAGTCCTACGAAGGCGGCGTGGCGCAGATGCTCGAGGGCGCGGGCCGGCGCACGAGCGTCGAGCGGGACCGCAAGGCCTAGGGCATGGGTCAGAACGCGGTCATCACCGGCTGGGGCTTCTACGTCCCCTCGAAGGTCGTGACGAACGTCGACCTCGAGAAGATCGTCGACACCTCCGACGACTGGATCACCAGCCGGACCGGCATCAAGGAACGGCGGTTCGCCGCGGAGGGCGAGTCGACCTCCACGATGTCGCTGCGGGCCGGACGGCTCGCCCTCGAGAAGGCTCGCCTGCGGCCGCAGGACCTCGACCTCGTCATCGTCGCCACGTGCTCGCCCGACTTCATCTTCCCCGCGAGCGCCTGCATGGTCCAGGACGCGCTCGGCGCCGACCGCGCCGGCGCGTTCGACGTCGAGGCCGCGTGCACCGGGTTCGTATCCGGGATCGCGATCGCCCGCGGTCTCGTCGTGTCGGGCACCCACCAGAACGCGCTCGTGATCGGCGCCGAGACGCTGTCGCGGTTCCTCAACTGGAAGGACCGCTCGACCTGCGTGCTGTTCGCGGACGGCGCCGGTGCCGTCGTCATCGAGGCGTCGAACGCCTCCGTCGGGATCGAGTCCGCGGTCCTCCACAGCGAGGGCTCGAAGGGTCAGCTGCTCATGATCGCGGGCGGCGGCGCGAAGCAGCCGGCAAGCGCCAAGACGCTCGAGCTCGGCCAGCACTTCATCTCGATGCAGGGTGGGGAAGTGTTCAAGCTCGCGGTGAAGTCCATGGCCGACGCCGCCGAGGAGGCGATCGCCGAGGCGAACCTCCGCCTGGAGGACATCCAGCTGATGATCCCGCATCAGGCGAACATCCGGATCATCGAGGGTGTCGCGAAGCGGCTCCACTTCCCGATGGAGCGCGTGTTCGTGAACATCCAGAAGTACGGCAACACGTCCG
Organism: Candidatus Limnocylindria bacterium; assembly: GCA_035935465.1. Taxonomy (GTDB): domain Bacteria; phylum Chloroflexota; class Limnocylindria; order P2-11E; family P2-11E; genus UBA4735. The sequence goes on along the minus strand of DASYXA010000117.1, from coordinate 7,542 downwards.
CCGCCTCGATCCCGATCGCGATGTGCGAGGCCGCGGCCGAGGGCCGGCTGCGCCGTGGCGACAAGGTCCTCCTCGTCGCGTTCGGCGGCGGCTTCACCTGGGGCGCAGCGGTGCTCGAGTGGTTCGGCGAGCACGAGCCCGGCCGTCCGAAGTCCATCGTCGAGCGCGCGAGCCGCCGGGTCGAAGATCTGGTCGATCGGGTGCTGCCGAGCTAACGCGCCCGCGGTCCGCGCGACTAGAACATCCATTCCATCGCCCGGCTCGTCCTGACTTCGCCCTGCAGGTGACCGCCCGGCCTATTGACAGCAGGCTCGAGTGGATACAAAGTGCATCCGCGTGGTGAGTAGTGGGGACTGGTGGGGAACCAGCAGGCCCCGAGATCGGAAGGGCGCACAGGCGAGTTGGAAACGTACTTTGCCGGCGAATTCTCCCACGCGCTGGACGAGAAGGGTCGGCTGGCGGTCCCCGCAAAGTTCCGAGCCCGCTTCAAAGAAGGAGCGGTCGTGACGCGTTGGATGAACGAATGCCTCGCCGTCTTCCCGACGAGTGAGTGGGAGTCGATCAACGCCGAGATCCGCAAGCGGCCCCGGACGGACCGGACGGTCCAGACCTTCGTCCACTTCCTGGTCGGGGGAGCGCACGAAGCGGACCTCGACGCGCAAGGCCGGATCGGGATCCCGGCCCACCTCCGCCAGTACGCCGGCCTCGGCAGCGATGCCATCGTCGTCGGCGCCAACGACCGGCTCGAGCTCTGGGAGCCCGACCGCTGGCACGCCCGCCTCGCCCAGGTCGAAGGCTCGATCAGCGACAGCCTCGCGGACCTCGGGATCTAGCGATGGGAGGGTCCATGAGCCGGTTCTTCTGGCCGAAGTACTCGCCCAGCTTGCTCCCCGTGAAGGTGGCCGCTTCCTCGACGGCACGGTCGGCGGCGGGGGACACGCCGGCGCCCTCCTCGACGCCACCGCGCCGGATGGCCGGCTTCTCGGGCTCGATGTCGACCCTGCGGCTCTTGCGATCGCGCGACGGGAGCTGGCGCGCTTCGGCGATCGCGCCGTACTCGTCAACGCCAACTTCGCGGAGCTCGCCGACGTGGCCCGCGAGCACGACTTCGTCGGCATCGACGGCGTCCTCCTCGACCTCGGGCTCTCGTCGATCCAGCTCGCCGACGACGCACGCGGCTTCAGCTTCCGCGCGGCCGGACCGCTCGACATGCGAGCCGACCCGCGCCTTCCGCATACGGCGGCAGACCTGGTGAACACCTGGGATGAGCGCGACCTGCGGCGGATCTTCGCCGAGCTCGGTGAGGAGCCCGAGGCCGCGCGCGTCGCCGGGGCGATCGTGCGCCGCCGGGCGCGCGGTCCATTCATCGCGGCGGATGAATTCGGCCGGTTCGTCGCGGGGGTGAAGACCCGCCGCGGCGGAAAGATCGACCCGGCCACCCGCGTGTTCCAGGCCCTCCGGATGGCCGTGAACGACGAGCTGGGCAATCTGACGAGGGGCCTCGAGGCCGCGATGCGGATCCTCCAGCCCGGCGGCCGCCTCGCCGTCATCGCGTTCCACTCGCTCGAGGACCGGGCCACCAAGCAGTTCATGGCCCGCGAATCGCGCGACTGCATCTGTCCTCCCCACCTCCCCACCTGCGTCTGCGGGCACGGCGCGGGTCTGCGCGTCGTCTCACGTCGGCCGTTGATGGCGGCTGCCGGCGAGACGATGCGCAACCCGCGCGCCCGCAGCGCCAGGCTCCGCGTCGCCGAGAAGCTCGGGTCGTGATCGCCTCGCAGGCGGTCCGGCTTGTTTCGGCGTCCCCTCGACGGGGCACGTCCGCGGCGGGCGCAGCCCGCCGCTCCTTTGATGGGGGCACGTCCGCGGCGGGCAAAGCCCGCCGCTCCCGACGCGCCGGCGCCGCGGTCCGCCTCCGTCGCGAAGCACCTCGGGCCTTCGCGGCCGCCTCGTGGGATGTACGGGTCTTCGGCGCCGCGATCGCCGCGATCGTGTTCTGCTTCGCGCTCGCGCTCGTGTATGTCTCGCAGACCACGGCCCTCTCGGTCGCCGGCTACGACGTCCAGAAGCTCGCGGCCCAGCGGGACGAGCTCCGTCGCCAGAACTCGCTCCTCGAGATCCAGAGCACGCGGCTCGACTCGCCCGCGCGCATCGCGGCCGACGCGCGGCGCCTCGGCATGGTCCGGGCCCGGTATGTCCCGGTGATCCCCGCACAACCGCTCATCGCCAAGCGCTAGCCAAGCTCGCGCGCGAGGGAGGAAGGGTGCCGACGGTGCGACGCGGGCGTCTCCGGCTGCTGTTCGCGCTCTTCGCCGCCGCCTCGCTCGTGCTGACCGGCCGGCTCGCGTACTGGCAGACCTTCGGCCGCGCCGAGCTCCTCGCGCGCGCGACCGACCAGGTCCGCAGCGATCTCGTCGTTGCCGCGCAACGGGGGATCATCCGCGACCGCAACGGCGCGATCCTGGCGACGACGGTCGAGCTCCGTTCGCTCTATGCGCTTCCGTCGCGCATCCCGAAGGACGAGCGGCCCCGCGTGGCGCAGCAGCTCGGCGTGCTGCTCGGCCGCGACGCGGCGCCCATCCTCGCGGCGCTCGACTCCGGAGCGGAATGGCTCTACATCCAGCGCTGGCTCCCCGAAGAGACGGCGACGGCGATCGCCGCGCTCCATGTGCCGGGGCTCGGCTTCCAGAACGAGCCGAAGCGGCTCTACCCGAACGATTCGATCGGCGCGGCGGTCCTCGGGTTCGTGAACGACGCCGGCGTGGGCGTCAACGGCGTCGAGGGCTACTACGACAGCCTGCTGCGCGGGACCGACGGCCGGCTCGTCGTCGAGCGGGACCCGAACAACCGCGATCTGGCCGTCGGGCTGCGCGAGGCGGTCGCCCCGCGGAACGGCGCCGACCTCACCCTCACCATCGACCTCGTCGCACAGACCGCGGCCGAGCGCGAGCTCGCCGCCGCGGTCAAGAAGGAGCGCGCGACCAGCGGCTCGATCCTCGTCGTCGATCCCTCCGACGGATCGATCAGGGCGCTCGCGTCGGCGCCGACCTACGATCCCGCGGCCGTGCGGCTCGCCGACCCCGAGGCGCTCCGCGATCGCGCGATCGCGTGGCCGTACGAGCCGGGCTCGACGATGAAGGCGATGACCATCGGTGCGGCGCTGAACGAGCACCTCGTGCGGCCCACCGACTCCTACAACGACGTCGGCTACACGATCGTCGGCGGGCGCAAGCTGAACAACGCGCTCGACAAGGCGTACGGGCCGACGACCGTGACCCAGATCCTCGAGCGCTCGCTCAACGCGGGCGCGGCGTGGGTCGGCCAGAAGCTCGGCGCGCAGCGCCTCGCCGACTACTTCGGACGATTCGGCTTCGGGAAGCCGACCGGGGTCGATCTCGCGGGCGAGGTGAGCGGCACGGTCCGACCGCTGGCGGAGTGGTACCCGGTCGACGTCGGGACGGCGTCGTTCGGGCAGGGCGTGAGCGTTTCCCCGCTGCAGCTGGCGATGGCCTACGCGGCGATCGCGAACGGCGGGACGCTCTACCGGCCCTACGTGGTGACGAGCCGGCGCGATGCGGATGGGGAGCACCGCACCGCGCCGGTCGCCGTCAGCCGGGTCGTGACGCCGGATACCGCCGCGACCGTGCGCGGGATGCTGCTCGCGACCGTCGACGTCGGGATCGCCCACAACGCCGCGATCTCGGGATTCAGCGTCGCGGGCAAGACCGGCACGGCCCAGATCGCGAGCCCCGACGGGAGCTACCTCGACGACCAGTACGTGAGCTCGTTCGCCGGCTTCTTCCCGGCCGAGGATCCGAAGTACGTCGTGGTCGTCGTGCTCGAGAAGCCCGCCTCGCGCCTGCTCGGGACCGTGACCGCCACCGACGCGTTCAAGGGCGTGGCCCAGGACATCCTCCGGTACGCGCGGATCCAGCCGGACCGCAGGCCGTAGACACCGGCGGAGGCCTAGCATCGACGCCGTTGTTCACGCTCCAGCGACTCCTCGCCGCGAGCGGCGGGCGGGTCGTGCGCGGCAGCCCGGACCCACTCCTGCGATTCACCGCCGGCGCCTACGACTCCCGCTTGACCGAGGGCGGCGAGTGCTTCTTCGCCCTCCGCGATCAGCGCGACGGACACGACTTCGTCGGCGACGCGATCGCGCGTGGCGCGCGCGCCGCGGTGGTCGAGCATGACGTCCCGGCGCCCGATGGCGCCGTGCTGGTCGAAGTGCCGGACGTCCTCGCGGCGCTCCGCGCCGTCGCCGAGTCGCTGCGGGACGACCACCCGATCCCGGCCGTCGCGATCACCGGCAGCGTCGGCAAGACCACGACGAAGGAGGCGACCGCCGCGGCGCTCGGTGCGCGCTATCGAGTGCTCCGGACGCTCGCCTCGCACAACAATGAGATCGGCGTGCCGCTCACGTTCCTCCGGCAGGAGCCGGGGCACGAGGTCGCGGTGGTCGAGCTCGGCTTCTACGTCCCGGGCGAGATCGCGGATCTCTCGACGCTCGTGCGCCAGCGGATCGGCATCGTGACCACGATCCCGGATATCCCGGTGCACTTCGCGCGCACCCCGGACATCCAGGCGATCGTCGATGGGAAAGCCGAGCTCGTCGAGGCGCTGCCCCCGGATGGCGTCGCGCTCCTGAATGCGGACGATGCGCGGGTCCGCGGGATGGCGTCCCGCACGCGCGCGCGCGTCGTGCTGTACGGCGAATCGCCCGACGCACAGATCCGCGCGACCGAGGTGCGCGACCTCGGGCTCGCCGGGCTGGCCTTCACCGTGCGCGCCGGCGGCCGGCAGGTCGAGGCGCGGCTGCCGCTCCCCGGTCGCCACCTGCTGGGCGCCGCGCTCGCGGCCATCGGGGCGGCCACGGCGCTCGACGTGCCGCTCGATGAGGCGGCGGTCGGGCTCGAGACCCTCGAGCGGCCGGCCCACCGGATGAGCGTCCGCCGCGCGCCCGGCCTCGTGGTCATCGACGACTCGTACAACGCGAGCCCCGCGGCGGTGCACGCCGCGCTCGCGGTGCTGCGCGGCGTGCGCGGGCGCCGGATCGCGGTGCTCGGCGACATGCTGGAGCTCGGGAGCCTGTCCATCGGCGCGCACGACGCCGTGGGTGCCGACGCCGCGAAGAGCGTCGACGCGCTCGTCGCGGTGGGCGAGCTCGCCGCGGTCATCGCCGCCGCTGCCCTGCGCAACGGTCTCCGCGATGTGCATCGCGCGGCCGACGGCGGCGAGGCGCTCGTGCGGCTGCGCCAGCTCCTCCGGCCCGGCGACACGGTCCTGGTGAAGGGCTCGCGGGCGCTCGCGCTCGACAGGCTCGCCGACGCCCTGGTGCCGACCGAGGCCCGGGCCTAGATGGCCATCCTCTCGCTCGGCGTGCTGCTGGCGGCCTTCATCTTCGGGCTCGCTGTCGGCACGCCGTACATCAACCTGCTGCGCCGCCTGCGGATGGGGAAGCAGATCCGGCGCGAAGGTCCGCAGTCGCACTACGCGAAACAGGGCACCCCGACCCTCGGCGGCGTGCTCATCATCGCGGTCGCGGCCGTCCTCTGGCTGGTCGTGTTCGCGTTCCTCAGGGATCCGCAGCGTGGCGATTTCGTCGCCCAGACCATCGTGCCGTTCGGCGCGCTCATCGCGGTCGGGGTGCTCGGCTTCATCGACGACTACGTGAACATCGTGTACGGCTTCGGGATCCGCGGCCGGCACAAGCTGGTGTGGCAGCTCGTCGTGGCCGTCGTCGGCTCGCTGTACATCCAGCGGCACTTCGCGATCACCGGCGTGTTCGTGCCGCTCTTCGGCGAGGTCGAGATCGGCGCCGTGGCCTTCGTCGCCCTCGCGGTGTTCGCGATCATCTCGACGTCGAATGGCGTGAACCTCATCGACGGCCTCGATGGCCTGTCCGGCGGCACGCTCGTGTTCGCGTTCCTCTCGTTCGCGTTCATCGCCGCGGCCCGTGGGTTCCCGTGGCTCGTCGTGCTGTGCTCGATGATCGTCGGCGCGCTGCTCGCGTTCCTGTGGTTCAACGCGCACCCGGCCGAGGTGATCATGGGCGATGTCGGCTCGCTCGCGCTCGGCGCGACGCTCGCCACGGTCGCGCTCACGACCGGGTTCATCCTCCTGCTGCCGGTGGTCGGGGTGCTCTACGTGGTCGAGAACCTCTCCGTGATCCTCCAGGTCGGCAGCTTCAAGCTGCGCGGCCGGCGCATCTTCCGGATGGCCCCGATCCATCACCACTTCGAGCTCATCGGCTGGCCCGAGCAGAAGGTCACGATCCGGTTCTGGCTCATCGGCGCGCTCGCCGGGATCATCGGCGCCATCCTCGCGTTCGTGACACCGGTGAAATGAGCGAGCGAGACGCGGCTTCGCCGCGCCGAACGGGTCGCCCGGCGGTGAGCGGTCTCGCTGCCGGACGGCGATCGAGCAGGTGAGCCTGCTCGAGGGCACCTGGATCGAGCACGACGGGATCCTCCGGTCGCCGGCGCTCGGCCGGCTCGGGCTCGTCGCGGGCTTCACGACCCGGGCCCTCGGCAGCATGGCCGGCGGTGTCTTCCCGCTCGACGAACAGGACCGCAACCGCGCATCGCTCGGGGCGAGGCTCGGCTTCGATCGCGTCGTGCGCCTCACGCAGGTGCACGGCGACACCGTGGTGCATGCCGACGAGGTCGGGACACCGTGGCCCGAGGCCGACGCGATGTGGACGGCGACGCCGGGTCTCCTCCTCGGCGTCGCGGCCGCCGATTGCGTGCCGATCCTCGTGGCCGATCCGCTCGGCCCCATCGGCGCCGCGCACGCCGGCTGGCAGGGCACGAGCAAACGGATCGCCGTCCGCCTCGTCGAGACGCTCGTGCGCAACGGCGCAGACCCCGCGCGGCTCGTCGCGGCCATCGGCCCGTCCATCGGCCCGTGCTGCTACGTCATCGACGGCGCGCGCGCGTCGGTGATCCGCGAGCGCCTCGGCGCGGACAGCGGCGACGTGCTGTTCGCCGGACCCGACGGGCGGCCGGTCTTCGATCTCTGGTCGGCGAACGCGCAGCAGCTCGAGCAGAGCGGCCTGCGGACCGTCGAGCGATGCGACGTGTGCACGCAGAGCGGCGGCGCCGACATCTGGAGCTACCGCGGCGATCAGGGTCGCAACGGCACCGGGCTCGGCATCATCGGGCGGCCGAAGCGATGACCTTGGTCTTCGACCCCGATGTCGAGCCGTCGGACTTCCGCGGCCGACGCGTCACGATCGTCGGGCTCGGCAAAGGCCGGGCCGCCGCGGGCATCGCGCGCTTCCTCGTGGCGAACGGCGCGCGGGTCACCGTGGCCGACCCGAAGCCGCAGGCCCAGCTGGCCGAGGGTATCGCCCGGCTCGCGGCTACCCCCGTCGAGCTCGTGCTCGGGCCCGCGAGCGACGACGCGGCGCTCGCCGATCCGGACTTCGTGTTCATCAACCAGGGCGTGCGCCCGCGATCCGCGACGGTGCAGCGCGCGCTGCAACGCGGGATCCCGGTGCTCACGGAGATGGGGCTGTTCTTCCGCCTCTGCCCCGCGCCG
>DASYXA010000116.1:0-22152 GCA_035935465.1 Candidatus Limnocylindria bacterium | reverse complement strand
CAACGGGCCGGCGAACAACGGGCCGGCGAACAACGGGCCGGCGAACAACGGGCCGGCGAACAACGGGCCGGCGAACAACGGGCCGGCGAACAACGGGCCGGCGAACAACGGGCCGGCGAATACGTTCGAGGGAAGGGCGGGGACCATCATCAAAGACCTGCTGCCCTCCAAGTCGAACAACAAGAACGACAACAACAACAGCAAGCCCAAGAACAGGAACAGCGAGAACCGGAACCGCGGCGACTGACGACGGGTCACCCTCGATCCGCCGACGGAGCCCGGTCATCCAGCCGGGCCTTCCTCCCAGCAGCCACAACAGGACGATCAGCAGAGAGCTGGCTGTACGCGGGCGGCAGCCGGGCTTTTCTGGGAGACGCAGGGGTTTCGAACCCCTACAAACGGGTCCACAACCCGTTGTGCTGCCATTACACCAGCGTCTCCACGCGGGGTCGGGATCCGAAGTTTAGCTGACGGGATCGCGCTGCCGTGCCGGTCGCCGCGCGGACTGGCGTGCGACGCAGGGCGATCGCACCTTCACGACGAGGCCACGTCCGGGACGCGGGTGCCCTCGGGTCCAGATTGCGATCGGCCCACCGATGCGGGGGGCGCAGCGATGCGTGGCTCGAGCGGGACACCGGCGAGCGTGACATCGATAGCGGTTCGGACCGACCCCGAATGCGTCACCGCCCCGCCGCGCTATCGGCGTTGGGCGCGGCGTTCGCGCCGCCGGCCGGGACCCAGCGGATCACGCAACGCGCCGCCGTCCGAGCGTTTGTACGCAAATCGGGCGCTTTCCCGAGCGGGCTTCCCCCCCTTGAGGGATGCCGGACTACACCGGCTGACGGAGCATCTGACGGTCTGCGCGGAGTAACTCGGTGGAGGCGAACGTTGGGGAGCCGGCGGTGGGGACGGGGAGTGGGGATCCTGCTCGCGGCGGTGCTTGTCCTGGGGGCCTGCGGCGCCGGCGGCGGCAGCGTCCTTCCGACGCCGGCGAAGACCAAGGACCCGCTCGCGGGCGACTACGTCGCATCGGGTGCGAACGGCGCGAACCCCGCGATGACCGCGCTCACCAAGCGCTTCAGCGCGCTGCATCCGGGCGTCACCTTCACGCTCAACGATATCGACACGGAGACGAGCATCGTCAACGTGAACACCGGTGACGTCGACTTCGGCTACATCGGTCGTGACCTGCGCGCGACGGAGGCGAGGGTCGTCCTCACCCCGATCGGCTTCACCGGCAGCTCGATGGCCGTCAATGCGGCCAACCCGATCACCAGCCTGACCAAGGATCAGGTCGCGAAGATGTACGCCGGCACGATCAAGGACTGGTCCGAGGTGGGGAGCACCGCCGGCGCCGTCAAGGCGTTCGTCCGCGAGGCCGCGAGCTCGACCCGCACGACGATCGAGTCGTACGTGTACGGCTCGGCCGCGCCGAAGTATCCGGGCGAGGTCCAGGAGATCTTCGAGTCCTCCGACACGATCAAGGCGATCGGCGCGTTCAAGGGGTCGATCGGCACCGTCACGCTCAACAGCAAGAACCTCAAGGACACGACCATCAAGCTCATCGGCATGGACGGCGTGCAGCCGACCTTGGCGAACCTCGCGTCGGGTGCCTGGAAGATGTCCAAGGGCAGCTACATGACGACCAACGCCGACCCGGCGAAGGTCAAGCCGGCGATCAAGGCGCTCGTGGAGTTCATCAAGGGCCCCGAGGGCCAGAAGATCATCGCCGGCGAGTAGGTCCGGAAGAGAGAGCGGCTAGACAGATCATGCTTCGACGGATCGCGCCGCCCAGCCTGCTGCGCGTCCTCGTGTTCCGCACGGCGACGGTCAGCGTGCTCGCGGCCGTGGTGATCGTCTTCGTCGCTCAGTACGTGTCCAACAGCCTCGTTCTGGCACGGTTCCAGGACGAGGCCAGCATCATCGGGAACACGGCGAACGCGGCCATCGAGGCGCGCGTCGTGACGGCCACGCGCGGCGCGCGCTTCGTGGCCGGCCTCCCGACGACCAAGCGGCTCGCGCTTGAGCTCGTCACCGACACGAGCCCCGGCAAGATCGCCGACGTCCAGAGCTACCTGCTGTTCGCGAAGTCCAGCATCGGAGCCGACATCCTGAGCTACGCCGATGCGACGGGGGCCGTGATCACCGGGGGGCAGGACATCGCCCCGGGCGAGAAGCTCGGGCCGGACCTCCTGGCACGCGCGAACGCGAGCCCGGAACAGGCCTTCGTCCTGTACGACGAGCCGGCCGGCGTCACGGTCCGCGCGCTGTCGATCGTCCGCGACGAGGCGAACACCCAGGTGCTCGGCTACATCATGGTCGGCACGGTCCTCGACGAGGGCTTCTTGCAGTCCATCCAGGCCAGCTCCGACGCGCAGCTCGCGATCCTCTGGCGCGGTCAGCCACGCGCCGCGACGCTCGGGATCGACACCGACGAGGTGGCGCAGTTCCCCTCGAGCGCGGAGGTCGATGCCTCACCGACCGACCTGATCTCGAAGACGATCAGCGTGGACGGCGCCAACTACTTCGGCATCTTCACCCTGGAGCGCACCCACACCGCGAACTCCGACCCGCTGCTGCTCGGCGTCCTCGTGGCCGCGGCCCCGGTCGAGCAGGCCCAGCGATCGCTCTTCATCATCCTCGGCGGGCTGCTCGTCGCGGTGGTCGCGGCGGTCTTCGTCCTCTCGTACCGCTCGGCGCGCACGATCACAGCGCCGCTCGCGCGACTCGCCGGTGCCGCGCAGAAGATCGAGGCCGGCGACCTGGCCGTCCGCATCGACGTGCGCTCGCCGTACGAGGTCGGCACGCTCGAGCGTGCGTTCGACACGATGGCGCGTTCGCTCCAGGAACGGGATCGCGCGCAGCAGGAGTACCTCGATGAGGTGCGGACGGTGAACGCGGTCTCGGACGCCGTCGTCGGCGTCACCGACCGCGAGCGGATCTTCGCCGAGTCGCTCGGCCGCCTCGTGTCGCTCGTGAAGGCGGATGCGGCGGCGATCGTCCTTCGCGAGGGCGCGGCACAGGAGCTCGTGCCGGCCAGCACGACGAACATCGACCCCGAGACGGCTGCCTCCGTCGCGCTGGAGGTGCTGCGAGCGAAGACCGGCGACCCGGACGTGGTGCAGCGGAGCGAGGTCCTGTTCGGGACGCTGCGCAGCGCCGCGCACGTGCCGCTCGCCACGCGCGGGCTCATCACCGGCCTTTTGTCCGTGTATTTCAAGGGCGAGGCCGAGATCAGCGAGTCCGAGGCTCGGACGCTGCGCACCGTCGCGCGGCTCGTGTCCGTGGCGAAGGAGAACGCGGACCTCGTCGGCGAGCTCCGCGACAACAACTTCCAGCTGGAGCGCGCGAACCGGTTGAAGAGCGAGTTCCTGGCGAACGTCTCACACGAGCTGCGCACGCCGATGAACGCGATCATCGGCTACTCGAAGCTCATGCTCGACGGTCTCGACGGCGAGCTCAACGCGCAGCAGGAAGGGGACCTGCAGCGCGTGACGACCGCGGCGGACAACCTGCTCGGCCTCATCAACGGCCTGCTGGACCTGTCGAAGATCGAGGCCGGCCGGATGGAGATCACTGTCGAGGAACTCGGGATCGGGCCGATCGTCGAGGACGTCGTCGCGCTCGTGCGCCCGCAGTCCGACGCGAAGGAGCTCGAGGTGCGCGCGATCGTCCCGGCAGACCTGCCGGCGATCCTCGCCGACCGCGCACGGTTCCGCCAGGTGCTCGTGAACCTCATGTCGAACGCGGTGAAGTTCACGGACCAGGGGACGGTCACGGTCAGCGCATCGAGCGCCGACGGATGGGTGACCATCTCCGTCGCGGATACGGGCATCGGTATCAGCGCGGAGGCCCAGGCCTACATCTTCGACGAGTTCCGGCAGGCCGACGCCTCGACGACCCGTCGCTACGGCGGCACCGGCCTCGGCCTCGCGATCAGCAAGCGTCTGGTCGCCCTGCACGGCGGCCGGATCTGGGTCGAGAGCGGCTCGAACGGTGGCAGCGTCTTCAGCTTCACGATGCCCGTGCACGTGCGCGCAGCGGTCGTGGCGGTGGCGGACTGATGGCCAGGATCCTGATCATCGAAGACGAGGCGAACAACCTCGACGTGGCGCGGCGCATCGTGCGTGGCGCCGGGCACGAGGCGCTCACGGCGACCGATGGCCTCGCCGGGCTCGAGATCGCCCGCCGTGAGCGCCCGGACGCCGTCCTCGTCGACCTGCTCCTGCCGAAGCTCGACGGCTGGTCCGTCACGCGCGCGATCCGCGAGGAGCCGTGGGCGAAGGAGCTGCCGATCATCGCGGTCTCGGCCCTCGCGATGCAGGCCGACCGCGAGCGCGCGCGCGATGCCGGGTGCAACGACTTCGTCACCAAGCCGTACGCGCCCGCGGAGCTGCGCGCGGTCCTCAACCGCTACTTCGCCGACGGCTCCGCGCCGAAGGTCCCGACCCGGCCCGCCGATCCCGCGGCCGCCGCCGCGCTCGATGCCTCCGAGCGGCTCGGCAAGGTCCTGGTCGTCGACGACGAGCCCGCGAACGTCGAGCTCATCGTGCGCCGCCTCAGCGGGAACGGCTACGAGACGCTCACGGCGAGCAACGGACACGACGCGATCGCGGTCGCGACGAAGGAGCAGCCCGACCTGATCCTGATGGACATCATGATGCCGGGCCTCGACGGCTGGCAGGCGACGCGCCTGCTCAAGGGAGATCCCAAGACCGCGAACATCCCGGTCGTGTTCGTCACCGCGCGCGATCGTCCGGAGGATGTCGCCGCGGGCTTCGAGGCGGGCGGAATGATGTACGTGAACAAGCCGGTCGAGCCGGTCGAGCTCTTCGCGCGCGTCCGCAACGCGATCTTCATGAAGCGGCTGCAGGACGACCTTCGCAACAAGAACGAGGACCTCAAGCGGCTCGAGAGCTCGCGGCAGGAGCTCATCGGCATGCTCGGCCACGACATCCGGAACCTCGCGAACAGCGTCGTCGCGTTCCTGCAGCTCGCGCGGATGGGCGAGCTCACGCCGGAGCGACCGGAGTTCGCGCAGCTGCTGGGGCTCTCCGAGGCGAATATCGCCGAGGTCCTCCGGATGGTCAACGCGCTGCTCGACGTCTACAAGATGGAGGAGGGCCGCCTCGAGGCCGTCGCCGGCGTCAACACGTTCGGCGATGTCGTGAAGCGGAGCGTCGCGCAGCTGATCCCCGAGGCCATGGCCAAGGGCATCTCGCTCGTCGAACGGATCCCAGCGGACACGACCGTGTTCATCGACGCGGGCCTGATCGTCCGCGTGCTCACGAACCTCATCTCGAACGCGATCAAACACACGCCCGGCGGCGGATCGGTCACGATCGAGGCGCAGCCGTCGTCCGCGGACAGCATCGTCGTGCGCGTCACCGACACCGGGCCCGGGATCCCGGAAGTGGACGCCGGCCACGTGTTCGACCGCTTCTACCAGACCGAGACCGGTCGCAGCCGCGGCGGCACCGGTCTCGGGCTCGCGTTCTGCAAGCTCGCGGTGGAGCTGCACGGCGGGAAGATCGGCGTCGCGAACGGCGGCCGGCCGGGCGCGGTGATCGAGTTCACGATCCCGGCGGCGTCGCGGGTGCCGGTCACCGACGTGGTGTCGGCATGACCACCTGGCTCCGCGGCTTGGTCCCGGTGCGGCGCGAGGAGCGCGGGATCGTGTTCCTCCTCTACACGCTGCTCTCGGTCACGGTCATCGCCAACTGGGTCGGCAAGGTCGGCTCGAACTCGATCTTCATCAAGAGCGTCGGCGTGACCGCCTTGCCGATCGCCTACGTGCTCGCGCCGGTCGTCCTGCTGGTCGCCTCGAGCATCATCTTCTCGCTCGTCGGCAAGATGCGGCGCCGCGACCTGTTCATCTGGTACGTCGGCATCGTGACCGTGCTGTCGATCGCGGCGCAGGTCCTCTTGCCGGTGACGAGCACGGACTACTGGTTCACCTACGTGCTCGCGCAGGTCGTGAAGGACACGATCTATCTCATCTTCTGGGTGTACGCGGGCAATCTGTTCGACAGCGAGCAGAGCAAGCGCATCTTCCCGCTGTTCGCGGGGTCGCTGCTGGTCGGCAAGATCGTCGGCGGGCTCATGGCCGCCGCGCTCACCCCGGTCATCCACTCGGAGTCATTCATGGCGGTCGAGGCCGCCGGCTTCGGTGTCGCGTTCGTCATCCTCCTGCTGTTCCGTCACCAGCTGCCCGAGGGCGAGGGCGCCCTCAGCGTGGAGAAGGCGCAGCCGAAGACCATCGGCGAGCGGGTCTCGGGGGCGCTCAGCGGCTACAAGCTGGTGTCGCGTGACAGGCTGCTGCGGCCCTTCGGTGTGAACATCTTCTTCTGGTACTTCCTCATGCAGATCGCGAACTACCTGTTCGCAGCCGGCCTGGATGCCGCGTCGAAGGCGGGCACGCTGCAGCAGAAGCAGGATGAGTACACCCTGCTGTACGCGTCCGTCTACACGAGCGGCTCGGTCGTCGCGCTCGGGATCCAGACCTTCATCACCGGCGGGCTCATCCGGCGGCTGGGCGTCTCGGTCGTGATCTTCGCGTTCCCGCTGTGGTATCTCGTGACCTTCGGCGCCGGCACGGTCGTCGGCCTCACCGCGGGCGCCGGTCTGCTCATCGCCGTCCTCCTCCAGGCCGCGGAGCGGATCGTCATCCCCGCCGTGCACCTGCCGGCGACGCAGGTCATCTACAGCCAGGTCCGCTCGACGGTCCGGCCGCGGGCCCGGGCGTTCTTCTCGGGCGGCCTCAACGCCGTCGCGGAGATCGGGGCCGCGCTGGTGCTCGTGGCCGGCGCGATCAGCGCGAGCCCGCAGGCGGTCCTCGCCTTCGGCACCGTGTGCTCGGCCCTGTTCGTCGCGAACACGTTCGGCCTCCGGCGGGCGCTCGGCCGCCGGATCGTCGAGAACCTGCGGTCCGAGGACCCCGAGCTGCGGCGCAACGCGTCGCAGATGCTGCACGGCGAGGGTCGCGCGGTCCCGACGGCCGACCTGCAGGGGCTGCTCGGCGAGGGCAGCGCGGACATCGAAGCGCGCGTGCAGAACGCCCTCGTGCGGCGCGGAAAGCTGCGCCTCGCGACGGGGAACCACGAGTGAGGCCCGACATCACCGAGCGCGCGGCGCAGCCGGAGAGCGTGCCGCGGCACGAGGACCGCTACATCGCGAGCGAGGAGCTCGCGCGCCTGGTCATGCGCACCGCCGGGTCGCATCTCCAGCTCGCGCAGGACGATCGTCCGTACCAGTGGTCGACGACCGCGTACTGCGATACGAACGACTGGCAGATCTTCCGCGCGGCCGAAGCCGGCAAGGCCCTGCGCCTGCGGTTCCGCGAATACCATCGCACGCGTCCGGACGAGGCCTTCACCAGCGCGCGCCTGTGGCTCGAGCTGAAGGAGGACACCGAGGACATGTCGCGCAAGGAGCGCTTCGAGATCTCCGGCGACGTCGTGCCCGCGTTCCTGCGCGGCGAGACCGCGCTCACCGACGGGCCGAGCGGCCTCGGTCAGAAGGCCAGTGAGCTCGTGGCCTCGGGCGCCCGCCCGGTCGTGGTCACGCAGTACAACCGGCTCGCGTATGCCGCGCCCAAAGACCAGATCCGCATCACCGCCGACCACAACCTCATCTATCTCGCGGTACCGTGGACGACGAACGACGACGACGCGGTGCCGATCCGGATCGGGCCGATCCTCGCGCGCGAGACCGATGTGGTCATCGAGATGAAGTGGTTCGGCGAGCTGCCGAACTGGGCGGAGGAGCTCCATGGCTACCTCCGGCAGCGGGCACCCGCCGACCGGCCGTCGAAGTTCGTCGTTGCGATGCGGCATCTCCTCGGGGAGGCGACGTCTTGACCGTGATGCAGACCGAGACCAACGTCGTGGTCGTCGAGGACGACCCGGCCTCGGCCGATGTCCTCCAGCGCCGCCTCCAGGCGAACGGGATGAGCGTGTCCGTGGGCCGCACCGGCGGTGACGGGCTGGCGCTCATCCGCGAGCTGCACCCCGACCTCGTCCTGCTCGACGTCGGGCTGCCGGACACCGACGGCTACGACGTGTGCCTCCAGGTGAAGAGCGACAGCGCGACCGCCGACATCCCGGTCATCTTCCTGTCGGCGCGTGGGGACGTGTTCGACAAGGTGCGCGGGCTGTCCTGTGGCGCCTCGGACTACCTCACGAAGCCGTTCCATCCCGCGGAGCTCCTGGCGCGCGTCGACGCCGTGCTCAGCCAGTCGCGGCGCGTCCGCGGACCGCGCCTCTCGAAGCCCGCGGACAACGCGCGCGTCGGCCGGCCGACCGCGATCATCGCGCTTTCCGACCAGGCCAGGCGCGAGCGCGCGGAGCTCATCCTTGGGCCGAAGTTCGAGATCATCGCCCCGGGCGCCGAAGGGCGCGCGGTCGACCTCCTCGTCGTCGATGCCGACGCCAGCGTCGCCAGCGAGATGGGGAACGAGGGTCCGGCCGTCCTGCGCCTGGCCGCGGCCGGCGCGCCCGCGAGCCCCGACACCGTCGTGCTCAATGACGAGCTCGCGCGGATCGCCGATCTCGCCGTCCGCGAGCGCCAGCTCGGGCGCGACGTGGACGCTGCCGCGGACGCGCTCATCGCGCTCGCGATGGCCTTCGAGTCCCACGACCGCTCGACCGCCGGGCACAGCGAGCGCGTCGCCAGTCGGGCCGTCGCCATCGCCAAGGCGCTCGGCCTCGATGCGGCCACCTGCTCGACGATCCGCGTGGGCGCCCTGCTGCGTGACATCGGGAACACGAAGCTCCCGCTCGGGCTGGTCCGCAGCCGGAGCGAGCTCACCGTCACGGAGCGCACGCAGATCGAGCAGCATCCGGTGCTCGGCCAGGAGCTCCTCGCGCCGTTCCGGCCGCTCGCGCGCCTCCTGCCGATCGTGCGCTCGCACCACGAGCACCTCGACGGCAGCGGTTACCCCGACGGGCTCAAGGCCCCGCAGATCCCGCTCGAGGTGCGCATCGTCGCGGTCGCCGACCGGTTCGAGGCGTTGCGCATCGCGCGACCCGACCGATCGGCGATGTCCGCCGACGCGGCGGTGCAGATCCTTCAACAGGCTGTCCAGCGCGGCGAGCTCGACGCGGCGGTCGTCGCCGCGCTCGCCACCGGTGTCCGCGGCCACGAACGAGGGGAGGCGACAGGATCATGATCACAGGAACATCCACGAAGACGAGGGTGCTCATCGTCGACGACGAGCGGCTGTTCGCGGAGCTGCTGCGGGTGGCGCTCCGGAACGCAGAGGGGATCGATGTCATCGACGTCGTGCACGACGTGCAGACCGCGGTCCGCCGCATGAGCGAGCTGCGACCCGACGTCGTCCTCGCCGACTACCACCTCCCCGACGGCACCGGCTCCGACATCGCGCGCACCGTGCGCGCGACGCTCCCCGACACCTCGGTGCTGATCCTCACCGGTGACCCCTCGGTGAGCACGCTGTCCGATGTCGCGCGCTCCGGCGCGGTCGGGCACCTCACGAAGGACCGTCCGTTCGACGAGGTCGTCGAGGGCGTCCGTGCCGCCGCGCTCGGCGAGATCCTCTTCGCGCCGAGCGAGCTCCAGCGGCTGCTGCTCGAGCGCGAGTCGCGCCCGCGGCCGCTCGAGCCGCTCACCGCGCGAGAGCTCGAGGTGCTCCAGCTCCTCGCCGAGGGCTCCTCGACGAGCCAGGCCTCCGAACAGCTCGGCATCTCGAGCGCCACGCTCCGCGCGCACGTCCAGGCGATCCTGCGCAAGCTGGGCGCGCACTCGCGCCTGGAGGCCGTCGCGGAAGCTGCTCGGATGGGGGTCATCGCCCTCGACGCGTGGTCCCGGGACAAGGCCGCCACCCGTCCGAAGGAAGTCGTCTGAGCTTCCCCCGCCGGGGGGTGGGGACCCTCCTACAGTTCGGTCATCGTTCCCGGTATGGCCGTGATGAAAGGTGCGTACGACATGGCGAAGCTGCTCATCGCTGACGATCTGGTGCCGATCCGCCAAATGGTGCGGATCACCCTGTCGACGCAAGGCTGGACCATCCTCGAGGCCGAGAACGGCCAGAAGGCCCTCGAGATGGCTCGGTCCGAGCACCCCGACCTCATGCTCCTCGACGTGGACATGGGGGCCGGTCCGAACGGCTTCGACGTGTGTCGCGAGCTGAAGTCCGCCGACGATACGAAGGCGATCCCGATCGTGATGCTCACCGCCCACGACAGCGAGAGCGACCGCGCGGTCGGATTCGCCGCGGGCGCGGCCCAGTACCTCACCAAGCCCTTCGGGCCGCTCGAGCTCATCGACACCATCCGCACCATCCTCGCGCCGGCCACCTAACGGGGCCGTGGTGGAGGGCGAGCGCGCGACGGCGCTGCACACCGGCCTCGGCCGGAACGTCGAGCTGACCGAGCTCGCCTCGGCGCTGTCGGAGCCGACCGCGGCGGAGTCGAAGGGTCCGGAGATCTTCCGCCAGCTCCTCCAGCAGGCGATCCGCGTCTCGGAACAGGCGAACGCGCAGGCCCTGCGCATGGCCCAGGACTTCGCCGCCGTGTACCAGCGCGAGCAGCGCCTGGCCAAGGACTTCGAGTCAAAGCTCGGCGAGCTGGCACTCCTCGAGCGGCAGGCGACGCGCTACGCCGAAGACCTCGCGACGCTCCTGCGCCTCGAGCGCGAGCGCCGCCGCGAGCTCGAGCGCTCGCTCGTCGCGGAGCAGAACGCGAACGTCGAGCTCCGCCGTACCGGCCTCCAGGGCGTGAGCCACATCCTCATGGCCGTGTCGCTGAAGGACATGACCACCGGCCAGCACCTCCTCCGCGTGCGCAAGTACGTGGAGGCGATCGCCGGCAAGCTCGGCCTGTCACCGGCGACGATCGAGGAGTTCGGCTACTCGAGCGTCCTGCACGACGTCGGCAAGATCCAGACGCCGGACGACATCCTCGGCGCGCCCCACGAGCTGTCGGTCGACCAGTACGACGTCATGAAGGAGCACTGCATCGACGGCGAGGCGATGCTCGGTGACGCGATGTTCTTCGCGACCGGGCGCGCCGTCGCGCGCGAGCACCACGAGCGCTGGGACGGCACCGGCTATCCGGACCGCAAGTCGGGCGAGCGGATCTCGCTCGCCGCGCGGATCGTCGCGGTGGCCGACGTGTACGATGCGCTCACCTCCAAGCGTCCGTACAAGGAGGCCTGGAGCCCCGAGCGCGGGCTCGCCGCGATCGAGGCCGGCTCGGGAAAGCAGTTCGACCCGGGCGTCGTCGCCGCGTTCGTGAGCCTGTACCGCGAAGGCGCCATCGAGCGCATCCGCGCCGAGGTCGGCGACCAGCCGTAGCCCGCGCCGGCGACCCGCGGCCGATGTTCCGAGCGCGCGTTCCGGCACAGGTCTTGCGTCGCTGGATATCCTCGGCCGGTGGAGCCGCTGCCCGCGCGGGCGAAGCGCGTCGTCGTGGTCGACGACGACCGGGACACCGCCGAGCTGGTCCAGACGATCCTCCTCGACGAGGGTTTCGCCGTGTCCTGCCTGTATCTCGGGGATCCGGCCGAGGTCCGTGCGGCCATCGACCGGATCGAACCGGACTGCGTGCTGCTGGACGGCGGAGACCTTCGTCACGTCGCCGCGACGTGGGAGACCGCGACCTGGCTGGTCGACCGGCCGCGGCCCATCCCGACGGTCTTGCTGACCGGGCATCCGCCCACGCGCGATGAGGCGGTCGTCGACCGAAGCGATCGGGCGAAGGCGGCGCGCGTCGTGGGCGTGATCGCCAAGCCCTTCGATATCGACCTGCTCGTCGCGGCGGTGCACAACGCGGTCGGCGAACCGGTCCGGCCCTCCACCGACGCGGAGGAGCTCGACCACCAAGCGCAGCTGCTCGGGCGGCTCCGAGCGGCCGGGGCAGCCGAGCTCACTGGCTCGGAGCTCGGTCGGGTGTGGGCGACGTTCCGCGCCGGTGATCCCGCGTCGACCTTCAAGGTGTACCGCTGGCGCGCGGCCGGCGCGTACTTCGTCGGCCGCTATCGGTCCGGCGGCGCGCAGATGGAGCCGCTCGGGCAGTTCACGGATCTGGACGCGCTCGTCGCGTACTGCACGAGGCAGATCGAGCGAACACCGCCGGCGGGTTGACTTCTCGGCCGCGCGCGGTTCACTGACCGCGGTGGATCACCAGCAGCTGGCGCTCGTGGTCCGCTACGCGCACGTCGCAGCCATGGCGGCGGCATTCGGCGGCGCGCTGCTCGTGACCTGGCTCGCCTGGCGGCTTCCGCGCGACCGCGTCGTCGACGTCGCCGTGCGCTACGAGCAGCTGTTCTGGCTGGCCGCCGGCGTGCTGGTGATGACCGGCGTCGGCAATCTCGGCGCGTTCGGCGCCGCGCTCCCGGCGCCGGGATCGGCGTGGGGCCGGACGTTCATCGCGAAGCTCGTGCTCATCGCGCTCCTGTTGATCGTGTCGCTGCCGCGATCGCTCGCCGTCCTCCGCGCGGCGGCGAGGCCCGCCGCGCCCGCGCGCCTGCGGCCGATCTACACGACGACCGCCGCGATCCTCGCGGGCATCGCCGCGCTCGCGGTCGGGCTGGCGCACGGATGAGCGCGCTGGGCTGGGTCCTCGGGACGTTCCACACCGCGGCGGTCGGCCTCGCGCTGCTGGTCCTTGCCTATCCCGGCGGCGGGCTCGGCGTGGCGCTCGCAAGCCTCAGCACGATCACCGGGCTCGCGCTCTTCATCGCGCTCTGGGGGATCACCGTCTTCGCCACGAGCCGGTCGATCCGCGGTCTCGATCTGGTCGGCGGCGCGGCCGCGGGCTACCACCGTCGCGCGCTCCGCTGGGGCGCGCTGAACGGGCTGCTGTTCCTCTGGTCGCTCGCGGCGCTGCTCGCGCTACAGCAGCTGATCACGGCGCCGGGCACGCTGCAGCCGCAGTCGCTCCTGCTTGGCGCGGGCTTCGTCGGCGGCCTCGGCAGCCTGTTCGCGCTCGCCGTCGGCGCGGTCGTGGGGCTCGCGCTCGCGTCGATCGACCTCGCCGGCCTCGCGCTCGCGCGCTGGATGGCCTAGCGGCCGAGGTTGGCCTTCGCGGTCTGGTAGAGCGAGCGCACCATCGGCGCCGCCGGATGGAACTCGCCGACGTCGAGGTAGACGGTCCACACGTCGACCGCGCCCTGCCAGTCCCCCTTTTGGTACAGCAGCAGCCCCTTCAGGAAGAGCCCGTCCGGATCCTTCGGCCGCAGCGCGAGCACGCGGTCGACCGCGACCATCGCGCCGTCGGGCTGGCCGGCCTGCGCGAGGATGAGCGCGAGGCCGTTGAGCGCAGGGACGCTGTTCGCGTCGATGCCGAGCACGGTCCGGTAGGTCGCGACCGCGTCGCTCGTCCGACCGTTCTGCCGGTACGCGTCGGCGAGCGCGAGGAGCGTCGGTGTGTCCGTCGGTGCCTGCTTCACGCGCGCCTCGAGGTCCGCGATCGTCGGCCCGGCCTGGGGGAGCGTGCCGGTGATCGGCTCGCCCGGCGCGCGATCGCCCGCGGCCTGCGGCAGGCTCTGCGCGGCGAGGGCGGCGGCGAGGCCGATGAGCAGCGCCGCGATGCCGATCGTGCGGATCGGCGCGCGTCGCGCGGCGCGCGCCGGCGGCGGCGCGAACGCGCTCCGCTCGAGGACGCCGCGCAGCCGCGCCGCATCGGCGCCATCGATCGTGCCGGCGGCCTCCGCGAACTGCAGATCGCGCAGCGACGACACGGCGCGCGCGACGTCGTCCGCCGCCGCTGCGGGCTCGTCCGGCCAGTGCGGGACGCGTGGCCCGAGCCAGGGCCAGAGCGCGGCGAGCGCGCCGGCCCCGATGGCCAGGCCGAACACGACCGCGGTCACTCGGGCTCGCTCGCGACCTGCTCGCGCAGGCGGCGGGTCTGCTCGTCGGTCGGCGCGTCGACCGCGGGCGCCGGCGCGCGCGACCGGCGCACCGCCAGCCACGCGCCGAGCGTGATCGCCGCGAGCGGCGCGAGCCACACCAGGCCGGTCGGGGAGACGAGCGGGGGCTCCAGGAGGATCCAGTCGCCGTAGCTGCGCTGGAACTCGGCCCGGATCTCGTCGTCCGTCCGTCCTTCGGCCACGCGCTGCGCGACGAGGGCGCGCATCGAGCGCGCGGTGTCGGACGGCGAGTCCCGCACCGAGAGCCCCTGGCACACCGGGCAGCGGAGCTCGGCGGAGATCCGGTCGACGCGCTGCTCGGCCGTGAGCGGCCCGGACCGCGCGCTCCAGGCGAGCGCGAGGCCGATCGCGAGGAGCGCCGCGACGATGACCCAGCGCGTCGTGCTCACCGCGTCGCGCTCTGCCGGAGGGTCTCGATGCCCGTGATGAGCGTCGGCTCGTCGATCGGCCCGATGTGCCGGCCGGCGATGATCCCGTCGGTCCCGACGAAGTACGTCTCGGGCGGCCCGAACACGCCGTAGCTGAGGGCGACGCGTCCATCCGCGTCGATGACGCTCGGCCAGGTGTTGCCGAGTCGCGCGGTGTAGTCGCGCGCCGCCTCGACCGAGTCCTGGAACACGATCCCGAGGAGCACGACGTCGGTCCCGCGGTAGCGCTCCCAGACGTCGGTCAGCGCGGGGTTCTCCTCCTTGCACGGGATGCACCACGACGCCCAGAAGTTGAGGACCACGACCTTCCCCTTGTACTGGTCGAGCGAGATGGTCGAGCCGTCGGTCAGCGAGGGCAGCGCGAACGCCGGCGCGGGCTTCCCGACGGTGCCGGTCCTGATGTCGTGCGGATCGCGGCGGAACGCGAGCGTCAGCGTGAGGGCGAGGCCGACGATGAGCGCGACCGCGACGTAGCGCGCGATCCGCCTCACTCGGCGCCCACCGCCTCCGCGACCGGCGCGCGGACGGCGGCCGCGCGCCGCTTCGGCGGCCACGCCGCGAGCAGCGCGCCGATCCCGACCACCGCGCCGCCGGCCCAGAGCCACGACACGAGCGGGATGACCCGCACGCGGATCGTCGCCCAGGCCTGCCCGGTGCCGTCGTAGGCCGCGAGGATGGTGTAGATGTCGTTCCGCGAGCCCGCGGCGATGCCCGGCGAGCCGATCGCCGACTGGCTGTTCGGATAGGTCACGAGCCCGGGGTGCAGCTGTTCCGACGCGCCGTTGCCGGTGATGACCAGGTCGGCGACGGTCGTCAGGCGCTGGGGCTCCGGGATGTCGCGGAGCCCGGCGAACGTGATGTGGTATCCGGCGACGTCCATCGCGCCACCCGGTGCCAGCGTGCGCTCGAGCTCGACGGTGCGGGCCTGGCTCGAGGCGATCGCCACGACGATCATGACGATCCCGAGGTGCACGACGTAGCCGCCGTATCGGCGGCCGTTGCGCGTGAACAGCGCGACGAACGCCGCTGCCGGCGACTCACCGTGGAGCGCGCGCCGCGCGCGCACGCCGCGCGCGAACTCCTGGACGACGGTCGCGGTCACGAAGGCCGCGAGCGCGTAGGTGAGGACCGGGCCCACGCCGGTCATCCCGGCGAGGACCGCGACGACCGCGCCGGCCGCGGCCACGACGAGCGGCCCGGTGAATTGCCGCTCGAGCGTGGCGCGCGAGGCGCCGTGCCAGGGGAGCTGCGGGCCGATACCCATGAGGAACAGGAGCGCGAGGCCGATCGGGACCTCCACCCGGTCGAAGTACGGCGCGCCGATCGAGAGCTGCGCGCCGCTCGCGGCTTCGGCGATGAGCGGGTAGAGCGTGCCGAGGAGGACCGTGAGCGTCGCCGCGACGAAGAGGACGTTCTGGAACAGGAAGATCGCCTCGCGCGAGAGCGGAGCGCCCACGGAGCCCTGGTCCGCGAGGTCATCGAGCCGGTAGAGGAGCAATCCCGCGCCCAGCACGAGGATCGCGACGAAGTACCCAAGGAGGAGCGGGCCGATCGCCGACTGGGTGAACGAGTGGACGGAGTTCACGACGCCGCTCCGGGTGAGGAACGTCCCGAGGATCGTGAGCGCGAAGGTCGCGATGACGAGCGCGATGTTCCACGTCCGCAGCAGCCGGCGTTTCTCCTCGACCATCACCGAGTGCAGGTACGCGGTCGCGGTGAGCCACGGCATGATCGCGGCGTTCTCGACGGGGTCCCAGGCCCAGTAGCCACCCCAGCCGAGGACCGCGTAGCTCCACCAGGCGCCCGCGACGATGCCGACGCCGAGCAGGGCCCACGACGCGAGCGCCGCCTTGCGCGTCTCCGTCAGCCACCGATCGCTCGTCTCGCCGAGGATGAGCGCCGCGATCGCGTACGCGAACGGGATGCTCGTCAGCACGTAGCCGAGGTACAGGAGCGGCGGGTGCAGCGCCATGAGCGGGTGGTTCTGGAGGAGCGGGTTCGGACCGGTGCCGTCGGTCGGGATCGCCTCGGCGGCGATGCGGGTGAACGGGTCGGCCGCCGCCGTGGTGACGAGCGCGAGGAAGAACGAGAGCATCGCGAACAGCACCGCGAGCGCGACCGTCGCGAGGCGGGGGAGCGAGCGCGTGCCGCGGAGGGCGACGTACAGGACCGCGCCGGCGAGGATGAGCGTCCAGAGGAGGATCGACCCCGCGAGCGCGGCCCAGAGCGAGATCGCGCTGTAGAACGCGGGCGTCGCGAGGGCGTTGTTCTGGGCGACGTAGACCAGGCTGAAGTCGTGGCGCAGGAGCGCGCCGACCATCGCCAGATCGGCGGCGAGCACGAGGAGGAACGCACCGATCGCGACGGCCCGGGCACTCGCGAGGGCCCGGGCGTCGCGCCTCCAGCCGGCGTAGGCCGCGGCACCGAGGCCCCACAGCGAGAGCGCGAGCGCCGCGCGGAGCGCGCCGGCGCCGATGTCGCCGAAGCTCATGGCGCCGGCGTCTGGTGCGTGGGGACCGCGGATCCGGTGGGCGCGGTGTAGACCTCGTCGTGCTTCGCGATGACCTGGGTCGCGCGGAACGTGCCGTCGGCCGCGAAGCTCCCCTCGATGACGGCGCCGTTGCCCTCGCGCAGCAGGCCCGGCGGCGCGCCCGAGCCGACGACCCGCACGGTCGTGATGCCGTCGCCGACCGTGAATCGCAGGGCGCGCGCTCCCGGGTCGTAGGTGAGCGTGCCCGGGAGGACCTGGCCACCGAGCCGGACGGTCTGGCCGACGGCGAATCCGTGCTGCTTCGCCTCGGTCGGGGTGTAGTAGTACACGGCCGCGCTCTGGAGGCTCTGGCTCGCGACGTAGCCGATGACGACGGCGACCGCGAGAGCGGCGATGATCAGCACGCGGCGCCCGCCGATCCGGTCAGCCGCGCTCACTCACCGTCACGCCGGCGACGCGCGAGGGACCAAACGTACAGGCCGAGCGCGCCGAAGCAGCTCGCGTACGCGGCGACGATGAACGGCAGGTTGTCGATGGTCACGCCCGGGCGGCCATGATCCGCGCCTGGCGGCGGCGCTCGATGTCGACGCGGGCGGTCATGAGGTACGCGTAGAGGAACGTGAACGCGATCGTCATCGCGATGAGCGCGGCGAGCATCGACGGGTCGAGCGTCGGCGCCAGATCCGGGCGCAGCACGCTCGGGAGCTGGTGGAGCGCGTTCATCCACGTCACCGACAGGTGCACGATCGGCACGTCGACGACGAGCACGATGCCGAGGATCGCGGCGCGCGTCGCGCGTCGCTCGAGGTCGTCCGACAGGTTGCGGATGAGGAGGTACCCGACGTACATCGCGAACATGACCGCCGTCGTGATGACCCGCGGCTCCCAGCTCCACCACACGCCCCAGGTCGGCTCGGCCCAGATCGACCCGAGCACGAGCGTGAGGCCGGTGAACAGGACCCCGATCTCGGCCGACGACACGGCGATCGCGTCGAAGACCGGACGCTTCGTCCAGAGGTAGGCGACGCTCGCCACGAACACGACGATGAACGCGAGATAGGCGAGCCAGGCGTTCGCGACGTGCACGTAGAGGATCCGCACGACGTTGCCCATGGCGGCGTCCGGGGGCGACCAGACGAGGGCCATCCAGAGCGCCGTGAACAGCGCGACGACGCTCGCCGCGCCCAGGAAGGGACGCGCGCGCAGGGCCGACGTGGTCTTCGCGGTCGTGCTGATCACTCGAGTGCTGCAGGGACGATGGTAAGGCCGAGCACTGAATACACCAACGCGAACGCGACGAGCAATCCGGCCCAGCCCAGCGCGCCGGCGGTGTCCCCGGACATGGCCGCCGCCGTTCCATTCGTCGCCGCGACGAGCTGCGGCACCAGCACCGGCAGGACCAGGATCGGCACGAGCGTGCCGCGTGAGCGGAGCCGCAGCGCGAGCGCCACGAACAGCACCATCACCGGCGGGAGCGACAGCACGCCCGCGGCCGCGACGGTCAACAGGTGTCCCGGCAGCGCGACGTCGAGCGAGAGCAGCACGAGCGAGAGCCCGCCACCCACGGCGGCGACGAGGGCGAGCAGGGCCGCCAGGGCGACGACCTTGCCCCCGTAGATCGCGTCGCGGCCACCGGGAAGTGCCAGGACCGCGCCGAGCGCGTCGTCCTCGAGCTCGCGCTCGAATGATCGGCTCGTCACGATGATGGCGGCGAAGGCCATCGCGATCCAGAACAGCGCCGCCGCGACCGCCGGCTGGCTCGCGGCGAGCGGACCCACCGCGAGGCTCTCCACGAGGATCAACGTGGCGATGAACGTCACCGCGCTGACGAGCCCGTCGGGCTGCCCTCGTTCGGCCAGGGCCTCGCGCGCGGCGATGATGCGGATGTGGCGAAGCGTCATCCCAGGTGGACCACGGTGTTCGCGCCCGCGTCGAGCTCGAAGCGGGAGTGGGTCGCGATGACCAGCGCGCGCCGCTCGCCGGCGAAGGTCCGGATCGTGCGCAGCAGGTGCGCCGCGGCCTCGTCGTCGAGGCCGGCGAACGGCTCGTCGAGCAGCACGAGGCTCGCGCGCTCGACGTCGAGCCGGGCGAGCGCCGCGCGGCGGCGCTGCCCGGCGGAGAGCGTCTCGACCGGTCGCGCGGCCTGCGCCGCCGACAGGCCCCACGACGCGAGCGCGGGCCCGACGCCATCGAGCGCGACCCCCCGGAACGCCGCGAGGGTCCGCAGGTTGTCCCGCGCGGAGACGCCGCGAAGGAGCTGCGCGCTCTCGCCGAGGTAGAAGGTCGCCGTCGCCGGCTCGCGCGTGCCGCGGGCCAAGGGGAGGAGACCGGCGAGCGTCCGCAGCAGCGTCGTCTTGCCCGCGCCGTTCCCGCCGCGCACGACCGTGACCCCGGGGTGGATCTCGAGGTCGAAGTCGCGGAGGATCGCGCGATCACCGAGCACGACCGTCGCGCCGCGCAGGGCCGCCGTACTGTTCACGCGCGGATGATGCGGCTTTTCGCCCTGGCCCTCGCGGCGTGCGTGCTCGCGGTCGGATGCGCTGAGCCGCGGGCCACCGAGCCGATCGCGCGCGGGAGGCAGGTGTACCGCGAGAAGAACTGCGGGAGCTGCCATCAGATCGGGACCGCCGGCGGCACGGTCGGGCCGCCGCTCACGCACATCGGGACCGTCGCGGAGACCCGAACGCCCGGGACGAGCGCCGAGGACTACATCCGCCGATCGATCCTCGACCCGGGCGCGTACATCGTCCCCGGCTTCCCCGACACGATGCCGCGCGGGCTCGCCCGCGGCCTGAGCCAGGAGGACGTCGACGACCTGGTCCGGTACCTGCTCTCGTTGAAGTAACTCGTCCCCGGTTCACGGGCGATCGCCAGGAGTGCCGCTGGCTTCGCCTCAGTCGCCGCCCCGTATCGCGGCAGCCATGCGGATCACGCGGCTGGCGGGACGGACATCGTGGACCCGCACGATGTCGGCTCCGCCGGCGACCGCGACGGCGACACAGGCGAGGGTCCCCTCGAGCCGATCTCCGACGTCCAGGCCGAGCGTCGTACCGATGAATCCCTTCCGCGACGGGCCGACGAGCAGGAGGTGCGGTCGCAGCTGATCGCGCAGGCGCGCGGTCTCGCGCAGCAGCGCCAGGCTCACCGCGACCGCCTTGCCGAAGCCGAGTCCCGGATCGACGATCACGCGCGCTGGGTCCATGCCCACCGCGACGGCGTCGGCGACCAGCTGCCGCAGCCGCGCCGCCACCGCGTCCGCCGGGCGGGAGGTGGGATCGAGGGGCCTGGTCCAGCCGTTGTCGGTGACGACGAGCCAGGCATCGTGACGCGCCGCGATCGTGGCGATCTGGATGTCGCGCAGCCCGGAGACGTCGTTGACGATGCGGGCGCCCGCGGCGAGCGCCGCGTCCGCGACGTGCGGCTCGGTCGTGTCGATCGACACGACGACCCCGACCTCCGCGACGAGACGCTCGACCGCCGGGATCGCCTGGGCGAGCTCGGCGTTCGCGCCGACCGGAGCGGCGCGCGGATGGGTCGACTGCGCGCCGACATCGAGGATCGTCGCGCCGTCCCGGACGTGTTCGCGTCCGCGCGCGACGAGCGCGTCCAGATCGTCGCCGAGGCCGTCGCCGCTGAACGAATCGTGGGTCGCGTTGAGCACGCCCATGATCGCCGGCCCGGCTCCCCAGGGGCCCTCGCTCATTCGCGTCCTCCATCCCGCGGGCCGACCACTCCGCGAATGGTGCAGCATGCCGGCGTGGACATCGGGTGAGCCCGCTCGCCTACGTCGCGCTCGGCGCCAACCTCGGGGATCGCCGGGCCACGCTCCAGGGCGCCGTGTCCGCCCTCGGCGGCCTCGGCCGGCTGCGCGCGGTGAGCCGGCTCTGGGAGACTGGACCGATGTACGTGACCGACCAGCCGCCGTTCTTGAACGCGGTCGTGGCTGTCGATGTTGCGGTCGCCGGACCGGCCGCGCTGGTACGTGAGCTCCAACGGATCGAACGTGCGCTGGGCCGGGTGGCGGGGAGCCGGTTCGGGCCGCGCGCGATCGACCTCGATCTCCTCCTCATCGCCGGATCGAAGGCGGTCGATCAGGACGGCGACATCACGGTCCCGCACCCTCGGCTCGCCGAACGCCGCTTCGCGCTCGCGCCGCTGGCCGAGCTCGCCCCGGAGGAGATCGATCCCCGGACCGGCCGCACGATCCGCGAGCTGCTCATGCAGGTCTCGGAGCAGCCGGCGACCGTCGTGGAGGACACCGAGTGGTGGAAGACCGCGTCCTCCTGACCGGGCTGCGCCTGGTCGGCCGTCACGGCGTGTCCGCGGCCGAGCGCGCGCTGCCGCAGGACTTCCGGGTGGACATCGAGTGCCCGGTGGATGCTCGCACGGCAGCCGCCTCCGATGCGATCACGGCGACGCTGGACTACCGGCTGCTGAACGACTGTGCCGCCGCGGTCATCGGCGGTCCTCCGCGGCAGCTCATCGAGACCCTCGCCGACGAGCTCGCGGCACGGGTGCTCGCGGAGACCGGCTGCGCCTGGGTGCGCGTGCGGGTGACGAAGCTCCGGCCGGGATCGATCGCGGGCGAAGCGTCGGTCGAGGTCCGGCGGCCGGATCCGCGCACCGACCCGCCGGTCGCCGCGGTCGAGCTGCACGTCCCCGCGTTCGCGCCGGTCAAGGCCTTCTACGCGAAGCTCGGCTTCGCCGTTGCCCGCGAAGAGATCGCAGCCGACGGGGAGGGCTACCTCGTGCTGCGCCGCGGGCCGAACGTCCTACGCTTCTGGCCAGGCAGCGACGCGATCGATCGGCACGAGTATTTCGGCGACTTCCCGCGGTCGACCAAGCGCGGCTACGGCGTCGAGGTCGTGATCGTGGTCGACGACCTCGACGCCGTCTACGCCGTGGCGCAGGGCTTCGCCCGGATCGTCGGCCCGATGCGCGAGCGCGGCTGGGGGCTCCGTGACTTTCGGCTGGAGGACCCGTTCGGCTACTACGTCCGGGTCACCGAGCGCCACGACCCGCTCGCGGTCCCGCGCTCGTAGCGTCTCACCGGTGCGACCTGGACGGTGGGCGCCCGTCGCCCATCGTCGCGCGCGCCTTTCTCCTAGGCCTGGGAGACCGGCGACGTCGGCGCGTTGCGCAGCGTTCCCACCGGCCGCGTCGTGGCGATCCGCGTCGGCGGCTGGATCAGGATGATGCGTCGTGACCCCAGCGACTCAGGCTCCTCGCCGGCATCGCGCTCGCCGGGGTGGTCGCAGGGCGGTCATCGTCGTCGCCATGGCCACGGATCGGGGGTCGCGTCGGGCTCGATCGTCAGGTGCGCGAGGTGACCGTTCTTGCGAG
>DASYXA010000115.1:0-8805 GCA_035935465.1 Candidatus Limnocylindria bacterium | reverse complement strand
CGCGATCGGCGGCGGCGCAGCCGGTCCGGGCCGTCCTCACCCGCGAGCAGGCGATCGCCCTGGTGCGCAGCCTGGGGAGCGATGTCCCGCGGGTCGATCGCATCGAAGCGAAGCTCGTCCCGTGGGACGAGTTCGCTCCGGTGGGCATGGGCGTGGACCGGACCGGCGGACCGGCGCACGGCGGAGGGGTCCCGATCCCCGCGGTCTGGGCGGTCGCGGTCGCCGGCGAGCTCCGTCCGAACATGGGTGACCTCCGTCCCCAGCTCACGTATCCGTGGGCGCTCTACGGCATCGACCCACTCCGCGGGAGCGTCGCGACGCTGAAGGTCGACGTCGGCGGGACCTGGCCGCCCGGCTTCGACGCGCTCGCGGACCACGTCGCGGTCGCACCGACCCCCGCGCCCGCCTCGCCCGCACCCGTGCGATTCGAGTACGTCCGCTCCGGCGTCCACCCGCTCGAGCCGATCCACGATCTCGCGGCGGCCGACGCCGACGCGATGCACCTCTGGGCGGTCGTCGGCGGCCGTCCCGATCCGGTGAACGGCGTGCCCGCGACGTTGATGCGCAGCGACGACGGTGGCACGACCTGGCGGACGGTGCTCACCGATCCGACCCGCGGGTCGGGACCCGATCACGTCGCGGCATCGGGATCGCTGGTCCTCGTCTCGGATCTCGGTATGGACACCGCGAGCAATGGCACGAGCTCGACCGGCGGGCTCTACCGCTCGACGGACGATGGCTCGACCTGGAGCCGGGTCTTGACGGATCCGGTGCGGACCGTGCGCGTCGTCTCGTACCGCGGTGTGCGCTGGTTCCTCGCCGAGCGCTTCTGGGTCTCACGCGGTGCGGCGACCGGACCGAGCCAGGTTCTCGCCTCGGCCGACGGAGCCAGCTGGCGGACCATCGGGGAAGTGCCGGGGCCCGCGTCTTTTGGACTCCTCGACGTCCCCCTCGTGTCGTTCTCCAAGAACACGCCCGGCGATGGACTCTTCCGCGTCGAAGGTAGGGACCTCGCGTCGCTGCGTCTCGCGCCGGTGACGGGTTCGAAGCAAGCGTGGTCGATGCTCACGAACGGAAGCGACCTCTGGTCGTTCTTCCCCTGCTGCATGTCGGGACAGCCGCGCCTCAGCTCCGACGGGGGCCGAACATGGCGCGATGCCGGCTCCGGTCTCGCGGGTCGGATCGCCGGTCTATTTGCGCTGAGCGGGGCCGTCTACGCGATCGGCGACGGAGCGTACTTCTGGGCCGGGACCGAGTGGCGGCCCGCGAACATCGTCGCTGGCAAGGCCGCAGCGGTCTTCCAGCTCGGGAATGTCGTGCTCATCCAGGAGCTACCGGGCGGCCTCTGGCGTTCGCCCCGGTAGGCGCTACCTCGCGGCCGACCGCCGGTAGCGTTCATCGAGCTCGGCGCGCGCGGACGGATCGCTCCACCGCTCGTGCGCTCCCCGCGCCGCGCACAGATGCCGAATGATCCGCCGCGCTTCCAACGCTCCCTGCGCCGCGAGGCACTTCTCGCTCTGGATGGCGCACTCGGTGAGGTGCACCGCGATCTGATGCGTGCGCATCCGGACCGTCATCGGCTGCGTCCCCCAGAGCGACGGTCGCGCGAGCGTGTCGTCCGGAAGAGCCCCGAGACGTTCGTCGGTGCGCCGCCGCGCGGCGCCGAGCAGTTCGAGGATCTCGCCAACGCCGCCGGCGCGCGTGGCGGCGTACGCCGGCTCCGGCGGAGAAAGCCGGTCGCACGGCAACGAGTCGGGTGGGATCGCGATCGGCTGGTCGTCGCGTCGTAGGGCCGCGTACTCGACCTGCGTTCCGTAGCGGAGCTCGACCGCGATCGCGTGCCGGAGGATATCGCGCAGTGACCACTCGCCGTCGCGGGTGCCGTCGAGGACGTCGTCCGGCCAGCCGACCAGAAGGCCGACCAGGTCGCCATAGGCAGCCTGGGCGAGGTCGAGGATGCGCGTTATCTCGACGCCAGCCTGGGTACCGGCGCCGAGCGCGTGCTCCTGCCGAAGGAGGTCATAGAGGACGAACTGGAGCGATGGGCTGCCGGGTGCAGGGGCCACCGGCCGCGAGAGGTCCGCGTCGCCTACGCCCGCAAGCCTGGCAAGCGCGTCCAGTGGGGCGGGCACTTAGCCGTCACGGGGCTGCATCGAAGGTGCCGAACGCCCGAGGATCTCGGGTCGGACCGCCGAGAGGCGATGCAGGAGCGCGTGCTGATCGCCGGCCAGCGTGAGGTCCGGATCGATCGGACACCACTCGTACTCGAACCAGAAGTCGCCGTCGCCCCCTTCCGCCAGGTGTGACCATGCGTCGGGCAGCCCTACGGGCGGCTCGAGGACGAACACGTGGCGCTCATGGATCTCGTGCCGTTCCACGCCCTCGATGCGGTAGCGGAATTCATGGTCGTATACGCCGAGCTCGGCGACGATGCGGAACCTCTGGCGCCCCGTCTCCTCCTCGGTCTCGCGGATCGCGCCGGCCCGCGGTTCCTCGCCGTAATGGAGCGTCCCCGCGGGTACTTGCAACCCGGCGTCGGCGTGGTCGCGGTGCCGGAACACGAGCAGCCGACCATCGCGCACGACATAACAGAGCACCTTGCCGATCCTCGGGAGGGTCGCACTCACGTCGTCACCGGCTCCAGCTGGAGTCCTGTTGAGAACGCCGCGTTCTTCACGAACACCGTGACCGCGGTCGTCGCCTCGAACAGCTGCTCGTTCGTCATGCCCAGCTGCTTCAGCGTGTCCGCGCGATGGCTCACCGAATAGAGCGCGCTGTTCACGAGGCTCGTGCCGTAGGCCACGAGCTCCTTGTTCAAGCGCGAGACGTCGCCCTCGTGGATGGTCGCGATCTCGCGGTCGAGGACGAGCTTGCAGAAGCCGGGGTCGTTCGCCATGTACTGGAAGTAGCGCGGCACGCTCCCGAGGCGGTTGCGCACCTCGACGAGGATCGGCGTCGTCGGGTCGAGCGCGCGCATCGGCGCGACGTCCTTGAACGCGGCGATCGCGTTCTCGAACAGGTTGATCGCCGTGACGTGCGCGATCGTGGCCACGAGCTCGACGATCTCGCTCCCGCTCATCGCGTATTCGCGCTGGAGCGCGTGGGTGTGCGCGTAGAGCTCGTACGGCGCGCTCTTCACCGCCGCGACGGCGAGGGCGAGCATCCGTTTCTGCTGGTTGAGGATCGTGCGGCTCGCCATGACGTGCGCGAGCTCCGCCTGCGTGATCATCGGGATCGACGGGCGCATCGCCTGCGCGCGCGATCCCTGCGTCATCGCGGGCGCCTTCGTGATCTCGCGGAGCATCGTGTCGATCTTCCGGACCAGATCGCTGTGCTCGGCTTCATCAGGCAGCCGGATCGTCGGCATCTCGCCCTCCTCATCGCGCCTTCGGCGCGTCCGCCGCAGGCGCTCCTCTAGCGCCCGCCGCGCTTGGCCCAGTCCTCGCGCAGGATCGCCCAGACCATGAGGTCGTCGAACGCGCCCTTCGCGTAGGCGACCTGGCGCGCGATCCCCTCGAACCGGCAGCCGCACTTCTCGGCCACCCGCCACGAGCCGATGTTCCGCGGATCCATCCGGATGACGACGCGGTTGAGCGCCATCCGCCGGAACCCGAAGTCGATCATCGCCGTCACCGCCTCGGTCATGAGGCCCTGGCCCCAGTACGGCTTGGCGATGACGTACCCGATCTCGGCGGCGCTGTGCTCGATGTCCCAGAGTCCGAACCCACCGGTCCCGATGAGCTTCCGCTCGGCCTTGAGCTCCAGGCCCCAGCTCGCGACGCGCTTCTCGAGGTACGCGTCGAGCACCCGCCGCACGAACTGCCGCGTCTCGTCGGGCGACGTGTGCGGCGCCCAGGACGTGTATCGCGCGACCTCGGGGTCGCAGGCGTAGGCGTAGACGTCGTCCACGTCGCTCGCGCGCATCCGTCGCAGGACGAGCCGGTCGGTCGTGACCTGCGGCAGCTGGCTGAAGACGTTCTCGATCTGCATCAGCCGATCACGCGCGCGTGAGCCGCTGCGGCACGCCGCTGCGCGTGAGCTCGCCGCGGGCCTCGAGGTCGAGCTTGATCGCCATCCCATACCACCGCGCGCTGAGCGACGGGTCCCAGCCCTTCGTCCGGCTGAGTCGTGTCGCGAGCCTCGAGCGGAACTGCTCGAGCGTCAGTCCGGGTCCGCTCGCCGGCAGC
Source organism: Candidatus Limnocylindria bacterium (assembly GCA_035935465.1). GTDB lineage: Bacteria > Chloroflexota > Limnocylindria > P2-11E > P2-11E > UBA4735. Next base: position 4,618 of record DASYXA010000115.1, on the reverse strand, counting down.
GTCGCGAGCGCGGCCGTGCGCACGACGGCGTAGGTCGCCCTCGCCATCCGGGGGCCCGTCTTCTTCGGATCGGGGTTGCGGAGCTGCACCTGCGCCCTGTCCGTGGGCATCGTGTCGTCCTCCCCTGACGCTGCGAGGTGATGCTATCGGCGCGGCTTGCGCTCGGGCTGCACCGCTGCGTACCATCGGCAGTACGTCGTATGAGGGGCAGTACGTATCGGATCGTACCGGCGGTCGAGAAGGCCGCGCGGCTCCTGGCCGAGCTCCGTGAGGACGAGGGTTTAGGGATCTCGGAGCTCGCGCGCCGGATCACGGCGTCCAAGGGCACGGTCCGCGACATCCTGCTCACGCTCGTGTCCCACGACCTCGTGGCCCGCGACGCGGACGGCCGATTCCGCCGCGGCGGACGGGGGTTCGATCTCACCCACCTCGCCCGGCCGCACCTGGACGCGCTCCTGGCGGCGTTCGGCGAGACGGCGCTGCTCGGGATCGTGACCGACGGCGGCGTCGAGATCGCCGCGCGCGCGGAGCCGAGCAGCGATCTCCACATGAGCGCGCCGATCGGCCGGCGCCTGCCGGCGAACATCGGCGCGCACGCGAAGGTCCTGACCGGCGGCGCGGACATCGGCTACGACGACGAGGAGTACCTTGCCGGCGTGCGGGCGGTCGCGGCGCCGATCGTCGACGCGCGCGGGCGGCGCATCGCGGCGCTCATCGTGGTGGGATTCAAGGAGCGTCTCGACATGCGGACGTTGAAAAAGATCGGCGAGGCCTGCGCGCGCGAGGCCGCGGCGCTTTCGGCGCGGCTCGGCCGGCGGGAGCAGGTCGCGTGACCAAGGAGCTGCTCCGGCTGCGGGTGAACGGCGAGTCGCACACCGTCGCGGCCGAGCCGCACCACACGCTGCTCGAAGTGCTCCGCGAGGAGCTCCAGCTCACCGGTACGAAGCACGGCTGCGAGCTCGGCGAGTGCGGCGCGTGCACGGTGCTGATCGACGGTGTCCCGATCCTCTCCTGCCTCACCATCCCGGCCCAGCTCGCGGACGGCGCCGAGATCGCCACCATCGAGGGACTGGCCGGCGGAGCGGCCCCCGCGGGCGTGGCCCAGCTGCACCCGCTCCAGACCGCGTTCGCGGAAGAGGGCGCGGCGCAGTGCGGGTACTGCACCCCCGGGATGCTCATGGCCGCGAAGGCGCTCCTCGACGTGAACCCGCGACCGACGCGCGACCAGATCGCCGAGGCGATCTCGGGCAACCTCTGCCGCTGCACCGGGTACACCGCGATCTACGAGGCGATCGAACGAGCGGCGCAGGCGTGAAGTCGGGACCCGGGGTGGAACGGGCGGAGGCCCTGCGATGAACAAGACGCACCACGTCGCGGTCGCGGGACTCGAGCGCGACCTGCCGATCATCACCGTGCCGAGCGGCGTGCGGCTCGCGGTGTTCAACATCCTGGGCGACATCGAGATGACGAAGGCCGCCGGCCGCGAGCTCGCCTCACGCCTCGAGCCGCGCGACCCAGAGCTCATCGTGACGACCGAGACCAAGAGCGTGCCGCTCGCCTATGAGATCGCGTCCCTCCTCGGGCTCCCATACGTCGTGCTGCGCAAGACGTACGTCTCGTACATGGGCGAGGCGCTCGAGACGAAGGTCCAGTCCATCACCACGGGCCACCCGCGCACGATCTTCCTCGACGCGAAGGACCGCGCGCTGTGCGGCGGGAGGCGGGTCGCGATCGTCGACGACGTCATCTCCACCGGCAGCACGCTCCACGCGATGCGCGACCTCATGGGCCGGGCCGGCGCGCAGGTCGTGGCCGAGGCGGCGGTCTTCACCGAGGGCGACGCCGCGCAGTGGAGCGAGGTGATCGCGCTCGGCCACCTCCCGCTCATAGAGCAGACGGCGAAGTGAGCGAGCTCTCCATCCTGGGCCGCCGCCTGCCGAAGGTGAACTCGTGGGCCCACCTCACCGGCCAGGCGAAGTACGCCGACGACATCGTCCTGCCGCGGATGCTGTACGGGCGGCTCCTGCGGTCGACCCAGGCGCATGCCCGTTTGCGGACGGTCGACGTCTCGCGCGCGCTCGCGTACCGGGGCGTGGTCGCGATCGTCACCGGTGCCGACATGCCCGAGAAGATGGGGATCATGCCGTCCACCCAGGACGAAACGGCGCTCGCGGTCGACACGGTGCGGTACGTCGGCGAGCCGATCGCGGCCGTCGCCGCGCTGGACGAGGACACCGCGTTCGAGGCGTTGTCGCTCATCCACGTCGAATACGAGCCGCTCGAGCCGATCCTCACGATCGAGGAGGCCCTCGCCCGCGACGACGTGAAGATCCACGCCGAAAGCAAGCGCGGCAACGTGTTCAAGGAAGTCCACCTGAGCTTCGGGGACCTCGAGGCCGGCTTCGCGAGCGCGGACCACACCCGCGACGACTGGTTCTTCTTCGAGGGCAACACCCATGCGCCGATCGAGTCGCACAGCTGCGTCGCGAACGGCGAGGCGAACGGCAACGTGACGTTGTGGACCTGCACGCAGGTGCCGCACTACCTGCACCGTGAGCTCGAGAAGGTCCTCGGGGTGCCGCGGGCCCGGATCCGCGTGATCGCAACGCCGAACGGCGGCGCGTTCGGCGGCAAGAGCGATCCGTTCGCGCACGAGTTCGCGGCGTGCCTGCTCGCGCTGCGGACGAAGCGCCCGGTGAAGTTCACCCTCGACCGCGAGGAGGTCTTCTACGCCCATCGCGGGCGCCACCCGGTGAAGATGCACCTGCGGACCGGCGTCACCAAGGACGGCGAGATCACGGCGGTCCACTTCCAGAGCTGGCTCGACGGCGGCGCGTACGCGTCATACGGGATCGCGACCACGTACTACACCGGCGCGCTCCTGACCGTCACGTACCGCGTGCCGGCGTACAAGTTCGACGGCGTCCGGGTGTACACGAACAAGCCGCCCTGCGGGCCGAAGCGCGGGCACGGCACGACGCAGCCGCGGTACGCGTTCGAGACGCAGCTCGACAAGATCGCGACCGACCTCGGGCTCGACCCGCTCGCGTACCGCCAGCGGATCCTCCAGCCCGCGAACTCGCGCACGGTGAACGACCTCCGGATCACGACGATGGGCCTCGGCGAGTGTCTGGAGCAGGCCGGCCGGCGCACGAGCTTCAGCGCGAAGCATGGGAAGCTCCCACCGGGCAAGGGCATCGGCATCGCCGGGAGCGCGTACATCTCCGGCGCCGGCCTCCCGATTTACTGGAACGAGATGCCCCATTCCGGCGCGACGGTGAAGATCGACCGCGGCGGGGGCGTGACGGTGTACTGCGGCACCGCCGAGATCGGGCAGGGCTCGGACAACGTGCTCGCGTCGGTGACCGCCGAGACGCTCGGCGTGCTGCCCGAGGACGTGCATGTCGTGTCCGGCGACACGTCGCTCGCGCCGGTGGACCTCGGCTCGTACAGCTCGCGCGTGACGTTCATGGCCGGCAACGCGGTGAAGGACGCGGCCGCGCGGCTGCGCGCGAAGCTCGCGACGGTCGCCGCCGAGCAGCTCGGCGTGCCCGCGGACCGGATCCGCTCGGCCTTCCGCCGCTACTACGACCGCGAGGACCCGGAGCAGTTCGTGACCTTCATCGACGCGGCCGTCGCCGCCGAGGCGCGGTTCGGCACGCTCTCCGCGGCCGGCTGGTACAGGCCGCCCAAGGGGATCGGCGGCACGTTCAAGGGCGCCGGCGTCGGGCCCACGCCGGCGTACTCCTATCAAGCGTGCGTGGCCGAGGTCACGGTCGACCGCGAGACCGGCGTCCTGACCGTGGACCGGCTGGTCACGGCGCACGACTGCGGGCGCGCGCTGAACCCGACGAACGTGGAGGGGCAGGTCGAGGGCTCCGCGTACATGGGGTACGGCGAGATCATCGGCGAGGAGCAGGTGTTCCGCGGCGGGCTGCACAAGAAGCCGTCGCTGCTCGACTACAAGATCCCGACCTCACTCGATACGCCGGCGCTCGAGGCGATCATCGTCGAGACCGTCGACGCCGAGGGACCGTACGGCGGCAAGGAAGCCGGTGAGGGTCCGCTCAATCCGGTCATCCCCGCGATCGCCAACGCGGTGTTCGACGCCATCGGCATCCGGTTCGACGAGACCCCGATCACGCCCGAGAAGATCCTCGATGCGCTCGCCAAGAAGAAGGACCGCGTGGGCCCGACTGGCTTGGATAGTGGTCGCGATCCGAAGGCGGCGCTCCGGCGCCTCTCCGCGTCGACCGATGCGCGCGAGCGCAAGCGCGATGCTTAGGCTCCCGCGCTTTCAGCTCCATGTGCCCGCGACGGTCGCGGACGCCGCGCTCCTGCTGCGCGAGCACCGCGCCGCGGAGCAGGACGCCGCGAAGACCGGGACGCCCGGGATCACGGTGATGCTCGTCGCCGGCGGCACCGACCTCTACCCGAACATGAAGCGCCGCCAGTTCACGCCGAGCACGCTCATCGCGCTCGGCAAGGCGCTGCCGCGGACCATCCAGAACGGAGCGAGCTTGACCATCGGCGCGGGCGCGACGCTCACGGCGGTGGCGAGCGACCCGCGGGTCCTGACGGGCTACCGCGCGCTCGCGGAGAGCGCGATCGCCGTCTC
>DASYXA010000114.1:0-7623 GCA_035935465.1 Candidatus Limnocylindria bacterium | reverse complement strand
TCTCCGAGCACGAGGGCGACGAGCTCACGGGCATCGAGACCTTCAAGATCGGCTTCGCCGGCGAGATCGCGACGTGGGTCGGCGCCTACGACCGCCCCGTGGTCGCGCCGCTCTACCCGCTCTGGCGCGTCGCCGGCCGCCGCCGGCTCGCCAGCGCGGCGCGATGACCGCCGCGCCCGAGGGGTGGGACGCCGCGGCGGCACGCGGCCCCGACGGTCACGTGATGCAGTCGAGCGCCTGGGCGAGCATCCGCGAGCGCCAGGGGTGGACGGCGGAGTTCCTCCGCCCGGCCGGCGCGCACGCGCTCGTGCTCTGGCGCCCGCTGCCGGGCGGGCTGCGCTTCGGCTACTGCCCGCGCGGCCCGGTCGCCTCGCCGGCCCAGCTGCCCGAGGCCCTTCGCGCGCTCGCGGCGCGGGCGAGGGAGACGAAGGGCGCGCTCGTGCTGAAGGTCGATCCGGAGCGGACCGCCGACGAGTGCGGGGCCGCGCTGAACGCTGCGGGATTCGTCGCCGGACCGGACATCCAGCCGGTGGTCGCGACGCTCGTCCTGGGGCTGGACAAGGATCCCGACGCGCTGCTTGCGGGCTTCGAGAAGGACACCCGATGGAGCGTGCGGCAGCCGGAGAAGCGCGGCGTCGAGCTGTATCAGGGGACGACCGATGAGGACCTCGGCGCGTTCTACGACCTGTACGCGCTCACCGGCCGCCGCGCGGGATTCATCACCCGGACCGAGGCGTACTACCGAACGGTGTGGCGGACGTTGATCGACGCGGGTCTCGCGACGCTCTGGCTGGCGGCGCACGGGGATCGGCCGGTCGCCGGTGCGATGACCTGGCACTGCGGCGACCGTGAGGTGTACCAGTACGGCGCGACGAACGACGCCGGCCGCAAGGTCTACGCCGCGTACGGTCTGCTGTGGCGGTGCATCGGCGAAGCCCAGGCCCGTGGTGCGCGGGCCTTCGACTTCGGCGGCATCCCCGCGGACCCGGACGACGTCAACGATCCGATGCACGGTCCCTACCGATTCAAGAAGGGCTTCGGCGGCACGGTCACGCACTGGGTCGGCGCGCACGACGCGGTGCCCCGGCCCCTCGCCTACCGCGCGTTCCGACTGCTCGAGCCGGCGTACACGAAGGCGCTCCAGCTGACGCGCGGCCGCGGGGGCGGCGAGTGAAGCTCGGCGCGCTCCTCGCGCAGGCGAAGATCCCGGTGCCCGGCGGTGCGGCCGACCGCGACGTGCGCGCGATCGCCTACGACTCGCGGAAGGTGAAGGACGGCTCCCTGTTCGTCGCGATCCCGGGATTCCACCGTGACGGCGCGGACTTCGTGCCCGATGCGGTGAAGCGCGGCGCGGTCGCGGTCGTGTCCGAGCGCGCGACGCGCGCGAACGTGCCGGTCGCGGTCGTGCCCGACGTGCGCGCGGCGCTCGCGGATCTCTGCGCGGAGTTCTTCGACCATCCGACCGGCAGGCTGAAGGTCGTGGGCGTGACCGGCACCGACGGGAAGACGACGACCGTCCACCTGATCTCCGACGTGCTCGAGGCGGCGGGCGAGCGCACCGGGTACGCGACCACGGTCGACTTCAAGCTCGCGGACCACGAGTGGCAGAACGACACGCGGCAGAGCACGCCGGAGGCGCTCGAGCTCCAGGAGTTCTGCGCCGAGCTGCTCGTCGCCGGCGGCACCTGGGGCATCCTCGAGGCGACGTCGCACGCGCTCGCGCTACGGAAGATCCGCGGGATCGACGTGGACGTCGCGGTGTTCACGAATCTGAGCCCCGAGCACCTCGACTTCCACGGCACGCTCCAGGCCTACCTCGAGGCGAAGGGCATCCTGTTCGGGATGCTCGCCGGTGGTGCCGACAAGGGCGTGCCCAAGGCGGCGGTCCTCAACGCCGATGATCCGCACTGGCAGTACCTTGCCGACCGAGCCGCGGGCGCTGCGGATCGGCCGGCCGGCGTGCGGATCATCTCCTACGGCATCGACGCGCTGGCCGACGTGCAGGCGACCATCATCTCGGCGGACGCCAACGGCTCCCGGCTGAAGCTCGCAGCGTTCGGCGAGAGCGTCGAGCTCCGGCTGCCGCTCGTCGGCCGGTTCAACGTGCACAACGCGCTCGCCGCGACCGGCGCGGGGCTCGCCGCCGGCGCGACGCTCGCGCAGTGCCGCGACGCGCTGGCCCGCGCGCTACCCGTCCGGGGCCGAATGGATCGCATCGACGCGGGCCAGCCGTTCGCCGTGATCGTCGACTACGCGCACACGCCCGAGTCGCTCGAGAAGGTGCTCGCGCTCCTGCGGCCGCTCACGCCCGGCAAGCTCATCGCGGTGTTCGGCAGCGCCGGCGAGCGCGACCGGACGAAGCGGCCGAAGCTCGCCGCGGCCGCCGCGACGTACGCCGATCGCTTCTTCATCACCCAGGAGGATCCGCGGCTGGAGGACCCCGCGGCGATCCTGGCGGAGATCGAGGCGGGCGCGGTCGCGGCGGGGAAGCAGCGCGGGCGCGACTATCGGGTCATCGACGACCGGACCGAGGCCATCAACGCCGCCATCGCCGAGGCCGGCGACGGCGACACCGTGCTGCTCGCGGGCAAGGGCCACGAGGGCTCGATCATCGTCGGTGAGGAAAAGCGCCCGTGGGACGAAGCCGGTGCGGCGCGCGCCGCGCTCCGCGCGCGCGGGTTCTCCGGGTGAGCCCCCGCCGCTCCGATACGGCCACGAACGCGCAGACCCGCGCCTACGCCGATCACGTGGACGTGCTCGTCGCGCAGCTGCGGGACGAGATCGGCGTACCGGCGCGACCGGCGGGGTCCGCCGCGCTGGTCGTGCTGATGGGCTACCCCGGCGTGGGGAAGTCGCACTGCGCGCGCCTCCTCGCGGCACGCCTCGGCGCGGCGCACGTCGCGAGCGATCACCTGCGCAGCCGGCTGTTCATCGCGCCGTCGTACTCCGATCTGGAGAACGCGACGCTCTTCAGGTGCGTGGACGCGCTCGTCGACGGCCTGCTCGCCGAGGGACACCGGGTCATCGTCGACGCGACGAACCTCATCGCCCGCTACCGCGCGGCGAGCGTCGAAGCGGCACGGCGCCGGAATGCGCCGGTCGTCTTCGTGCGCGTGACCGCGGACGAGGCGGCGATCCGCGCCCGGCTCGCGCGGCGGCGCGCCGCGCGCGCACCGGACGATCACTCCGACGCGGACGAGCGGGTGTACGAGCGGATGCGCGACCGGCCGTTCGAACCGCCTGCCGAGGGATTCCTCGAGCTCGTCAACGGTCCCGATGTCGACACGGCCGCCGATCGGATCGCCGCCCAAGTGGAGCGTGCATGCGCCCCCGTGATGTGATCTTCGGCAGCCTCGCGGTGGTGCTCCTGGTGGGCTACATCGCGGTCGGCCAGCGGGTCTCGCCGCTGCTGCTGCCGAGCGCCGCCACGACGCCGACCCCGGCGCGGCCCAGCGGCAAGGTCGCGGCGCCGGCGATCGGCGGGACGATCGCGTTCACGCTGCGCGGCGACGTGTTCGTGCTGGAAGGCGGCCACTACGCCTCGCGCACCGAGGAGGGCCGCTCGCAGACGCCGGCCCTGAGCGCGGATGGACAGACGCTGTACTTCGCCCGGGCCGAGCAGATCGACGGCAAGAGCGAGGTCGACGGCGCCGTCGTGAACGCCCGGCTGGGGTATTCCAACATCATCCGCAAGCCGTCCGGCGGCGGGGGCGAGGAGATCCTCCTCAATGGGCTGACGAAGGCCGCGAGCGGCTTTCATCGGGTGACGTGGTATCTCGCGCCGGCGCCGTCGCCGGACGGGAAGCGCCTCGCGGTGATCGAGGCCGGCCAGGACGGATCGTCCGACCTCGTGCTGTACGACCTCGCGAGCAAGAAGGTCACCGCGATCCTCTCGAACGGCGGCAACTGGGCCGACCCGGCGTGGTCGCCGGACGGGAAGTCGATCGTCGTGACGGCCTACAACAGCGGCGTGCCCCAGCTGCTTGTGAAGCCGGCCGACGGCACGGCGCGCGCGACGCCGTTGAAGGGCCTCCCGGACGGGGAGCCCTACCGGGCGGCGTTCTCGCCCGACGGCAAGTGGATCGTGTACACGCTGCGCCACGACGGGCGGAACGATCTGCACGCGTACGAGCTCGCCACGGGGCGTGATGTCGCGCTCACGACCGACGGACAGAGCTGGAACGGCGTGTTCTCGCCGGACGGCTCGCAGGTCGCGTTCCTGCGCGCGGCGAGCTTCACGATCGATCTCTGGGTCATGGACCTCGGCGGCGTGCTCACCACCGGCGGTGCGCCGAAGGGTGTGCAGAAGATCACGAACGGCGAGGGCGTCGACGGCGCGAACCGGCCGAGCTGGGGACGCTAGCTACACGAGCTTCTTGCGGATCTGCGCGGACGCGAAGTCCATCGCGGCCACGGTGATGACGATGAGCAGGATGATCGTGCCGACGGCGCGGTAGTTCAGGAGCTGGATGTTCTGGAAGAGCATCACCCCGATGCCGCCGCCACCGACCAGACCGATGATCGGCGCGAGCCGCACGTTCGTGTCCAGCCGGTAGATGCTGAAGCTCACGAAGGGGTTGAACAGCTGCGGCAGCACCGCGGTCCAGATCACCTGGAACCGGTTCGCGCCGGCGGCCGTGATCGCTTCGAGCGGGCCGGCGTCGATGCCCTCGATCGCCTCGGAGTACAGCTTGCCCATGACCCCGACGTTGTGGAAGGCGAGCCCGAACACGCCGGCCGCGCTGCCCAGTCCGAAGAAGATGACCATCAGGATCACGACGATCAGGACGTCGATCGACCGGATCACCGTGAACAGCAGCCGGATGACCAGGTAGACCGCGTTCGTGAGCGAGTTGCCGGCCATGATGTTCCGGGCGCCGAGGAACGAGAGCGGGATCGCGACCACCATCGCGAGCGCGGTGCCCATGACGCCGAGGAAGATGGTCAGGATCATCAGGCCGCCCGCCGTGTCCCAAAAGGTCTCGAATTCGTTCTGTGGGGACATGACGGACCAGTCGAAGCTCAGGAGCTGCTTCAGGACGCCGAAGGCGTAGCTCGGGTTGGCGCGGCTCACGTCGATGTCGGCGACCCGGAAGCCGGTGTACAGGACCGCGACGACCACGAGCACGGTGACGAGCCGCCGCCAGTGCGTCAGCGGGTCGCGCCGCAGCTCGCGCGGGACCGGGAGCCCGCGGGCGGTGAAGTACTCGGCCATCAGCGATCCGCCCCCAGGTGCGACGCGTCCTCGGCCAGAGCCTGGAGCGCGGCCCACTCGGCGGTCGGTTCCGGCTCCGCGCGGCCCATGCCGATCTCCACCTCGACCGCATCCTCGCCGTAGATCTCCTTGAACCGCCGGTCGTCGATCTCGGCCGGCTTCCCGTCGAAGGCGATCCGGCCGCTCTTCAGCGCGATGACCCGGGTCCCGTAGCGCCGCGCAAGCGAGAGGAAGTGGAGCGAGCACACGACGGTGATGCCGTCCTTCTTGTTGATCTCCTCGAGGTACTTCATCACCGAGTGGCTGGTGGCCGGGTCGAGGCTCGCGACCGGCTCGTCGGCGAGCATGAGCTCGGGTCGCTGCATGAGCGCGCGAGCGATCCCGACGCGCTGTTGCTGCCCGCCGGACAGGGCGTCCGCGCGGACGAACGCCTTGTCGGCGATCCCGACGCGGCCGAGATTCTCGAATGCGAGAGCCACGTCGTCGCGGGTCGGCCGTCCCGCGATCGTCCGCCAGGTGGTCCGGTAGCCCAGCCGGCCGGCGAGGACATTGGTGAAGACCGAGCTGCGCTTCACCAGGTTGAACTGCTGGAAGATCATCCCGATCCGGCGCCGGATGCGGCGGAGCTCCGGGCCCGAGGCGCGCGTGACGTCAACGCCGTCGAACGTCACCGTTCCCGACGTCGGGTCGACCAGCCGGTTGAGGCAGCGCAGCAACGTCGACTTGCCCGAGCCGGAGAGCCCGATGAGGACGACGAATTCGCCGCGCTGGATGTCGAGATCGACGCCGTCGAGGCCGCGCGTCCCGGTGGGATAGATCTTCACGAGGTCATGCACCGACACGAGCGCTGCCACCGTGGCGACTCTAAATGAACACGCCCGCCGGATCGCTCCGGCGGGCGTGTTCGAAGGACCGCGCTGCGACTAGGGAGCCTTGCTCGGGCTCGGCTTCGGCGTTGCCGGCGGGGTCGGCGTCTTCGCGGCCTCGGCGGCCACGTCGATGCCCGCGAGCTTCGCCGCGTCCTTCACCGGGTCGTAGAACGACTTGTCGACCTGCTGCAAGCCATCCCAGCTGAACAGGTTCTTGCACTGGACTTTGCCGGCGTCGGAGGCGCAGTAGTCGATGAGCGCCTTCGTCACCTGGGCCTGGACGTCGGCCGGGAATCCCTTGCGGATCGCGATGCCGTCGTTCGGGATCGGTCCGGCGGTCTCGATCCGCTTCGTCTTGGTCAGGATGTCGTCGGGCATGCCCTTCAGCGTGCGAGCGTCGATGAACGACGCCGCGCCATCGACCTGCCCGCTGTACACGGCGAGCACGGACTTGTCATGGCCACCGGCGAAGATCGTCGAGCCGAAGAACGTCTTGGGATCCTGATTGGTCTTCTGCTTCACGAGCAGGGTCGGGAACAGGTAGCCCGAGGTCGAGATCGGGTCGGTGAACGCGAACTTCTTGCCCTTCAGGCCGTTGATATCGGTGATGCCGCTGTCCGCCTTGACGATGATCTGCGACTGATAGGTCGTCGACAGCTTTCCGGTGTCGTCCTTCCGCAGCGCGCTGAGGATCGGATCGCCGCACTGCTTGTCGAGCAGGAGGGTCATCTGGAGCGGCGCGATCGCCGCGATGTCGGTCTGGCCGGAGCAGACCGATTCGATCTCGGCTGCATAGCTCGTCGGTACGGTCACCTTCCAGCGGAGTCCGGTCGCCGACGCGAGCGCCGAGGCGATCGCGTTGCCGGCCGCGGTGATCCGCGCGACGTCCGCCGAGGGCGTGAACGCGAAGATGATCGGACGGTCGAACGAGCCGATCCGCGGCGTCTTCGACGCGGCCGGAGTGCCCGTCGCGGCCCCACCCGACGTGCTCGTCCCACCGGTGCACGCCGAAATGAGTAGGACAACGGCCAGCGCCCACCCGAGCCGGCCACGTGTGCTGAGCATGCCTTCCTCCCTGATGTCTTATGGAAGCGTCGGTATCATACCGAGTGCTCATGACGTTTTTGGCGAAGCTCGCAGCTGCCTCGCGAGCCCGGGAGAGCGTCATCTGCGTTGGGCTCGACCCCGAGCCCGAGCGGATCCCCGAGCACCTCGGTCGCGGCGCACAGGCTGCCGTCCGATTCCTGCGCCGGATCGTCAGCGCGACCAGCGATCACGTCTGCTGCTACAAGCCGAACGTGGCCTTCTACGAGCGCTACGGCTCCGCCGGCCTGGACATCCTCGCGTTGACGTTACAGGCGATCCCGTCCGACATCCCGGTCATCCTCGACGCCAAGCGTGGCGATGTGCCGAACACGGCGGCCGCATACGCCGAGGCGCTGTTCGACCGGTTCCACGCGGACGCCGCGACCGTCGCCCCGTACATCGGGATGGACGGGATCGCGCCGTTCGCCGAGAAGGGCTACGCGCTCGTGCTCG
>DASYXA010000113.1:0-7507 GCA_035935465.1 Candidatus Limnocylindria bacterium | reverse complement strand
CGCGTCGTTCACCCCGGCGAGCAGCACGTATTCGAACGTGACGCGGCGTTTCGTGCGCGCGACGTAGCGCGCCGAGGCCCCGAGGACCTCGTCGATCCCCCACTTCCGGTTGATCGGCATGATCGCGCCGCGGGTCTCGTCGTCCGCCGCGTGCAGCGAGACCGCGAGGTTGATCGGCAGGCCCTCCTCGGCGAGCGCGTCGATCTTTGGGACGATCCCGCACGTCGAGATCGTGAGGCGTCGCGGGCTGATCCCGAACCGGTCGGGAGCGACGAGCTCGCGCGCCGACGCGATCGTCGCGTCGTAGTTGTTGAACGGCTCGCCCATCCCCATGTAGACCACATGCGAGACGCGCTCGCCGCGCGCGGCGAGCAGGTGCTGCCAGTGCCGGACCTGATCGACGATCTCACCCGGCGTGAGGTTCCGGATGAGGCCCATCTCGCCGGTCGCGCAGAACGCGCAGGCCATCGGGCAACCCGCCTGGGTGGAGATGCAGACCGAGTTGCGGGCGCCGTGGTGCGGCATGAGCACGGTCTCGATGCGCTGACCGTCATGAAGCTGTAGGAGCACCTTGCGGGTCTCGCCATCCGCGCTCGCCTGCTCGACGACCGGCTCCACGCTCGACCAGCGGAACGCGGCCGCGAGCGCGTCGCGCAAGGGCTTGGGCAGGTCGGTGAGCTCGGACCAATCCGCGGCGGACGTGCGCGTCGCGTGCCGGCGGATCTGCTTCAGCCGGTAGGAGGCCTCGCCGCGGCCGGCCAGCCACGCACCGAGGCCGGCGTCGGTCACGTCGCTGATCGCGTGCCGGTCGGAGGTCACCGACCGAGGGTAGCGTCGGCTTCGAGTCGCAGCCCGCGCGCCCAGTCGGCGCCGCTCATCGCGCGCTTGCCCGCGGGCTGCACCTCGTCGAGCCGCAGCCAGCCGGCGCCCGCGGCGACATGCGGCACCCCGTCCCGGAGCGCGAGCGTCCCGTGCTCCACGCCGTGACCGCCCGTGACCGTTGCACGCAGCACGCCGAGTCGTCGGCCATGGAAGGTCGTCCAGGCGCCGGGCTCCGGGGTCATCGCCCGGATCCGGCGCGCCAGCGCCTCGGCAGGCTCGGCCAGGCGCAGCTGGCCGTCGGCCGTCGTGAGCTTCGGGGCCCACGTCGCGCGCGATTCGTCCTGCGGGACCGGCCGGGTGCGCTCCGCGAGATACGCAGGGAGCTCCCGCTCGAGGAGCGCGCCACCGAGCCGCGCCAGCCGCTCGGTGAGCTCGCCGGCGGTCTCGACCGGCCCGATCGGCGTCGTCGCGGACGCGATGACCGGCCCGCGGTCGAGGCTCGCGGTCCCCTGCATGAGCGTGACGCCCGTGTCCGGATCGCCCGCGAGGATCGCGCGCGCGATCGGCGCGGCGCCGCGCCAGCGCGGCAGCAGCGACGCGTGCACGTTCACCGCCCGGCCGTCGACGCTGTCGATGAGCCGGCGCGGGATGAGGTTGCCGTACGCGGCCCAGACGAGCGCGGCGGGCCGCAGGTCGGCGATCGACCGCACCGCGTCGCCGTTGAGCAGGACCGGCTGGAGCACCGCGAGCCCGAGCTCGGTCGCCCGGCGCTTCACCGCGGACGGCTCGACGCGCCCCCGATCGCCCGGACGGTCCGGCTGCGTGACCACGCCGACGAGGTCGATGTCCTCGCGGCCGGCGAGCGCGGCGAGCGCGTCGAGCGACGGCACCGCGAACGCGGGCGTGCCGAGGAAGACGACCCGACGGGTCAGCGCGACGTCGCCTTCTCCATGTCCTCGCGCGAGTGACCGGAGACCGAGTGCGGCTCCGCGCCCGGCTCGTCGGGTTCGACCGGGAACAGATCCTTCCGCGTGCGGAGGCGGTCGACGTACAGGATCCCGTTCGTGTGATCGGTCTCGTGGAGCATGCACTGCGCGCCGAGCCCCTCGCCCTCGATGGTGAACTTCTTCCCGGTGATGTCGGCCGCAGTGACGCGCGCGATGATCGGGCGCTCGAGCATTCCGTAGAGCCCGCGGACCGACAGGCAGCCTTCGCTCAGCTCGTCGACCTCGGCACTCTCGAACTCGACCTCCGGGTTCACCGCGACGATGCCGGTATCGTCCACATCGACGATCACCACGCGGAGCGGCACGCCGATCTGCTGCGCGGCGATGCCGATGCCGCGGGCCTGGATCATCGACGCGAACATCCGCTGGACGAGCGGCTCGAGCTCCTTCCGATCGACGCGCGGCTTCTTCGCCGGCGCGTGCAGCACCGGGTCGCCGACCTGGCGGACGTCCACGGCGTGCGCTATGACGAACGCCGGAGTCGACCAGCGTTCCCGGCGGCTGCGATCGATGACCCACGGCGTGCCCTTCACGACCTGGATCCGCGGCTCGTGGGGCTGCGAGTCGACCTCGTCCTGATCGTGGGCCTCACGCTCGCTCTCCATCGCGGTTGACGCTACCCGAGCAGGGTCATCGGGTCCACGTCCACGGTCCACTCCGGACCGACATCGACGCGGTCGAGCACATCGGTCGGCCGGTCGCCGCGCAGCACGAGCTGCGCGCGGTAGCTCCCGGCGCGCTTCGCGGCGAACGCCGGCGCCGGCCCGAGCACCTCGGCATCATCGCCCGCCGCGGCACGCAGCCTCGCGGCGAGGTCCGTCGCCCGCCGCTCGACCGTCACCTCCTTCGCCGCGGACGTCTGCAGCAGCACCAGCCGACCGAACGGCGGGTATCCGAACCGGCGCCGGGCGCGGAGCTCGTGTTCGGCGAACGCTGTGTAGTCGTGCGCCGCCGCCGCGACGATCGCGTAGTGCTCGGGCAGGTACGTCTGGAGGATGCCGACGCCGCCCACGTCGCCGCGGCCGGAGCGGCCGAGCACCTGCGCGAGGAGCTCGAACGTACGCTCCGCGGCCGTGAAGTCCGGGAGGTTCAGCTGCGTGTCCGCGTTCACGACGCCGACGAGCGAGACACCGGGAAGGTCGAAGCCCTTCGCGACCATCTGCGTCCCGACGATCACCTGGGCGCTGCCGCTCCGCATCCGCTCGTACATCGCCGCGTGCGCGCCCTTCCGCTTGACCGCGTCGCGGTCCATGCGGGCGAGGCGCGCCGTCGGCACCGCCGCGCGGACGTCCTCCTCCACGCGCTGCGTGCCGACGCCGAGGTGCCGGATGCGCGACGATCCGCAGCGCGGGCAGATCGCCGGTACGCGCGGCTCCTCGCGACCGCAGCGGTGGCAGACGAGCCGCCCGTCCGCATGGAGCGCGAACGGGATCTCGCAGGCCGGGCACGGCACGACGTAGCCGCAGTCACGGCACAGGACCACCGTCGCGAAGCCGCGGCGGTTGAGGTAGAGGATCGCCTGCTCGCCTTTGGCCACGGTCTTCACGAGCGCGGTCCGCAGGGCCGCCGACAGCGTGGACCGGTTGTTCGCCTTCAGCTCGAGACGCAGGTCGACGACCACCGTCTTCGGCAACGGCAGCTCGAGGACGCGCTCGGGGAGCGGCAGCAGCGTCATCGCGCCCGCGGCGGCCGCGGCGTACGTGACGACCCGCGGCGTCGCGCTCCCGAGCACGACCGCGGCGCCGGAGAGCCGCCCCAGCTCGCGCGCGGTGTCGACCGCGTGATAGCGCGGCGAGCTCTCCTGCTTGTAGGAGGGCTCCTGCTCCTCGTCAACGACGATCAGCCCGAGCCTCTGGATCGGCGCGAAGAGCGCCGAGCGCGAGCCGACGACGACGTCGGCCACGCCGTCGAGGACGCGGCGCCACTCGTCGTAGCGCTCGCCCGCGGAGAGCGCGCTATGCAGGAGCGCGACCCGTTCGCCGAACCGCGCGACGAAGCGCGCCACGACCTGCGCGGTGAGCGCGATCTCGGGCACGAGCACGATGGCCCCCTCGCCGCGGGCGAGCACCGCCGCCGCGAGCCGCAGGTACACCTCCGTCTTGCCGCTGCCCGTGACGCCGTGCAGCAGGAAGCCGCGGCCGGTTCCCAGCGCCGCGAGGACCGCAGCGATCGCGACCGCCTGCGGCCTCGTCGCGGGCAGGTCCTTCGCGAGGTCGTCCTCGCTGAGCTGGAACTCCACCGGGACGCGACGCACCCCGCGGGTCCCCTTGAGCGCGAGCCCGCGCGCAGCGAGGCTCGCCGCGGCGGCGGCGGAGCCGCCGGCCTGCGCGAGATCGTCGGAGGTGCTCGCGCCCGCCGCCAGCGCGCGCAATGTCGCGAGCTGGCGCGCGCCGAGCTTCGCCGTCAGGCCGGCGAGCGCCTCGTGCCCTGCCGGCGTGATGCCGAACACCGGCTCGGTCCGCTCGCCGCGCGCGGCCGGAAGTCCGCCGCGCGCCCGGGCGGCGAGCGCGGGGGGCAGCATCGCGCGCACCGCGTCGGCGAGCCCGCAGCGATAGGTCGCCGCGATCCACCGGGCGAGCGCCAGCTGGCGGCCCGACAGCAGCGGCATCGGATGGACGAGCCGGTCGAGCGGCTTGAGCTCGCGGTCCGTCGGCACGTCGAGGCCGACCACGACCCCGTGGACCGCACGCGCCCCGAAGCCGGCGCACACCAGGTGACCGAGCCGTACGTCGAGCCCGGGCGGGACGCGGTACGTGAAGGTGCGCGCGGGTCCGCGCAGGCCGGCGAAGACGGCGACATCGGCCGTGCGGGTCACAGCTCGTATCGCCGCGGCCGCTTCGCCTCCTTCTCGATGATCGACGCGATCTCCTTGACCGCGTCGTCGAGCTTGTCGTCCTCGTTGACGACCACGTAGTCGTACTCGGGCGCCGCGGCCATCTCGATCTCCGCGTTCCTGAGGCGGAGGTCGAGCTGCTCCGGCGTCTCGGTGCCCCGCACCAGCAGCCGGCGCCGGAGCGACTCGACCGACGGCGGCATGATGAAGATCGTCAGGGCCTCCGGCAGCAGGGCTTTGATCTTCCGCATCCCTTGCGGCTCGGGCTTGACGATCACGACGCGGTGCTGGTCGAGCGTGTCGGCGAGCGCGTCCCGCCGCACGCCCTTGAAGTCGCCGTGGACCATCGACCATTCGAGAAAGTTCCCGGCCTCGATCTCCTCGCGGAACTTCTCGGGCTCGTAGAAGTAGTAGTGCTTGCCGTGCGTCTCGCCTCGGCGCGGCTTGCGGCTCGTGGCCGTCACGTACAGGACCGCGTCCGGGACCATCGGCAGGAGCCGCTCGATCACCGCGTCCTTCCCGCCGCCGGACGGCGCGGAGATGATCACGAGGAGCCCGCGGCCGTCGATGCTCAGCGCACGTCCCCGAACGGAGCGGCCGTGGCCGATGGCGCGCCAAGTCCGCCCAGATACGCGCGCAGGTCGTCCGCGAGCGGCGCGGTGAACGTCCGCGGGCCGCTGTGCGGCAGGTTCAGCGAGAGGCGCCAGGCGTGGAGGAACTGCCGCCCGAGGCCGTCGCGCTCCGCACCCTTTCGTCCATACACCGGGTCGCCAACGATAGGGAGTCGTGCGTACGCGAGGTGGACGCGGATCTGGTGCGTCCGTCCGGTCACCGGCCGCACCTGCAGGAGCGCGCGACGGTCCCGTCCTCCTGGGCCGGTCCCGTACGACGCGATACGGGTGAACCGGGTCGTCGACTCGCGGCCGCCGGCGCGCACGACCATCCGGCGCCGGTCGACCGTGTCGCGCTGGATCGGCGCCTCGATGACCGCGGGCTGGTCACCCGGGTCGCCCCACACCAGGGCGAGGTACTCCTTTTCGAACCGCCGGCCCTGGAGCTGGCGCGCCAGCGCGAGCTGCGCGACGTCGTTCTTCGCGATGATCATCACGCCGCTGGTGTCCTTGTCGAGCCGGTGCACGATCCCGGGCCGAGCCGCGTCCCGCCCGGTGTCCGCGGTGATCTTCCCGACGACGGCGTTCACCAGCGTGCCGGTCGCGTGCCCGTGCGCGGGATGCACGACGAGGCCGGCCGGCTTGTTCACCACGAGGACGTCGTCGTCCTCGTACAGCACGTCGACCGGGATGTCCTCGCCGAGCAGGGAAAGGGCCGGGGCAGCGTCGGGCACGTCAACGACGAGCGCCTCCCCGCCGTGGATCTTGTAGGCGGGCTCGACCGCCGCGCCGTTCACGGTGACCCGGCCGTCGCGGGCGAGGCGTTGGATGGCGCTCCGGCTGAGCTGCGTCCGCTCCGCGAGGAATCGGTCGACCCGCTGCCCCGGGGCATCCGCCTGGAGCTCGATGCGCTCAGCCATCACGCCGGCCGCGGATCGCGCGACTGGCGGCGCTCCTGCCACCAGAGCAGCACGGTCACCGCGATGATGCCGACCACGATCGACGAGTCGGCGACGTTGAACGACCAGAAGCGCGGTCCGCCGGGGACGCCGACGTCGACGAAGTCGACCACGTAGCCCTGCCGGATCCGGTCGACCAGGTTGCCGAACGCGCCGCCGAGCTGCATGCCGAGGGTCCCGGCGATGAGCCGCGAGTCCGCCGCGAGCCGGCGGTAGTAGTAGACGATCGCGAGCACCGCGAGCACCGACAGGATCGACAGCAGCGTCGTGCGCTCGGGCAGGAGCCCGAACGCCGCGCCGCTATTCGTCACGTGGCTGATCCGGACCCACTGGCCGACGACCTCGACCGACGAGCCGACCGGCAGGCCCGACTCGACCGCGACCTTCGTGATCCGGTCGAGAACGAACACGCTGACGGCGACGACGGCGACGAGGATGCGGCGGCGGGGGGTCACGCCATCGATGCTAGAGGCGGATCAGGCCCCCGGCTTCGACACCATCAGGATCACGATGAGCGCGAGCAGGATCGTGATCACCGGTCCGAGCTGCTTCGTCCGCTTCGCCGCGGCCATGAACTCAGGCGTCGGCGGCCCGGCCTTCGCGATGTGGACCATCTTCTCGAGCAGTGGCGTCTGCACCAGGATCGCGAGGTAGAACGCGGCCGCGTACAGCAGGATGGCGATCCAGAGCCAGTAGTGACTGAAGAAGTTGCTGTTGTATCCGGCCAGGAAGATGAGCGCGAGCCCGCTCAGCGGCTGGATCGCGATCGCCCACGGCAGGATCAGGCGCTTCTCGATCGCGATCATGGCCTCCATGATCGCGAGGCCGCCCTGCGGGCTCGCCTTGCCGGCCGCAGGCCCGAGGATCGCGTACGCGACCGACGGCCCGAAGCCGAACACCGCTCCGAACACGTGGATCGTGAGCACGACGATGAGCGCGACTGATGCGTCCACAAGCCCCTCCTCAACGCGATGTGTGGCGAGCTACGCGGTGACCATTCCACCATCGACCACGAGCACCTGGCCGGTGATGTACGACGCCTCGTCGGACGCGAGGAACGCTATCGCATGCGCGACATCCTCGGCCGTGCCGAACCGCGCGAGCGGGATCTGCGCCAGCATCGCGTCCTGCACGGCCTGCGGCACGATGCTCGTGAGGTCCGTCGGGACGAAGCCCGGCGCGACCGCGTTCGCCGTGATGTTCCGGCTCGCCATCTCGCGCGCGACCGTCTTCGTGAACGCGATGAGCCCCGCCTTCGCGGCGCTGTAGTTCGCC
>DASYXA010000112.1:0-12789 GCA_035935465.1 Candidatus Limnocylindria bacterium | reverse complement strand
GCGACGCTCGGGCCGGCGAGCTGCGCGAGGGACCCGCTCGCGTTCAGCTTGCCGTTCGCGTCGACCAGACGCTCGCGACCGACGAGCCCCGGCAGGTACGCCTGGTAGGCCACGATGAAGAACACGCTGAGCGTGCCGGTGACGAAGGCTACGACGTAGAGCTGCGCCAGCCCGAGGGCACCGGCGAGGAACGCGATCGGCACTGTCGCGAGCGCGAGTGCGCGGCCGAGGTCGGCGGCGATCAGGACCCGTCGTCGCGGGAGCCGATCGACCCAGACCCCGACCGGCAAGCTGAACAGGGCGGTCGGCGCCGCGGCCGCGGCGGCGAGCAGGCCCATCTCGAACGCGCTCGCTCGCAGCACGATGACCGCGGTCAAGGGGATCGCGAGCAGCGTGATCTGATCGCCGAAATCGGAGATCGTTTCGCCGATCCAGAGCTTGAGGAACTCGGGATCGCGCGTCAGGCCCCGCAACATGCGCGTCAGGCTAAACCGCAGTCGGTCGGCTACGCGAACGCGTTCGACTGGAGCCGGCGCAACACGCTCCGATCGCCTTCGAAGAGCACGCGCGCCGTCGCGAGCCGTGCGCGCCCCGCGAGCACCGGCAGCACGAGCCGGGCCGGTCCGCCGATGATCGCGTCCGGCGACTCGGGCCGGCCCGGCCGGATCCGCACCACGCCCTTGCCGACGTCGACCGTGAGCGGCTCGTCGCCGGTGCGCACTTCGAGGGTCTGGGGTCGGCGCTTCGGCGCGTGATCGGCGAGGAGCTCGCGGAGCGGGAGCGCGAGCCAATGGCTCTGGAACGCTTCGCTCGGGGTCGGCTGGGCGAGCAGCGGCGCGCCCCACCGTCCGATCGCTCGTATGACCGGCTCGAGATCGTGCCCGCGCGGCGTGAGCGACATGACCCCGTCCTCGCGAGCGACGATCCCGTTCGCCTCCAGGTCGCGGAGCCGGTCAGCCAGGAGATTCGTCGCGATGCCGGGGAGACCCCGCTGGAGCTCGGCGTAGCGCGACGGGCCCTGGAGGAGGAGCTCACGGACGATGAGCAGCGTCCAGCGATCGCCGATGACATCCAGGCCTCTGGCCATGGCGCAGTACTGGCCGTACGACCGCATGCCCCCACGGTATCACCGGCGCTTGACAAACTCAAGCGATGTGCTGGATATTCTCAAGCGCCGGTCCACGGCACAGAAAGGGGAGCGCACGATGGGCGATCCGGTCAACACGTTCGAGATCGCGGGACAGGACCTCAAGACGCTGGGAGCCTTCTACCGGGGCGCATTCGACTGGAAGCTCGGGACGCCGCAACCGGCGTACACGATGGTCTACCCACGCGAGGACCTCCCGGTCGCCGGGGTGCTGTTCGCCGCTCGGCCAGGGACGCCGGGCCACGCGATGTTCTACATCCAGGTCGGCGACATCGACGCCAAGCTCGCCCGGATCGAACAGCTCGGCGGCCGGACCGTGTTGCCGCGGACGACGGTGCCGGACGGCCCGACGATCGGACAGTTCGCGGATCCGGAGGGCAACGTCGTCGGCCTCTGGATCCCGCGGGCGCGCTAGGCTGCGCCCGCATGGCAACGCCGCTCGCCGAAGCCACCGACCTGCTCCAGACGATGATCCGCAACGAGTGCGTGAACGACGGCACGCCGGATTCCGGCGGCGAGGTCCGGAACGCGAAGACCCTCGGCGCGTACCTCGCGGGGCCGGGCCTGGACATCGAGCAGTACGAATCGCATCCCGGGCGGGGAAGCATGATCCTCCGCGTCGAGGGCAGCGACCGGAAGGCGCCGAGCCTGCTGCTGATGGGCCACATCGACGTCGTGCCCGCGGATCCGAGCGGCTGGACGCGCGACCCGTTCTGCGGCGACCTGGTCGACGGCGAAGTGTGGGGCCGCGGCGCGATCGACATGTTGAGCATCACCGTGACGATGGCCGTCGCGGTGAAGAAGCTGCTCCGCGAGGGCTGGAAGCCCAAGGGCACGCTCATCTTCTCGGGGATGGCGGACGAGGAGGCGCTCGGCACGTGGGGCGCCGAGTGGCTCGTGAACAACAAGTGGGACGACCTGAAGGCCGACGCGGTGCTCACCGAGTCCGGCGAGCCGCCGCTCCCGATCCCCACGCGCGGCGGACCGAAGGCGCTGATGGTCGTGGGCGAGAAGGGGTCGCACTGGATCGGCCTGAAGGTGAAGGGCACGCCCGGGCACGGCTCGATGCCCTACCGGACGGACAACGCGCTCGTCAAAGCCGCTGAGGTGGTGAAGCGGATCGCGGCCTACGCCCCGAGACTGCACCTCGACGGCGCCTGGCGCGAGTTCGTCGACGCGATGCAGTTCGAGGAGCCGCTCGCCTCAAGCCTGGTCAGCGACGCCGCATTCGCGCCGACGCTCGGACAGCTGCCGGTCGGGCTCGCCCGGGTGTTCGACGCATCCGTCCACACGACGTTCTCGCCGAACATCCTCCACAGCGGGCAGAAGACGAACATCATTCCCGACAGCGCGGTCATGCAGATCGATATCCGGACCGTGCCCGGCGACGAGGGCCCCGAGGTGCGGGCGATGCTTCGCGAGGCGATCGGCGACCTCTGGGAGCACGTCGAGATCGTGGACGAGGACAGCAACCCCGCGAGCGCGTCGAAGACGAACACGCCGATCTTCGACGTGATGCGCAACGTCACGCGCAGGGTCATGGACGGTGCGGAGATCGTGCCGTCGTTCACGATCGGGGCGACGGACTCGCGGTTCTTCCGACGGAAGGGTGTCCCGGCCTACGGGTACAGCGTGTACAGCCGGAACATCCCGTTCGGCGAGTTCATGACGATGTTCCATGGGCGCGACGAGCGGATCGACCAGGAGTCGTTGCAGCTCATGCTCGATCTCTACGCGCAGACCGCGCGGGAGTATCTGGGCTAGGGTCCGCGCCAGCTCCGCCTGGAGCGAGCCGTGTTCGGCCGCTGCGAACGCGACCACTTCTGCCCGACATGGACGGGCTTCTTCGCGGCGACCGGCGCCCCCGGCGCGGCGGTCTGCGCGAGCCCCGCTTCGATCTTCAAACGCTTCGAGCTTCCAGGCCGGCCACCCTGACCGGTGGGACGGGCCGCTCGAGAGATCCTTCAGGTCCCGTAGAGGTCGAGCACCTCACGCCGGAACGTCACCTTGGCCTTCTTCTTCAGGACCTCGAACTCGTCGACGTCCCACGGGCCGACGAACGTCACCGCGACGCCCTGCTTCCCGGCGCGGCCGGTGCGGCCGACGCGGTGGGTGAACGTCTCGGGGTCCTCGGGGAGGTCGTAGTTCACGACGTGGCTGATGTCCTCGATGTGGAGGCCGCGCGCCGCCACATTCGTCGCGACGAGCATCGGCAGCGAGCCATCGCGGAAGGCGTCGAGCGTGCGCTCGCGCTCGCGCTGGCTGAGGTCACCGTGCAGCGCCTCGACCTTGTGCTTGCGGCGCTGAAGCGACTCGACGAGCTTGTCCACCCCGCGCTTGGTGTGGCGGAAGATGAGGACCTGGTCGATCTCGTACTTCTTGAGCAGCTCTTCGAGCGCCTTCACCTTGTCCTCGTCGAGGACCTCGATGTAGATCTGCTCGATCGCCGCGAGGTTGACCCGCTCGGGCTCGATCGCGATCTGCGCCGGGTTCTTCGTGAAGCGCCGCGCGAGATCCTGCACCTCGCCCTGGAGCGTCGCGCTGAACAGCGCGGTCTGCCGGTTCGTCGGGCACTTGCCCAGCAGCCGCTTCACTTCGGGCGCGAAGCCCATGTCGAGCAGCCGGTCGGCCTCGTCGAGGATGACGACGCGCAGGGCCGAGAGGTCCAGCGTGCCGCGCTCGATGTGGTCGAGCAGCCGGCCGGGTGTGCCGACGACGATGGTCGCGCCGCGCTTGAGGGCGCGCTCTTGCGGGACGTACGAGACGCCGCCGTAGATGGCGACCTCGCTCGAGTGCATGTACTTGCCGAGCGACCCGAACTCGCGCGTCACCTGGACGCAGAGCTCGCGGGTCGGGACGACGATGAGCGCCTGCGGCTTGCGCAGCGCCGGCTCGATGAGCTGCAGGACCGGGATCGCGAATGCCGCCGTCTTGCCGGTGCCCGTCTGGGCCTGGGCTAGCACGTCGCGGCCCTCGAGCATGAGCGGAATGGCCTTGGCCTGGACGGGGGTCGGGGCCATGAATCCGAGGTCTTCGATCGCCTTCGCCACTCTGGGATGGATCGTCAGGTCGCCGAATCGTCCCGTTTCGATCGCGGGAGCGGGTTTCTCTGGTGCGAGGGTCAAATCTTCTCCAACCGGACTATGAAAAAAGGACCAGACCGACTTCGGTCCAGCCCCCCACGAGTGCCCGATGTCCGTGTATGTACCAGCGGATTGTATCGGTTTCCGACCTCGAAAGCGACCATTGCGTCATGTGACACGGTCAACGGGTCAGGACGAGCACCGTCCGAAGGTGCCCCGCGCCGTCGTTCGCGCGGGCCCGCGCGCGCAGTCTGCCGGCAGAACGAACGAGGAGGCACGGTGATGAACGGGGCGCACCGCGACCGACCCACCACGGCAGCCCTCCGCGGTGAGTCCTGGGGTGATGTGGCGAAGCTCATGCGTCTCGTTCCGCTCACGGCGCTGGATCGGATCGCGATCGCGCGCGACCTGCGGCCGGTCTTAGTCCTCACCGCGCCGGCGCCGGAGCTCAGCGAGGATCGCACCGGTCGATGACGTCCCGAGCCGACTGGCTCCGGCGTCGATCATCGCGAGCGCCTCATCCAGCGTCCGGATCCCGCCCGACGCCTTGACCCCGAGCTTCAGGCCGACGGTCTGACGGAGCAGCCGGACGTCCTCCACCGTCGCGCCCTCGGGACCGAAGCCGGTCGAGGTCTTCACGAAGTCGGCGCCCGCAGCAGCCGCGATCTGGGCGGCGATGACCTTCTGCGCGTCGTCGAGGTAGCTCGTCTCGAGGATCACCTTCACGAGCGCTTCGTTCGCGTGCGCGAGGCCGACGACGGACGCGACCTCACGCTCGACGGTCGCGTAGTCCTTGTCGATGAGCGCGCCGATGTTGATCACCATGTCGAGCTCGGTCGCGCCGTCGTGCAGAGCGGTGGAGGCTGTGGTCACCTTCGTTTCCGGTGACTGCCCGCCGTGGGGGAACCCGATGACCGTCGAGGTGTCCACGCCCGAGTCTTTCAGCAGGCGCGCGGTCACGGGGACGTAGAACGGCTTCACGCACACCGACGCGATGTGCTCCTGGCGCGCGATGGCGCACGCGTCCACGACGTCCCGTTCGGTCTGGGTCGGCTTCAGGACGGCGTGGTCGATCATGGCGGCGAGGTCGGGGACCGTCGGCAGCGGCATCACCCCAAGTATCGGCCCCTATGCTCAACGGGTGCCCGGTTCATTCCGCGTCGGCCGGCTCTTCGGCATCGAGATCAGGCTCCACGTCTCGTGGCTGATCATCTTTGCGCTCGTGTTCTACGGGCTCTGGCAGGGCCAATTCGAGGGCACCGCGTGGTCGCAGCAGAAGCGGCTGATCGTCGCGGTCGTCACAGCGCTCCTCTTCTTCTGCTCGATCATCGCGCACGAGCTCTCGCACTCCCTCGTCGCCCGTCGGTTCAAGATGAAGGTGTCCTCGATCACCCTGTTCCTGCTCGGCGGCGTCGCGAACCTCACCCAGGAGCCACCTACGGCGAGGGCCGAGTTCTTCATGGCCGCGGCCGGCCCCGCGATGAGCCTCGTCATCGGCATCATCGGGCTCGCGCTCGGCGGCGGTCAGATCCCGTTCGTATCGATCACGGTGCCCGGCATCCTCGACATCGGTGCCGCCCCGTCGCTCGATGGCGTGATCGCGGTCGCGAGCTACATCGGCACGATCAACCTCGCGCTCGCGGTCTTCAATCTGCTCCCAGGCTTCCCGCTCGACGGAGGCCGGGTGCTGCGGTCGATCATCTGGGCGGTGCGCGGCGATCGCGCCAAGGCGACGCCGATTGCCGCACGCGGCGGCCAGCTCGTTGCCGGCCTGTTCGTCCTGTGGGGCGTCACCCAGTTCACCGAAGGCGACTCGCTCTGGTTCTGGCCGCTCCTGCTCGCCTACTTCCTCTACAACGCCGCCACGCAGTCGATGCGCCAGGAGCGGATCGGTGGCCTGGTGGCCGGCACGCACGTCGCCCCGCTCATGAACACGACGTTCGTGCCCGCCGACCCACGCGCCACCGTCGCGGCGGTCGTGCGCGACATCATGCTGCCGCGGAATCTGCGGGCCGTGCCCGTCGTGGCGGACCAGAGCTTCCTCGGGCTCATGACCACCGACGATGTGCGCAGGCTCGACCACGAGCGCTGGACGACGACGCCGATCGAACAGGTCATGACGCCGTCGGCGAGCCTCGCGACGCTCGCCCCGGAGGACGATCTCGGCCAGGCGCTCGCGCGCTTCGGTGACGCCGCGGTCCTGCCGGTCGTGCGCGACGGCCGGCTCGTCGGCTTGCTCGACCGCGACGGGGTCGTGAGCTACATCCGGATGCGCGACCAGTTCACCCACGGTCGATAGCGTTCGATAGGGTCACAGGGCCGATGACCGCGCCGAGGGTCATTCCGGCGGGCTAGTGCCCGCGAGCCGCTGCACCACCGGCGCGAACTCGTCCATCCCGCTGCCGACCATGATGTTGCTGATCCCGAGCTCGTCGCGCAGCCGCGTGAACTTCTCGACGAGCTGATCGACGGTGCCGATGAACACGTGTGGCGAGTCGAGCAGCTCGTCCACGGTGAGCCCGCTCGGCTGAC
Organism: Candidatus Limnocylindria bacterium; assembly: GCA_035935465.1. GTDB lineage: Bacteria > Chloroflexota > Limnocylindria > P2-11E > P2-11E > UBA4735. The sequence goes on along the minus strand of DASYXA010000112.1, from coordinate 6,027 downwards.
GCTCGTTCAGCCGCGCGAGCAGCGCCTCGGCGGCCTTGCGCGGCTCGTCCGTCACCGACGCCGGCCGGAAGGACGGGTACGTGTTGAGCTCGATCTCGTCGAACCGCGCGCCTGCCGCTTCCTTCACCCACCGGACCTTCTCGCGCGTCGCCTCGAACGTGCAGCTGCGGAACAACCCACCGACCTTCGCGCCGATCCGCGGGGCGAAGCCGACGATCTGGGCCTCGCGGCCCGCGAGCCGGAGCACCCGGGCGCCGCCGCCGCCGATGAAGAACGGCGGGTGCGGCTTCTGGACCGCCGCCGGGCCGCCTTCCATTCCGGTGATCGTGTAGTGCGTCCCCTGGAACGAGAGCGGGTCCCCGCGGAACAGGCCCTTCAGCACCGCGACGGACTCCTCGAGCCTCGTGACCCGTGTCGGCACCGCGTCGAACGGAATGCCGCTCGCGGCGTATTCGGGCTCGTTCCACCCCGCGCCGATGCCGATCTCGAGTCGGCCCTCGCTCAGGACGTCGAGTGAGGCGAGCTCCTGGTGCAGTACGGCTGGATGGTGCAGGTCGTTGTTCAGGACGAAGTGCCCGATGCGGAGCGTGTCGGTCGCCGCCGCGACGACGGCGAGCGCGACGTTCGGCGCGAGCAGCTTCAAGAGGTGATCCGAGAGCACGAACGTGCTGTACCCGAGCCCTTCGGCGCGGCGCGCGGACTCGCCGAGGACCCTCGCGCTGACCGCCTCGCCGCGGCTGACGCTGAACCGGAACGGGCGCTTCGTCATGCGTCGCGCGCGAGCCAGGCGCGGAGCGCGACGCGCGCCGCTTCCTCCCGGTCGAGACGCCCGTTCTCGCGGAAGTGCGCGATCGCCGCGAGCGGCACGTAGATGTCGTAGAGCTCCGCCCGCGCCCGGACGTCCGGGCCGTACGGCTCGAGCGTCCCGTACGCCGCGTTGAACGGCGCTGCCATCGCGGGCCACGCGGGGAACGTCGTCGCGCGCAGCTTCGCGAGATCGAGCAGCGGGTCGCGGCCGCGGGCCCGCTCGAAGTCGACCAGGGCGACGAACTGCCAGCCATCCGCCCGGCGCTCGACGATGGTGTTCTCGGCCGACGGATCGTCGTGGCTCAGGCGCCGCGGGACATCGTCGAGCGCGCCGCGGCGGGCTTCGTAGTACGACACGATCCGCTCGACGGCGGTCTTGTCGAGGGCGTCGAGCACCACGCACTCGGCCACGCGCGTCCGGAACCGGTCGTCGAACTCCGTCGCCCAGGAGGTCGGGGTGTCGACGTAGTCGATCTGGTGCAGTGCCCGGAACGCGGCGGCGAGCGTCGTTCCGACGCGGTGCTGGTCCGTGAACGAGAGCTCCGCGCCGATCGAGGCGAGGTCCTGGCCGCGCAGGTAGTCCTGGATGAGGTACGGCACATCGAGCGTGTCCTTGTCCATGTCGTACCAGCGGAGCGCGGGATGGGGGACCTGGTAGTCGCGCAACATGCCGGCGACATGCACGTACCGGCGCATGCGACCCGGGTGGCGCATGCGCGCGGCCTTGAACAGGTACTCCTGCCCGTCGCGCGCGGTCAGGAGGTACGCGTGGTGGTCGTGCGCGCGCGGCCACCGGGCGACGGTCGCGTCGCCGAGCACGCCGTCGGAGACACGCGCGGCCGCGCGAGCGACCTCGTCCTCCGCCGGCGGGACCGTGAGCGCGCCGAGCACCGGCGGAACATACCCCGCCGGCGCGGCTCGTGCTTTCTAGAGCCCCGCCAGCGCCGTCGCGATCGCGGCCGCGATGCGCGCGTTGTTGCGGAGCAGGGCGACATTCGCCTCGAGCGTGCGTCCCGACGACGACTCCCCGAGCCGCGCGAGGAGGAACGGCGTGAGCGCGCTGCCGTGGATCCCGGAGTCCTCCGCAGCGGCGATCGCGGCGTCGATCTCGCGCTCCATCTCGGCGCGCGGCAGCGCGCTCGGCTCCGGGATCGGCGCGCAGACGAGCATCCCGGCTCCGCGGTCGAGCTGCTCGCGGGCGATCCGCGCGGCGGAGATCGGATCGTCGACGCGATGCGGGACCGGCAGGCCGCTGGAGCGCACGTAGAACGCGGGGAGCTCGCTCGTCCCGTAGCCGATCACGGGGATCCCGAGGGTCTCGAGCCGTTCGAGGGTCTTCGCCAGGTCGAGCACCAGCTTCGCCCCGGCGCACACGACGACCACCGGATACCGGGAGAGCGCCAGGAGGTCGGCCGAGACGTCCATCGTCCGGTCCGCGCCGCGGTGCACGCCGCCGATGCCGCCGGTCGCGAACACCTCGATCCCGGCGCGGGCCGCGAGCTCGGCGGTGGTCGCGACGGTCGTCGCGCCGAGGCCGCCCGGCGCCACGCGCGCGAGGAATGGCGCGAGGTCGCGGGTCGAGACCTTCGCGACGCCATCCTCGTTCGCAAGGCGCGCGAGGAGCGCGTCGCCCGCGCCGACGACGGCCACGCCATCGGCCAGGCAGATCGTCGCCGGCGTCGCTCCGGCGTCGCGCACGTCACGCTCGAGCAAGCGCGCGGTCTCGAGGTTGCGGGGCCGCGGCAGGCCGTGCGCGATGACGGTCGATTCGAGCGCCACGACGCCGTGCCGCGCCTCGATCGCCGCCTTGACGCCGGAGCCGTACGCGAGCTTCATGCGGGGTTGCGGTGGCCACCTTCGCCCGACTCGCCCGCGAGCAGCGCGATCGCGTGCGCGAGCACGGGAATGAGGATCTCGAGCGACTCACGCGCGGCCCGTGGCGATCCGGGCAGGTTCACCACGAGTGCCGCGCCGAGCGTCCCGGCCACGCCGCGCGAGAGCATCCCGTGCGGCGTCTTGGTGAGCGAGTGCGCGCGCAGCGCCTCGGCGATGCCCGGCGCTTCGCGGTCGATGACCCGCCGGGTCGCCTCGGGGGTCATGTCGTTGGGCGAGAGGCCGGTGCCGCCGGAGGTGATCACGACATTCGCCTTCTGCGAGGCCTCGCGGATCGCGTTGCCGACCGGCGTGACGCCGTCGGACACGAGCTTCGTGTGGACGACCTTGATGCCGGCCGCCTCGAGCGCCTCGCGGATCGCGGGGCCGCTCTCGTCGAGGCGTTTCCCGGCCGCGCCCTTCGTGCTGACCGTGATGACCGCCGCCGTGAGCACGGTCACTCCGCGGTGTACGTCCCGGTCTTGCCGCCGCTCTTCTCGACCAGGCGGATGTCGGTGAGCCGCGCGCCGCGCTCCACGCTCTTCAGCATGTCGTAGAGCGTCAGGCCCGCGACCGCGACCGCGGTGAGCGCCTCCATCTCGACGCCGGTCGGCCCGATCGTCGCGGCGAGCGCCTGGATCGCGAGGCCTTCGTCGGTGAGCTCGACGTCGACGGCGAGGTGCGTGAGCGGGAGCGGGTGCGTCAGCGGGATGAGGTCACTCGTCCGCTTCGCGGCCATGATCCCGGCGATCCGCGCGGCCGCGATCACATCGCCCTTCTTCGTCTTGCCGTCGCGCACGAGGGCCACCGTCTCGGGTGACACGCGGAGCAGTCCGCGCGCGATCGCGCGGCGATCGGTGTCGGGCTTCGCGCCGACATCGACCATCCGCGCGGCGCCCGTGTCGTCGAGGTGCGTGAGCTTCTTCAGGCGCGGTCCTCCGGCAGATCGGTGCGGATGACCGTAACGGAGGCCCCGCGATCGAGGTGCCGCACGGTCTCCGGCACGTCGATGAAGCAATTGGCGAGCGCCATGGAGCGCAGGATGCCCGACCCCTGCGGCCCGGTCGTGCGCACGGCGTTCGTCGCCGGGTCGTAGACGCCGCGCGCGAAGAACCGCAGGCCGGGCGGCGTGTCGAGCGCGTCCTCGAGCGTCGCGGTGACCCGCGGCCGTTGCAGGAGCCGGCGGCCGGCCATCTTCAGCAGCGCCGGGCGCACGAACAGCTCGAAGCCCAGGAGCGCCGACACCGGGTTGCCGGGCAGTCCGAAGACGAGCCGGCCGGCGATCTCGCCGAACGCGAGCGGCCGGCCCGGCCGGATCGCGATGGACCAGAAGTCCATGGAGCCGAGCTCATCGACGACCGGCTTCACGTGATCGTGGTCGCCCACCGACACACCGCCACTCGTCACGATGACGTCCGCCCTGCCCGCCGCGTCGCGGAGCGCGCGCCGGAGATCGTCCGCCGTGTCGCGCACGATCCCGAGCGGGATCGGCGTGGCGCCGACCGCGCGGACCGCGCTCGCGAGCGAGTAGCGGTTCGCGTCGCGGATCTTCCCCGGTCGCAGCGGCTCGGCGAGCTCGACGAGCTCATCGCCGGTCGAGAGGACCGCGACGCGGGGTGGCCGCGTCACCTGCACGCGGGTGCGGCCGAGCGTCGCCAGCACGCCGATCTCGGCGGCCCGGAGCACCGTGCCACGCCTGAGGATCGTCTCGCCGGAGCGTAGGTCCTCACCGGCCGCGCGCACCGAGGTTCCGCGTGCCGTCGCGGTCGTGATCCGCACGCGGTCCGCGCCGTTGTCGGTGTCCTCGACCCGCACGACCGTGTCCGCGCCGTCGGGCATCGGCGCCCCGGTCATGATCCGCATCGCCTCGCCACGGACGATCGCGCGCGCGGGCAGTCCACCGGCTGCGATCTCGCCGACCACCGTCAGGTCGGCGGGGACCGCGGCAACGTCCGCCGCGATGACCGCGTAGCCGTCCATCGCCGAATTGCGGAACGGCGGCACGTCGCGGTCCGCGACGACGTCCTCCGCCAGCGTCGTGCCAAGCGTGTCGAGGAGGTCCAGCGGGATCGCGTCGAGCGGCGCGACGCGCGCGAGGATCCGCTCGAGGGCTTCGTGCACGGACAGCGAGCGCGCGGCGGTCCGCGCGGAGGACGCGCTGACGGGCATCTCGCGAGTCTAGAAGCCGGAGAGGATCCCGGGCAGCCCGCCGATCGTGCGCAGCGCGCCGAGCAGGATCGTCGTGCCGAGCGCCGCGTAGCCGATCGGCAACGGCAGCGCGCGCGCCCGCACGATCGCCGCGATGAGCAGGCTGAGCACGAGCGCCAGCGGGAACAACGGCTCGGCGAGCCCGCTCACGGACACGAGGACGAGGACCGTCGCGATCACGCCGGGGATCAACGCCAGGAACGCGAGGACCTCTGCCACGCGGGCGCGGGTCGAGGTGCCCGCGATCGACGCGCGGAGGCGATCGAAGAGCCACGCGATGACGACGCCGAAGATGACGAAGAGCGCGGCGAACATCGCGACGTTGACCGGTGCCGAGCCGAAGCGCACGAAATCGAGGTTCGCTGGATCGAGCACCAGGAAACCCGACGACGCGAGCAGCGCGGCGCCGTACGCGAGGCCGTGCCACGGACGCAGCGGTCGGAGCCACGGCTCGATGACGCCGTACAGCACGCCGCCGATCAGACCGCCGCTCAGACCGACGAAGACGACGATCGCGGCCGTGCCCGCGAAGGTGATCTGCCCGACCTGATTCCCGTTCGCGGTGGACACCCCGGCCAGTCCGGGGCCGGCCATGAACCCCGCGATCCGCATGACGACGCGACCGAGGAGTCCCCCGACGACGATGCCGCTGACGGCGCCGGCGAGCGTCGCGGTGCCGAGGTGCCGGCCCAGGGCGATCAGCTCGGTGGCTCGACGGCTCCGCACGCGCGCAGGATAGACGTCGCTAGTGCCGGATCCGCGGCAGGAGGTGCGGGACGGTCGCCTTGAACGACGCGACCACCTGATCCTCCACCGCGAGCGCCATTTCGCGGGCCGATTGGCGGGTCACATGGGCGATGAGCGGGAACCCGCAGTCGAGGACGAGTCGGGTGCGGCGGCCGATCGGCTCGATCCGCACGATCCGCGCGGCGTAGCTGTTCCGGGCGCTCGTGCTTGCTGCACCCCGGGCGATGACCACGTCGTCCGGGCGGATGCAGAGGAGGGGGAAGGCGTCGCCGGCGGGAGGCGCCTCGGTGATCTCCACGCGCTGATCCGCGATCCGCAGGAACGTGAGCTCGTCGGTCGCGCGCTCGACACGCGCGGGGATGACGTTCTCGACGCCGACGAACGCGGCGATCT
>DASYXA010000111.1:0-84875 GCA_035935465.1 Candidatus Limnocylindria bacterium | reverse complement strand
ACGAAGATCGGCGTCTCGCGCTCGGTGTAGGCCGACGACTCCGTCTCGCGCAGATCGGCGACGAGCGCGAGGAAGTCGCGTGGATCGGGCGCCTCGAACGCGACGACGAACTCGTTGTCGTCGATGCCGAAGCTGTACCCGGTGTGGATGCGCACGTCGGGATACTTGTGCCCGACGGCGAAGTGCCCGGCCATGATCCGCGTGCGTTCGGCGAGCGGCAGGGCGTACCACGCGCGCTTCTTCGTCATCGGGTACACGACGACATAGGGCTTGTCGCCCACCGGCCCGGCGGGCGCGCGGTGCTCCGTGGCGGCGGCCTCGTGCTCGCCGAGGTACTTCGACTTCCTCCGTGCCGCGAAGTACCCGTACGGCCGGGTGCTCCAGGCCCAGAACGCGGTCGCCGCGAGCCGGCTCTCCGCGGTCCGAAGCTCGGCCGCGTCGCCGGCCACGAGCCACAGAAGGAGGTCCGCGTCCGAGCGCGTCCCGACGAGCGAGTACGCGTGCACCGCGACGCCGCACGATGCGACCGCGTCGGCGAACTCGCGCTTGTCGCGCTCGCGGTCCGCGCCGCTGCGCCGCCGCCACTCCGGCGAGACGGCGAACGTGAGGTAGCGGAACAGCTCGTTCATCCGGCCATCTCCAGCAGGACCCGATCGGCCGCGTCGCCGATCGCGTCGATATCCCCATCGTCGTGCGCGAGCGACAGGAACGCGCACTCGAGCTGCGAGGGCGGGAGCAGGACGCCGTGCTCGCGCATCCCGCGGTGGAAGCGCGCGAAGCGCTCGCGATCGACGTGCGCGGTGTCCCGCTCGTTCGCGATCGGCGCGCCGGTGAAGAAGAGCGTGAGCAGCGAGCCCACGCGCTGCACGCGCGCCGCCACCTTCGCCCGGGCCGCGGCTCCGGCGAGCCGCGCCTCGAGCCGCGCACCGAGCAGCTCGAGCCGCGCGTAGGCCGCGCCGTCCAGGTGGGCGAGCGTGGCGAGTCCGGCGGCCATCGCGAGCGGATTGCCCGACAGCGTGCCCGCCTGATACGCAGGCCCGAGCGGCGCGACGTGCGACATGAGCGCGCGCGACCCGCCGTACGCGCCCACCGGGAGCCCGCCGCCGATCACTTTGCCGAAGCAGGCCAGGTCCGGCCGGACGCCGGTGCGCTCGAACGCGCCGCCGCGGGCGACGCGGAAGCCGGTGATGACCTCATCGAACACGAGGAGGGCCCCGGTCCGATCGCAGATCGCGCGCAACCCCGCGAGGAAGGCGGGCGACGGCGGGACGCAGCCCATGTTCCCCGCGTACGGCTCGACGATGACCGCCGCGACCGCGCCGTCGGTCGCGCGCTCGCAGGCCGCGAGGTCGTTGTACTCGACGACGATCGTGTCCGCCGCGGTCGCGGCGCTCACGCCAGCGGAGTCGGGGAGGCCGAGCGTCGCGACGCCCGACCCCGCGCGCGCGAGCAGTCCGTCGCTGTGCCCGTGATAGCCGCCCGCGAACTTCACGATCCGCGTGCGGCCGGTGGCGGCGCGCGCGACGCGCAGCGCGCTCATCGCGGCCTCGGTGCCCGACGACACGAAGCGCAGCATCTCGACCGCGGGGTACGCGGTGACGATGGTCTCGGCGAGCTCGACCTCGAGCGGCGTCGGCGCGCCGTACGACGTGCCGAGCGCGGCCTGCCGCGCGATCGCGGCGACGACGTCGGGGTGCGCGTGCCCGAGGATGAGCGGGCCCCACGAGCACACGAGATCGATGTACTCGCGTCCGTCGGCGTCCCAGACGCGCGAGCCGGCGCCGCGCACGATGAACGGCGGCTCGCCGCCCACGGCGCGGTACGCGCGCACGGGACTCGACACCCCCCCGGGCATCACGGCCTCCGCGCGGCGCAGCAGCGCCTGGTTCGCGGTCGCGGTCACGACCACGCCGCCGCCTCCAGCGCGAAGTACGTGATGACCACGTCCGCGCCGGCGCGGACGATGCCGACGAGCGATTCGCGCGCGGCGCGATCGCGGTCGAGCCAGCCGCGTTCGGCCGCGGCGCAGATCGCCGCGTACTCGCCGCTCACCTGGTACGCGGCGAGCGGGACGTCGAACCGCTCGCGCGCCCGCGCGAGCACGTCGAGGTACGGTCCGGCCGGCTTCACCATCAACATGTCGGCGCCCTCGGCGAGATCGCTCGCCATCTCGGCCAGGGCCTCGCGGCCGTTCGGCGGATCCATCTGGTAGCCGCTGCGATCGCCCTCGCGCGGCGCGCAGTCGGCGGCTTCGCGGAACGGCCCGTAGAACGCGGAGGCGTACTTCGCCGAGTACGCGAGGATCGCGGTCGTCTCGTGACCGCGCCGGTCGAGCCCGGAGCGGATCGCGGCCACGCGGCCATCCATCATGTCCGACGGCGCGACGATGTCCGCGCCGGCCTCGGCGTATGCGGCGGCCGCGTCCGCGAGGAGCGGCAGCGTGGCGTCGTTGTCGACAGCACCGTTCGGCGTGAGGACGCCGCAGTGCCCGTGGCTCGTGTACTCGCACAGGCACACGTCCGCGATGAGCGCAAGCGCTGTCCCGGCGTCGCGAATGCGCCGCAGGGCGTCGGGCACGGGCCCGAGCGGATCGCGCGCGCCGCTGCCCTCCTCGTCCTTCGCGTCGGGGAGGCCGAACAGGAGCAGGCCGCCGATCCCCGCGGCGGCCGCGCGCTCCGCGACCCGTACCGCATCGCGCGTGGGCCAGCGCGAGTGCCCGGACAGCGAGGAGATCGGCTCCGGCTCGGAGATGCGCGCGTCGAAGAAGACCGGAAGGATGAGCGAGCGCGGATCGATGCGGTGCTCGCGCACGAGCGACCGTAGGGCCGCTCCGCGCCGCAGCCGGCGGTGCCGATCGAACGTCACCGGGTCAGCCACCGACGATCGCATGCGTTCCTCCCACAAGGTCGCGCACCGCGAGCTCGATCGCGGCGTCATCCGGTCCGGCCACCCGCGGCTCGATCCCGAGGGCGTCGCGCACGCGCTTCGCGGTCGTCTCGCCGATCGCGACCGCGGCCGCGAGGCGCACGCGGGCATGCGCGAAGCCGTCGACGGCCGACGGCGAGGCGAAGATGGCGACGGCACGGTCCGGGATGGCCTCGGCGGGCGCGATCGACACGGTGCGATACGCGACGACCTCGGCGATCGTGGCGCCGCGTTCCGCGAGGATCGAGAGCGGCTCGGGCGCGGCGCGATCCGACCGCGCGAGGAGGATCGACCCGCGCGGCAGCGGCACCTCGTTCGCCAGCGCGCGACCGTTCGCGATCGAGGGCGTGAACGTCACGCGCAGGCCGGCGTCGCGGCACGCGCTCGCCGTGGCCGCGCCGACCGCCGCCACGGGTGCGGAGCAGGCGGTCCCGCGCATCGCGGTCGCGACCGCTCGCGCGCCGGCCCGGCTCGTGATCACGAGCAGGTCGTCGCCGGTCAGCGCGGCGATGGCCTCACGCAGCGGGCGCGGGTCGGCAAGCGGCCGTGGCTCGACGCACGGGATCTCGCGGGTCGGGATGCCAGATCGAGCGAGCCGCGCGGCGAGCCGTTCGTTCTCGCCACGCGGGCGGGTGAGGACGACCACCGGCTCAGACGGCACGGACGGCTCCGAGCTCCGCCGCGGCGAGCCGCGCGAGTGCGAGTGGGTCGCCGCCTCGCACGTGGATCCGGCGGCCGTCCATCGACGCGTCGAGCACGAGCGCGCCGTCGCTCGCGCCGGCGAGCGCGCCGAGGGCAAGATCGCAGGTGCCGCCGATGAGCCGCAGCAGCTCGCGCTCGGCGTCCGTCGCGGCGCGCGTCGGCGCGTCGTCGATGGCCGCGAGGCGATCGCGCGCCGTGCGGTCGTCCGCGCGGCACTGCGCGGCGATCGCGCCCTGACCCGGCGCCGGCAGCATCAGCTCGAGGTCGAGGATCTCGTCCTGGCCGACGGTCACGCCGAGGCGGCGCAGGCCGGCCAGCGCGAGGACCGTCGCGTCGTACTCGCCGCGCGCGACCTTCGCGAGCCGGGTCTCGACGTTCCCGCGGATCGGTGCCGTCGTGATGTCCGGCCGCAGCAGCCGCAGCGCGGCATCGCGCCGCGGGCTCGACGTGCCGACACGCGCGCCGTGCGGCACGGTCGCGAGACCGCCGCGCGCGGAGGTGATCAACACATCGCGTGGATCCTCGCGCCGGAGCACCGCAGCGACCACAAGCCCCGGACGATCGCCGGTCGGCAGATCCTTCAGCGAGTGCACCGCCACGTCGATCTCGCCGGCCCGGAGCGCATCCTCGATCGCGGTCACGAAGACGCCGTCGCCCAGCTCGTGCAACGGCTTCGATGACGCGTCGCCGGCCGTGCGGATGACACGCGTCTCGACATCCGGGCCGAGGGCATCGGCGACGAGGCGGGTCTGAGCGAGCGCGAGCGTGCTGCCGCGCGTGCCCAGCCTCAGCGCGGTCACAGCTTGAACAGATCCCGCGCGCTCGCCTCGCGCTCGGGCGATTCGCGCAGCCGGACGGTCGGCTCGTGGATCAGCGCGTGCGCGAGCGCCTCGGAGAGCGACTCGACGACGCGCCGGTCGCGCTCCGGGAGGTGCTGAAGTCGCGCGAGGGCCCGTGCGAGATGCGCGGTGCGGATCGCCTCGGCGCGATCGCGGAGCGCGCTGATCGCCGGCACGGCCTCCCGCGCGCGGAGCTCGCGCATGATCGCGTCCGCGGCCTCGTCGCAGCGCGCCTCGATGTCGGCGAGCGCCGCGTCGTCGAGCTCGGTGCCCGCGCCCGCCGCGAGCGCGTCGACGTCGACGTAGCGGAGCCCGTCGAGCGCGCGCGCCTCCGGTGGCACGCTGCGCGGGACCGCGAGATCGATGATCGTGAGCGGCCCATTCGCGAGCCGCGCCGTCAGGCGCGCCGGCGTGAGCACGGCCCCGCGCGTGTCGGCGGCCGCGATGACGACCGCGGCCTGCGCGAGCGCGTCGTCGATCCGCTCGAGCGGGACGGCGCGCGCGCCGTGCTCGGCGGCGACGGCCTCGGCCCGCTCGGCATCGCGGTTCGCCAGGATCACCGCGCCGGTGCGCGCGCCGAGCGCGCGCAGGGCGAGCTTGCCGACCTCGCCCGCGCCGATGACGAGGACCGTCGCGTTCGTCGGGTCGGGCACACCCTCCAGCGCCGCGTCGACCGCGAGCGAGCCGAGCGTGCGCCGGACCGAGCCGAGCGGCGTCGTGCGGCGGAGCTCGCGGCCCACCTCGAGCGCGCGACGGATGACGAGCGCGAGCGCCGGATGCAGCCCGTCGCCGGCATCCCGCGCGGTGTCGAACGCCCGGCGGAGCTGGCCGAGGATCTGGGCTTCGCCGCGGATGGCCGAGTCGAGCCCGCAGACGACGCGCAGCAGCTGCCGCACGGCATCCCGGCCCCGGCGAAGGTGGCCGGCCGGGGGAAGGTCGGTGCCGAGCCGCACGGCGAGCGCGTCCTGCTCCAGCCCGTCGGCGACCAGGATCTCGGCGCGATGGCAGGTGAGCAGGACGAGCCGGTCGGGGCCACCGGCCGCGGACAGGGATCGCGCCAGGCGCTCGCGCACGCCGAGGTCCGCGTCGCGCTGATTCAGCGAGAACAGCGTGATCGCAGGAGCGGACATCCCGCCGACCGTAGGTGCTCACCGCTCGCTCGCCAACACGTTCGCCCAGATTTACCGAGCTTTTGCGGCGGTGACCGGAGGCCCCGGGCTACGGCACCAGCTCGATGTCCAGCTGGACGAAGTCGCCATCGGCGCGCCGGGTGCCCGCCTGCCACCGGAGGGGTGCCCGGAACAGCGGCCCGGCGAACGTGAACGAGTGGTACTCGCCGTTCTCCCCGGCCGGATCGATCCCGGCCGCGCCGATCTCGGCCGCGAATCGCTCGTCGATGATCCGGCCGAGCCACTCCTCGCCGAGCGTCGGCAGCTCGACGCAGGTGATGACCGCGCGGCTGCCGCTCGCGACGAACTCGGCGACGAGCGCGGCCGAGGGCTCGCCCCAGATCGGCTCGACGTGCGCGAGGCCAGCGGCGCGGACCCGCTCCTCGTACCAGGCCCGCACGTCCTCGAGGTGGATGTCGCCGAACACGACCCCGGCGAAGCCCTCGGCCTTCAGCGACGCGAGCATCGCGCGGAACTCCGGCTCGTAGCGGTCCCACGGCACGCCGAGCGCGCGGAGCTCGATGCCGATCGCGGCAGCCTGCGCGCGGATGACGTCCGATCGCGTGGCGTGGAAGCGCACGCGGTCGGTGGCTGGGTCGTAGACGTTGACGAGTCGCGCGACGTCGAGACCGCGCGCCCGCGCGCGCATGAGCGCGAGCGCGCTGTCCTTGCCGCCCGACCACATGAGTGCGTACGGCTCAGCGGACGCCGAACTCGTTGGCGACGGCGCCGTCACGGACCTCCTTCACGCAGAGCCCCGGGAGGCAGCCGCGCGCCGCGCACTCGCGGGTGCAAAGATGCGTGCGCGCGCAGTCGAGGCACAGCACGAGGCCATCGCAGATCTCGCACGTCGCGTGGCGGCGCGGGTCGATCGCGTGGCCGCACTCAGCCATGGACCGAGGTCTCCTCGGCCGCACGCCAGAGCGCGGACCAGATCGCCCGGCGCTCCGCCTCGCTCGGCGCACGCCCGGCAAGCTCGCGGAACGCGAGCACGCCGTGCGCCGCGAGCGCACCCCAGGCTTTGGGCACGCGGGCAGCCGCGTCGCGCACGAGGCCGGGCTCGCGCTCGACGACCAGGGAAACGGCGCGTTCGATCACGGGGCTAGCCTACGAGCGTGCGCATCGTGTCACTCGTCCCGGCCGGCACCGAGATCGCATTCGCGCTCGGGGCGGGGAAGGATGTCGTCGCGGTCACGCACGACTGCGACTTCCCACCGGCGGCGCGCAAGCTGCCCCGCGTCACGAGATCGACGATCGCGGCCGGATCGGACAGCTTCGCGATCGACGCGCAGGTGCGCGCCGCCGTCGAGCGTGGCGAGAGCACCTTCCATCTCGATGCCGCGGCACTTGCGGCAGCCCGGCCGGACGTGCTGCTCGGCCAGACACTCTGCGAGGTCTGCGCCGTCACGGTCGCGCAGCTGCCGGCGGCGATGGACCCCGCGCCGCTCGTCGTCCCGCTCGACGGCCACTCGCTCGAGGGCATCTTTCAGGACATCGACCGCGTCGGCGTCGCGCTCGACCGGCGCGATGCGGCGGGCACGCTCGTCGCGGAGCTGCGCACACGCATCGCGCGCGTCGGGTTCCTCGTCGCCGGCGCGCCGCGCCCGCGCGTCGTCTGCCTCGAGTGGCTCGCCCCGCTGTTCAACGCCGGGCACTGGGTGCCCGAGCAGGTCGCGCTCGCCGGTGGCAACGACGTCCTCGGCAAGCCGCTGGTCCCGTCGATCGACGTTCCCTGGGAGGCGCTGGTCGCCGCCGATCCCGAGTACCTGTTCCTGCTGCCCTGCGGCTTCGACGCCGAGCGAGCGCTTGTCGAGGCCCGCGTGCTGCGCGATCGTCGGGACTGGGGCGATCTGCGCGCCGTGCGCGGTGGTCGCGCCTGGGTCCTCGACGGGAACGCGTACTTCAGCCGGCCGGGCCCGCGTGTGGTCGACGGCATCGAGCTGCTCGCGTCGCTCCTCCACCCCGATCGCGTGTCGCCGCCCGCAGGGACCCGGGCGATCCATCTGGAGCCGGCGAACGTAGGACAGACATGAGAGCTGCTGTGATCCTCGTCGCGCTCGCGCTCCTGCTCGTGACCTGCACGAAGAGCAACAACCCCGAACGCCCGCCGACGTACTTCGTGCCGCCGACCTCGTCCGAGGCCTGAGCCCGCGGCACGACCCCTGCCGCCGTGCCGAGCTCGTCCCCGTCGACGATCCGGAGGTGGGCACCGGGCCGCCCGCCGAGGGCGAGCTCGTCGAGGAGGTCCGGCCGATCCAGCGTGGGGGCTAGTACGCTCGGAGCGATGCTGATCCGGAAGCACGACGCGGCCATCTCCGCGGACGAATGGCGCGGATTCCTCGCGTCGCGCGACTTCGGCGAGCTCATCGCGAGCGGCCGCGGCCGCGACGTGCCGGTCGTCGTGCCGACGCACTTCATCTACGACGGCGACCGCACGATCCGCCTGCACCTCGCCGCGCCGAATCCGGTGTGGGAGGCGCTCGCCGAGAATCCGCTCGCGCTCGTGTCGGTCTACGGCGACTACACCTACATCCCGACCCAGTGGAACGCGAATCCCGGCGCCGACGCCGCGTACGGGGTTCCGACCTCCTACTACGCGGCGGTCCAGGCGATCGTGCGCACGCGCGTCCTCGACGATCCGGACGAGATCGCCGCGATCCTCCGCGCGCAGCTCGCGCACTTCCAGCCCGAGGGCGGCCACGCCGAGGTGACGCCGGACAACGCATACGGGAAGCAGCTCGGCGGCATCCGCGGGATCGTCGCGACCGTCGAGGACGTTCGCGCGAAGTTCAAGTACGGCGGCAACAAGACCGTCGAGCATCGCCTGCGCATCGCCGAGCGGCTGGACGCGCGCGATCGTGGCAACGACCGCGCCGCCCGCGCGCAGCTCCTCCGGCGCACCGAACGGTGAGCCGCGCCGTGCGGTGGCCCATCGTGACCGTGCCGGCGTACGTGATCGCCGGAGGCGCCCTTCATTTCCCGGGGAGCCTCGACGCTGTCGGGCTGGAGCCCGGACCGCTGGCCCTCGGCGCGGTCACCGGCCTGCTCATCGGCGCCGCGCAGCTCGTCGCGCTCCGCGGGGTACTCCTTCATCCGTGGCTGTGGCCGCTCGCGACGGCCGCGGGCATGGCGATCACGCACGCCGCCGGCGACGGCCTCTCAGCGGCTGCCGGCTACCTCCCGGTGGCGATCGTCGGTGGCATCGCGCTCGGCGTCTCGCAGGGTGCCGTGCTCCGGCAGCCGCTCTGGGTGCTCGCCACGGCCGCCGGGTTGTTCATCGGTATCTACGGTGGTTACACCTTGGCCTTCGGGCTGGGTTTCAACAGCATCTTCGAGCAGGACGCGCTCCCGCGTCACGCCAGCATGACCGGCCTCAGCGCGGCCCTGTACGCGTTGTTCACCGCCCCGATCGTCGCCCGGATGCGGCCCCCGCGGCGCCTGACCCCCGCTCGCTAGACTCGATCTCGATGAACGTCCGGATGTGGGGCCGGGCCCTGATCGCGATCCAGCGGGTGGACCGTGCGGCGTGGCTGAAGCTCGACCTGGTCTCGCGCTGGCTCATCGCCGCGCGCGCGTCGGTCCTGGTCATCACGTTCATCTCGGTCGCGATCGCCGGCCTGCTCGCGATCCGCACCGGCCGGTTCGACCCGGCGCTCTGGGCCCTCACCGCCCTCGCGCTGGTGCTCGCGCACGCGACGAACAACCTGCTCAACGACCTCACCGATCACCTCAAGGGCGTGGACAAGAACAACTACTTCCGCGCGATCTATGGCCCGCACGCCCTCGAGCACCGGCTGCTGTCGGTCCGCGGGCTCCTCGCCTACGCGGCGTTCAGCGGCCTCATCGCGCTCGGGATCGGCGCGTACCTCGTGTCGGTGCGCGGCCCGCTCGCGCTCGCGCTCCTCGCGGCGGGTGCCGTCTTCGTCCTCTTCTACACCTGGCCGCTCAAGTACATCGGCCTCGGCGAGGTCGCGGTCATCCTCGTGTGGGGGCCGCTCATGATCGGCGGGGCGTATTTCGTCGTGACCGGCGTCTGGGATTGGGACGTGGTGCTCGTCGGCCTCCCGTACGCGCTCGGCGCGACGACGGTCATCTTCGGGAAGCACATCGACAAGCTCGACGACGACCGCAGCCGCGGCATCCACACCCTCCCGGTGCTCGTCGGCGAGCGCGCGGCGCGCTGGATCATCGGCGCGATGATCGTGCTCATGTACGGGATCGTCGTATACCTCGTCGCGATCGCGTTCCTCACGCCGGTCGTGCTCGTCGTGTTCCTCGCACTGCCGAAGGCGCGGACCGCGCTCTCGATGTACGCGAAGCCGCGGCCGCGCGAGCGTCCCGAGCACTGGCCCGCGCTCGCCTGGCCGCTGTACTTCGTGCGCGCCGCGTTCGTCCACAACCGCCGCTTCGGGCTGCTGTTCCTCGTCGGTCTCGCCGCCGACGTCGCGCTCCGCCTCCTCCTGCCGACGTAACGTCGGATTTCGGCCTGAATATCGCCTTCCTATACTCGGCAGCGACGCCGGAGCTTCCCCGACGCCGAAATGGAGCGGGAGGAACTCATGAACTCGGGCCTCATCTCCAAGATCGAGAAGGCGAAACGGTACGCAGCGGAACCCGATCGGGTCCAGTTCAAGAATCTCGAAACCACGTTCCGCGGTGACAACGGCACCCATGCGATCCGCCTCTCCGGAGATGAGTGGAATTGCGAATGCGATCACTTCCAGGTCCACGGCCTCTGCACCCACGTCATGACCCTTCAGCGTCTCTTCGCCGCGAATCTCTCCGACGCCGCGCGCTACACCACCGAGCGAGTGCCCGCGACCGCCTGAGTTAGACATCGCGCACAACTGAATACGCGGATCACCAGCGAAGCCGGTGCGATTCCGGCAGGGTCCCGCCACCGTAACGGCCGATGCGCCGAACTCGGGTCGCCTGGTCCTCCGCTCGCGGCCAACACACCTTCGCGAGAAAGGGTGAGCCTGAATGACCCGACGTTTCGCGCTGCTCTTCGCGGTCCTGTTCTTCGTCGGCTGCACCGCTGTCGGCGTTCCCAGCCAGACACTCCACCTCGACGTCAGCGCAACCCCCAGCGCCGCCGCGTTCCCCACGAGCATCACCGACTTCCAGGGCCGGTCGGTCGCGATCTCCAAGCGACCGGAGCGCATCGTGTCCATCGGCCCCTCGAACACCGAGTTCCTGTTCGCCCTCGGCGCCGGCGACCGCGTCGTAGGCGACGACGACTTCTCCGACGAGCCGGCGGCGGCCAAGACGAAGGAGCACGTCGGCGGCGTGAAGGTGAACCTCGAGAAGGTCGTCTCGTTGAAGCCCGACCTCGTCGTCACCGTGAAGTTCTCGGACGGCACGATCGAGGCGCTCTCGCAGACGGGCGCCGCCGTGCTGGTCGTCGATCCGCAGGGGGCGGCCGACGTCGCGCGGTCCGCGACCCTCATCGGCCAGGCCGTCGGCGCCGACGGCGCGACGCTCGCGGGCGACATCCAGAAGCAGCTCGACGCGGTGAGGGCGAAGACCGGCCCTGCCCCGAAGGTCAAGGTCTTCCACGAGGTCGATGCGTCGGATCCGGCGAAGATCTACACGGTCGGGCCGGGCTCGTTCATCGACGATCTCATCACGCTCGCCGGCGGGGTCAACGTGTTCGCGACGGCGAAGACCGCGTACCCGACCGTCTCGGGCGAGGAGATCGTGCGCTCCGATCCCGACGTGATCGTCCTCGGCGACGCGCTCTACGGGACCACGGTCGAGGCGGTCACGAGCCGGCCGGGCTGGTCCGCGCTCTCCGCGGTGAAGCACAAGCGCGTCTACCCCGGGCTCAGCCTGTTCGGCCGGCCGGGCCCGCGCCTGGGCGCGGCCGCGCTCGAGTACGCGAAGCTGGTGCATCCCGAGCTGTTCAGGTGACCCGGGCCGCTCCGGCGATCGCGATCCTCGCGGCGGCGCTCCCGCTGAGCCTCGCCGCGGGGATCCTCGTCGGCGCGGTCCCGCTCGCCCCCACCGACGTGCTGGGCGCGCTGCTCGGCGGTGGCGATCCGGTGACCGGCGTCATCATCCGCGACCTGCGCCTGCCCCGCGTGCTCGCCGCCGCGCTCGTCGGCGGCGCGCTCGCCGTCGCGGGCACGCTGCTCCAGGGCCTGTTCCGGAACCCGCTGGCCGATCCGTACGTCACAGGGACGTCAGCCGGCGCCGCGCTCGGCGCGGTCGGCGTCATCGCGCTCGGGAGCGACATCAGCGCGACGGTCGTCCCGCTCGCCGCGTTCGCCGGCGCGCTCGCGAGCGCGCTCGGCGTGTGGCAGCTCGCGCGGCTCGGCGGCCGCACGACCGTGCTCACGGTGCTGCTCGCCGGGATCATCCTCACGTCGTTCGCGAGCGCCCTCGTCACGCTGCTCCTCTTCGCGAGCGACCGCCTCTCGCTCCGCCTCCGCGCGATCCTCGACATCCTGAGCGGCGGCGTCGCCGTGCGCGCGACGAGCGAGCTCGTCATCGCGGCGGTCGTCGTGGCCCTCGGCCTCGGGCTCGCGCTCGTCCTCGGCCGCCGCATCGACGCGTTCGTGTTCGGCGAGGAGACCGCCGCGACGCTCGGCGTCGACCCGGAGCGCACGACGATCGCCGTCATCGGCGCGGCCGCGCTGCTCACCGGCGCGGCCGTCGCGCTCGCCGGGCTCGTCGGGTTCGTCGGTCTGGTGATCCCGCACGCGCTCCGGCCGGTCGTGGGCGCGACCCATCGGACCCTCGCGGTCGCAAGCTTCCTCGGCGGGGCGAGCGCGCTCGTGCTCGCGGATCTCGGCGCACGCAGCGCCTTCGCGCCGGCGGAGCTGCCGGTCGGCGTCGTGACCGGCCTGCTCGGCGCGCCGTTCTTCCTCCTCCTGCTCGTGCGCGCGCGCCGCCGCGAGGTCGCGTGACCGCGCTCGTCGCGCGCGCGCTCGCCGCCGGCTATGGAGCACGGGCGGTGCTGCGCGACATCGACCTCGCGCTCGCGCCCGGGATGCTCGTCGCCCTCGTCGGACCGAACGGGGCGGGGAAGTCCACGCTCCTGCGCGCGCTCGCCGGGCTCGTCCGGCCGACGGCGGGCGCGGTGACGCTCGACGGCGTCGACGTCGCGACGCTCTCGCGTCCCGCGCTCGCCGCGCGTATCGCCGTCGTGCCGCAGACGTTCGACACGCTGTTCCCGTTCACCGTTCGCGAGATCGTCGCCCTCGGCCGCACCGCGCGGCTCGGCCTGTTCGCGCGGCCGACTACGGGCGACGCGGCCGCCGTCGCGCGCGCGATCGCCGAGCAGGACCTCGGTGCGCTCGTCGACCGCCGGCTCGATGCGCTCTCAGGCGGCGAGCGGCAGCGCGTCGTGCTCGCGATGGCCCTCGCGCAGGAGGCCGACGCGCTGCTCCTCGACGAGCCGACCGCGCATCTCGATCCCGCGCATCAGATCGGCACCGTGCGCCGTGCGGCGGAGCTCGCGCGCACGCGCGGCGTCATCGCGTTCGCGGTCCTGCACGACCTCAATCTCGCGACACTCGCCGATCGCGTCGTCGTCCTCGACGGCGGCCGCATCGTCGCCGACGGTGCGCCACCGACGGCCCTCGCGGCGCCTGTCGTGACGCGGGTCTTCGGCGCGGGCCTGGCGGTCGTCCAAGTGAGCGGACGCACGGTCATCCTGCCGGGCTGAGACCGAGCGCCGTAGCATCACAACGAACAGGTAACGCGCGTTGTCCGAATGGCGCGACGAGCACGAGGAGAGGGCAAGGACGAGGGTGTTCCGCAGGATCGGCATCGCCGCGCTCGCCGTCGCCCTCCTCGGCGTGCCCGCGGCTCCCACTCGGGCAAGCGAGCCCGATCCGCGCACGCTCGCGACGCCGATCATGCCGCCGGCCCCGGCGCTGCCCCAAACGACCTGCACCGACTCCGTCGCGCCCGGCGTCCCGCCGGTGAGCGCGACCACCGGCCTCGCCGGCGCGCACGCCGCGCTCTACGCGCGCTCCGGATTCCCGACGCTCTGCCCGGGCAGCTCGACCACGGTCACGATCGCCTTTCTCAACACTGGCTCGCTCGGCTGGTACGGGAACGCCGCGCTCGGCACGTGGGGTCCCGACCCCGGACAGGATCGCGCGAGCGCGCTCGGCGCGCCGACGTGGTCGCGCCCGAACCGTCCGGCCATCCAGCCCACCCCCTACGTCGGTCCTGGCCAGGTCGTGTGGTTCCAGTTCGGTGTCCAGGCGCCGAGCACGCCGGGCACCTACCGGCTCGGCCTGCGCCCGCTGCTCGAGGGCCAGCAGTGGCTCGAGGACCCCGGCCTCACCTTCTACGTCTTCGTGAAGGCCGACGACTCGCAGCCCCCGGTCGATCCGACAGCGACGGTCAAGACGCCCGCGGTCGCGCGCACGTACCCGCCGGCGACGCTCGCCGACGGCTCGCGCATGATCCGCGTCCCGTCGCTCATGTACCACTACGTGAGCTGGCTGCCGGCGTCCGACCCGAACATGGCGCTCCGTAAGGACCTGACCGTGAGCCCGACGGACTTCGAGGCGATGCTCCAGTACCTGAAGGCGAACGGCTATCACACGATCACGACCAAGGACCTCTGGTGGTCGCTCGACCAGGCCGCGCCACTGCCGGACAAGCCCGTCATGCTCACCTTCGACGACGGCTACGCCGACGCGTACGGCGTCGTGTTGCCGCTGCTCAAGGCGTACGGCCTGACCGGCACGTTCTTCGTCACCGTGAACCTCGTCGACAAACCCGGGCACATCAGCCGCGCGCAGGTGCGCGCGCTCGCCGACGCGGGCATGGACGTCGAGGCGCACGCGATGGACCACATCCCGATGCTGGGTGATCTCGCCGGCCAGACGTACCAGATGTGCCGGTCCCGCGAGTTCCTGAACGACTGGACCGGCACCGACGTGCGCCACTTCGCGTACCCATCGGGTGACTACAACGGCACCTCGCTCGTCGCGCTCGCGAAGTGCGGCTACCTCTCGGCGTACAAGAAGTCGGGCGGTTCGATCCAGAGCTCGAACGGCATGTACGTCCTCCAGCGCGCGCGCGTCCGCGGCCAGCAGGGCGTCGCCGCGTTGCTCCTCGCGCTCCAGCAGTAGCCCTCGCGGCGTAGCGTTCCGCCCATGAACGTGCCCACGATCATCGTCACCGGGCCGGTCGGCGTCGGGAAGTCCACGGTCGCCGAGGCGATGGGCTATCCGCTCCTCGCCGCGAAGATCCCGCACGCGAACGTCGACTTCGACCAGCTCACCGCGTGCGATCCCCGGCCCGCGGACGACGACCGCTGGGGCACCCAGCTCGGCCTGGCGAATCTCGCGGCGATCTGGAAGAACTACCAGCTCGCCGGCGCCCGGCGCTTGATCGTCGCTCGGGTCATCGAGTCGCGATCCGAGCTCGAAGGGTTCCGGCGCGCGATCCCCGGCGCCGACATCGTCCTCGTGCGGCTGCGGGCGGCACCCGAGACGCTTCAGGCGCGCGTGCGGAGCAGAGGACCGTGGCGCGACATGGAGTGGCACCTCGCGCGATCCGGCGAGCTCGCGGCGCAGATGGATGCGCAGCCGTTCGAAGACGTGCTCATCGAGACCGACGGCCGCGATGTCGTGACCGTCGCGCGCGAGGTCCTTCAGCGCACCGGCTGGCTGCCCGCGTGAGGCGTGCCGTCCTCGCCACGCTCTCGATCGCCGTGCTCGCATGGGCACTTGCACCAGCCGCTCGCGGTGTGCTTCTGGTGCGACGCACCTCGAGCGGGCCGTCGGCCGTTGCGACGATCGCCGGCCTGCCGGCGGAGTCAGTGTCGTTCACGGCGAGCGACGGTGTCCCGCTTGCCGGGTCGTACGTCGCGATCCCTGGCCCCGCCGGCATCTTCGTCGTCGTACACGGGTTCAAGACCGATCGTCGCGAGATGGCCGACTACGCCTCGATGCTCGTGCGGGACGGTTTCTCAGTGCTCCTGTACGACAGCCGCGGGACCGGCGAGAGCGGCGGCGTGTTCGGGGTCGGTGCGACGGAGGCGCGCGACATCGTCGGCGCCGTCGACTTCCTCTGGTCGAGCGCCGAGCCCGGCTCCGCCCACATCTACGTCCTTGGGATCTCGCTCGGCGCGGGCGATGCGCTGCTCGCCGCCGCGCAGGACGATCGCATCCAGGGCGTCGTCGCGGACAGCCCCTGGGCCGATGAGCGCGTCCAGCTCGTCCGGATGTCGAGCATCCCGCTGGGTCCGCTCGCGCTGCCGGTGTTGCCCTATGAGTCCGCGCTCGTCGACTGGCTGATCGATGGTCGCCTCGAGGATGCCCGTCCCCGTGATGTCGTCGCGCGCATCGGACCGCGCTGGATCCAGCTCATTCATTGCGCGGATGACGACAACGCGACGACGTCGCTCGCGGACGTGCAGGCGTTGCTGGCCGCCGGCGGCCGGACGACCGACCTCTGGATCGTTCCCAATGGTGGCCATGCCGGCGCCTTCCGCGCTCATCCTGACGAATACCGCGATCGCATCCGCGCATTCCTTGCGGTCGCCTCGCGGTGATGGATCTGGTCATCCGCAACGGCCTCGTCATCGATGGCACCGGTGCGCCCGGACGCCCGGCCGACGTGGGCATCCGCGGAGGCCGGATCGAGGCGATCGGTGCGGTCGGTCCGGCGACGCAGACGATCGACGCGACCGGCCACGTCGTCGGGCCGGGATTCATCGACACGCATACCCATGGCGATGTCGCGATGCTGCTGCCCGACGAGCATTTCGACGTGAAGTCGGCCGAGCTCCGGCAGGGCGTCACCACCGAGGTCACCGGCAATTGCGGGTTCAGCCCGTTCCCGGCCGACGGTCCGCACGCCGACCAGGTGGGTGCGCACATGGGTTCGCTCATCGGCGACGATCGCTCGTGGCCCGACCTCGCCTCGTACCGGATCGCGGTGCATGCCCTGTTCGCGAACGTCGCGCCGCTCATCGGCCATGGGAGCATCCGCGCGGCCGTGCTCGGCTTCGCGGACCGCGCGCCGTCCGGCGATGAGCTGCGGGCGATGGTCAAGCTCGCCGAGACCGGGCTCGCCCAGGGCGCGGTCGGCATCTCGAGCGGCCTGGTGTACGCGCCCGGTCTCTACGCGCGGACCGAGGAGCTCGTCGCGATCGCGCGCACGCTGCGCGCCACGGGCCGGCCGTACGTCACCCACCTGCGCGGCGAGACCGACATGGTCGCCGACTCGGTGCGCGAGGCGATCCGCATCGGCCGCGAGGCCGGCGTGGCGGTCCACATCTCGCATCACAAGACGTCGGGCAGGGACAACTGGGGTCGCACCGCGGAGACGCTCGCGCTCGTCGACGAAGCGCGCGCGAGCGGGCTCGATGTGACGGTCGATGTGTATCCGTACACGGCCGGAAGCACGCTCCTCCATTCCATCCTGCCGCCCTGGGCGCTCGCGGACGGGATCGACGCGATGGTCGCGCGGCTCGGCGATCCCGTCGCGCGTGCGCGGATCAAGCGGGACTTCGCGGACGGCATCCCCGGCTGGCAGAACCAGCAGCGCGCCGCGGGCTGGGACGGGATCGTCATCGCCGGCTGCGCCGGCCGGCCCGAGCTCGAGGGGAAGCGCGCGAGCGAGCTCGGCGCCGACCCCGCCGAGGCGGCCTTCGATCTCATCGCCGAACGGCGCGGGAGGGTGACGATGATCGCGCACACGATGCGCGAGGACGATGTCGAGCGCGTCATCGCGCATCCGGCGTCGATGATCGGCTCCGACGCGATCCCGCTCCCGGGCAAGCCGCACCCGCGCCTCGCCGGCACGTTCGCGCGGATCCTCGGCCGCTATGTCCGCGAGCGGGGCGTGCTCGACCTGCCGACCGCCGTGCGCAAGATGACCGCGGTCCCCGCGGAACGGTTCGGCCTCCGCGACCGCGGCCGCGTCGAATGCGGCGCGATCGCCGACCTCGTGGTCTTCGATCCAGCCACCGTCAACGACCGCGCGACGTACGAGCAGCCGCTGCTGCCGCCGGTCGGTGTGCGGGCGGTGATCGTGCAGGGCCAGGTCTCGGTGTATGACGGGACCGTCGCTGCACGGAACGGGCGCTTCGCCACGGTCTCCGGATGACGATGCGAGCGGTCGTCGTGTTCACGGTGAGCGTCCTGGCGGCCGCCTGCGGGTCGGGGGCTGTCGCGCCGACCCCGACCCCGAGCTCCGGCGCGTCCCCCCCGGGCACGCCCGTCGCCGTCCTCCCGCCGACGCCGAGCCCAGCCGCGACCGGCCACGTCGTGCCGTTCCCCGACCTCACCTTCATCGTCGGCACGAACAGCGGCGACCTGTACTTCCGGATCACGGACGGCCAGCCCGCCGGGCGGAAGGTCCACGTCTGCGCCGACGCGGTCCGCGATCTGGTCGCGTATGGCCGGAAGGCGGCGTTCGTATGCGGAGCCGCCGGTGCGCAGACCCTCTACGTGTACGACGACTCGACCGGGGCGCTTGCCGCGGTCGCCACGACGGACGTGTCGTGGCCGGGCTTCGCGTTCACGCCGACCGGCGGTCTGGTCTACGTCACGATGGGCGCGCAGGTCCCGAGCGCGCCGATCCCGATGACGAAGCTCGTGCAGCTGGATCTGAAGACCGGCACCACCACGACGATCGACGAGCGGTTCGGGGTGGCCTTCGGCGTGTGGCTGTCCAGCGGCGGCGTCGCGATCTGGCGGCCGCAGAACAGCCTCAGCTTCCGGCGACCCGAGGCCGAGGCGGGGACCTGGCTCCTGCGTGACCAGACGCTCGTGCGGCTGTCGCTGCATCGTCTCGTGGCCGGCCACGAAGGGCGCTACCTCCTCGAGTCGGAGCCGCGCGACGGCAGCGGCTACCTCTCGAGCTCCGGCACCGGCAGCACGTACCTCGTCATCCGTACGGATCGCGAGACGCGCCTCACGCCGAGCGATGTCGCGAGCGAGCAGGGCGTCGAGGTGCTCCCCGACGGCCGCATCGTCGCCTGGCGGCCGCACGGCGGGCCATTCGACGGGACGATGGTCGTCTATCAGGATGGCGCGGTCGTCCGTCAGGATCGGGGGATGTTCAGCACGTCCCGTTTGCTGCGAACGGCGGACGGGACGACGCACCCGACGGACTGGATCATCGGGACCGAGCTCTCCGGCGCACCCTCGACGACGTTCCGCGCCTACCGCTTCAGCGATGGCGCGTTCGCCTCGATCCCCGCCGGCAACATCACGTCGCTCGGCTTCCTCGGCCCGAACAAGTGAACGCCGGGCGCCCACTTGCGCCGGTCGTCATGCTGGCATCCGTGGGCCGCCGCTGGGTGCCGGTCGGGTTCGATCTCCTGCGGCTCCGCGACTTCCGGCTGCTCTGGCTCGCCCACACCGGCTCGGTCATCGGCGACGGCTTCCACACCGTCGCGCTCACCTGGCTGACGTTCAGCACGCTCGGGCTCGGCGCACCGGGCCTGGCCGCGCTCGGCATCGTGATGACCCTCCCGCAGCTCGTGCTCGGCATCGTCACCGGCACGCTCGTCGACCGAATGGACCGCCGCCGCGTCATGGCGGTCGCCGATCTCTTCCGCGCGATCGTCGTCGCCGCGCTCGCCGTCTCCGTCGCCTCGGGTGGAGCGAACCTCCCGATCATCCTCGCGGCGGGGCTCGTGCTTGTGACCGCGAACCTGTTCTTCAATCCCGCGCGGCAGGCCGTGCTGCCGCAGTACGTCTTGACGGAGCGGCTCGTCGCCGCCAACTCGCTGTTCGCGATCTCGCCCCAGGTCACGTCGCTCATCGTGCCGGGCGGCGCGGCGCTCCTGTTCGCGGCCATCGGCCCGGTCTGGCTGCTCGGGATCGACGCGCTGTCGTTCCTCTGGTCCGCGGCGCTCATCATCCGCCTGACGCCCGGCCCGGTCGTGCAGGGCGTCGCGCGCCGCCGGCCGCTCATCGCCGAGGCCGCCGACGGCGTGAAGTTCATCGCGACCCACGGCCCGACCCGGCTCGTGATCCTCGTCGCCGCGGGCAATCAGCTCTTCGCGGCCGGCCCGTGGCGCGTGATGGTCCCGTTCTGGGTCACCGCGGTGCTCGGCGGCACAGTCGTCGACTACGCCGCGCTGCTCACCGCGCTCTCGGCCGGCCTGCTCGTCGGCTTCGCCGGGATCGCGTCGATCCGCCGGATGCTCCCGCTCGTGCGACTGATCGTGCTCGGCGTGTTCTTCGACGGCGCGATCCTGCTGTGGTTCGCGTACTCGCCGACGCTGTTCCTCGGGATGCTCGCATTCTTCGCGCTCGGGGTGGCGAACGCGGTGCTGAATGCCGCGAACTCCGCGCGCCTCCAGATCACGGTGCCCGCCGACATGCGCGGCCGGGTGTTCGCGTCGTACGGGACGATCATCAACCTCACCGCGCCGATCTCCCTCGCCGTCACGGGGGCGCTCTCGGACCGCGGACCGGTGGCGCTGTTCACGGCCTCGGGGCTCGGGCTGATGGGCGTCGGTGCGCTCGGGTTCGTCGCGTCGCTCCGCGATCGCGCGGACGCGCCGGCTACCGCGCCGGCTTGAGGGATCCGGCGTTGAACAGCGCGCCGGTCCAGTACCAGCGCCCGTCGATCTGATCGAACACGAGCTGCGTGACGCTCTCGGGGCTGAATGACGGCGCGTTGTACGCCGACCACGTGGACCACACCCAGAACGGGCCTCGGACGTACGGCGCGTCGGCGTTGATCGGCCGCGACTCGACCGTCACCCTGCGACCCTGGGCGAACGACGTGCGGAGGAGGTCGGCCATCCTCTCGCGGCTTAACTCGACGCCACTGGACGCGTAGCCCGCCGACGTGAACCAGCACGTGGGCGGCATGAGCTCGCGGAGCGTGTCGGCGTCGGATGCCGCGAAGGCGGCCGCCACCGCATCGACGACCGCGGTGACGGCCGCCGAGAGCTGCGGCGCCGGGGTCGGCGTCGGCCGCGCGGTCGGCGTCACGAACGTCAACGACCGGGCGATCGCGTCGAAGGTCGCCCGGGTGTTCGCCGGCGGGGACGGGGCAGTGGGGTCGACGCCGATCGACAGACCGATCGCGTACACCCGGCCTTCGTTCGCGACGTAGTAGGTCGCTCGTCCGGTGAGTCCGTCGGCCTTCCGGATCGCCGGACGGCCATCGATCGTCGTCGTCTCGACCGTGTCGCCCACGCTTCCGCCTTGCGCTGCCGCGAACTCCGCCGCCGATCTCGCGTCGATCTGGGCAGCGATCGTGATGACCCAGGTGAATGCACCCGACCCGCCCGTGTCGCCGCCACCACCGAGGTCGTGCTCCTCCGCGGCGGTGCGCCAGGTCAGCACGTCCTGCCCGAGGTACGGGCCTTCGCGGGTCACGCCCGATTGGCACTCGCTCACGTGCCACGGTGCCGGCACGGTCACGGCGAATCCGAGCACGTCATTCAGATGGCGGGCCCCTGTCGCCGACGGCGGTGCGTTCGTCGGCGCCGGCGTCGTCGTCGGGCTTGGGTCGGCCGCTCGGCCCGCGGTCGGGGACGGCGCGACGGACGTCGCGGTACATCCGGCCACAAGACCGAGGATCGCCGCGGCGATGACCGCGCGCATCAGGCCGCCGCATCCGGTCCGCGCCGCGGGCCGTCCGTCACGCGGGCAGCTCCACCGGCGCCGTCCAGCCCCAGTCCCACGCCGCGAGCTCCTCGAGGAGCTCGTGGCTCGTGAGGTCGAGGGCGATCGGGGTCACGCTGATCTTCCCGTCGCGCAGCGCCGCGACGTCGGTGCCCGGCTCGGCCTCGTCGGCGACCGCGGGGCCGCCGACCCAGTAGTAGGGGTTGCCGTACGGATCGAGGCGCTCGACGAGCTGATCGCGGTAATTGCGCTTCCCGAGCCGCGTCACCTCGACGCCGGCGATCCGCTCGCGCGGCAGGTGCGGTACGTTCACGTTCAGCAGCGCGTCGTGGATGAAGCCCTTCTCGAGGATGTTCCGCCCGATGAGCGCGACGAACTCGCTCGCGACGGTGAAGTCGATGTTCGCGCCGAACGCGCCGATCGACACCGCGATCGACGGGATGTCGGACAGCAGGCCCTCCATCGCCGCGGCCACGGTGCCCGAGTACGTGATGTCGTCGCCGAGATTCGCGCCGCGGTTGATGCCGCTCACGATGAGGTCGGGCTTCTGCTTGAGGAACCCGAGCACCGCGAGCCGCACGCAGTCGGTGGGGGAGCCGTCGGTCATGTACGCGGCCTGTCCGGTGCGCAGGCGCGTCGGGCGGCAGCGCAGCGGGCGGAACAGCGTGATGCTGTGCGACGCGCCGCTCCAGTTGCGCTCCGGCGCGATGATGTCGACCTCGCCCAGCTCCGCGAGCGCGTCGACGAGCGGGCCGAGCGCGTCGCTCTCGATGCCATCGTCGTTCGTGACGAGGATGTGCCTGCGCTCGGTCACTGCGCGGCCTCGATCGGGGCGTCCTCCATGAGCGCGGCGGCCTCGGTGCGCTGCCGCCGGCCGGAGTTCACTTCCACGGCGTAGCGGATGAACGTGTTGATGACGCCGGCGACCGGCACGCCAAGGAGCACGCCCCAGAACCCGGCGATCTTCGAGCCGATGAGCAGGGCGAAGAACACGAAGATCGGATGGATGCCGATGCTCTTGCTCATGATCCGCGGGCTCACGACGTTGAGCATGACCTGCTGGAGGAGCAGCGACAGGATCGCGACCGGCACGATCGAATCGGGCGCGCCGAGGAACGCGATGACCAGCACCGGGACGAGCGCGAGGATCGGCCCGAAGAACGGGATCATCACGAACAGTCCGCTGAACACCGCGAGCACGCCTGAGAACGGCACGCCGAAGCCGACGAGGATGAGCAGGGTCGCGATGCCGTAGATCAGGCCGAGGATCAGCGAGCCGCGGATGAACCCGCCGAAGGACCGGTCGGTGCTCATCCGCAGGAGCTCGAACTCGCTGCGGAGCTCGCCGGAGAGCATGCCGGTGAACCGGTTCCACAGCGCGTCGCCGTCCAGGAGCATGAGGAACGCGATGATGAGCACGAGCAGAAGGTCGAACACGATCGTCGCCGTCGCCGAGACGACGCCGAGCGCGTCGGAGGCGTACGTTGCGGCGAGCCCGGCGAGCCGGCCGGGCAGCGCTTCGTAGAGCGGCACGATGTTCACCGGGATCCCGAGCCGGTCGAGGGTGGCCTGGAGCTCCTTCGCGGTCTGGTCCGCGCCGGCCGCGAGCTCCGGTCCGCGGGCGGCGAGCGCTCTGAGCTGGTCCGCGAGCCTCGGGACGGCGAACGCGCCGGCGGCGGCGAGGAGAACGAAGATCGCGGCGTACACCACGATCACCGCGCCGAACCGGTCGAGGCGCGTGCGGCGATCGATCCGATCGACGAGCGGAGCGAGGACATAGGACAACGCCCATGCGGCGCCGAAGATGACGAGGACGTCCGCGACCCGGCCGAGCGCCTCCCAAAGGATCCCGAACACCTGGAGCGCGAGGAACGCCGCGAGCAGCACGCCCACGACGCGCAGGAGCTGCCGCTCCCGCGTGCTGATCTTCACGACGCGAATGCTACGCGGCGCGTACTAGCATCCGCGGATGCCCCAACGCGTGCCGCTCATCGAGCGCTATCGCGCGTACCTGCCGGTCACGGCGAAGACACCGCGCCTCACGCTCGGTGAGGGCGACACGCCGCTCGTCCGCGCGCCCGAGGTCGAGAAGGACACCGGCATCGACGAGGTCTGGCTGAAGGTCGAAGGCGCGAATCCGACCGGCTCGTTCAAGGATCGCGGGATGGTCGTCGCGATCGCGAAGGCGATGGAGGATGGCGCCGAGGCCGTGCTCTGCGCGTCGACCGGCAACACCGCCGCGTCGGCCGCGGCATACGCGGCGCGCGGCCGGCTGCGCTGCGCGGTCGTGCTGCCCGCGGGCCACGTCGCCCTCGGGAAGCTGTCGCAGGCCATCGCGTTCGGCGCCCGCGTCGTCGCGGTGCGCGGGAGCTTCGATGACGCGCTCGCGCTCTCGCGCGAGCTCGCCGCGAGCGGCGAGGCGACCCTCGTGAACAGCGTGAACCCGCACCGCATCGAGGGACAGAAGACCGCGGCGTTCGAGATCTGCGAGGCCCTCGGTGAGGCGCCGGAGTGGCTCTGCATCCCGGTCGGCAACGCCGGGAACATCACCGCGTACTGGAAGGGGTTCACCGAGGCGCGCGACGCGAAGCTGGCGAGGCGCCGGCCGCAGCTGCACGGCTTCCAGGCCGCGGGCGCGGCGCCGATCGTGCACGGCGAGGTCGTCACCGATCCGCGAACGATCGCGACCGCGATCCGCATCGGCAACCCGGCGTCGTGGAACGGCGCGGTCCGCGCGCGCGACGAGTCGGGCGGCTCGATCAGCGCCGTCACGGACGACGAGATCCTCGATGCGTACCGGTTCCTCGCGCGCCGCGAGGGCGTGTTCTGCGAGCCGGCGAGCGCGGCGGCCTTCGCCGGCCTGCGCAAGCGCGCCCGCAGCGGTCCGAAACCGAAGCAGGTGGTCTGCGTCCTCACCGGCAACGGGATGAAGGATCCGGATCGCGCGATGACGCTCGCCCCGGCGATCGCGGAGGTCGACGCGCAGCTCGATGCCGTCCGCCGGGCGATGCGGGCGTCGTGAGCGAGCTCCGGATCCGCGTCCCGGCGACGAGCGCGAACCTCGGTCCCGGCTTCGACGCCTTCGGGCTCGCGCTCCCGCTCCTCGCGGAGTTCGAGGTGCGGCCCGCGCGCACCTGGAGCGTGACCGTCGACGGGAACGGCGCGGCCGACGTGCCGACGGGCGAGGACAACTTGTTCGTCGTCGCGGCGAAGGCGGCCGCGAAGACGCTCGGGACGACCGTGGCGCCGCAGCACGTGACGCAGCGCTCGGCCATCCCGCGCGGCCGCGGCCTCGGTGCGAGCGCGGCCGCGATCGTCGGCGGCGTCGTCGCGGCGAATGCGCTCGCCGGCGAGCCGCTCGCGAAGCGCGCGCTGCTGCGGATCGCGAACGAGGTCGAGGGCCATGCCGACAACGTCGCGGCTGCGCTGTACGGCGCGTTCACGATCGTCCTGCCGTCCGCCGACGGTCCGATCGCGACGCGGTTCGCGTTCCCGAGCGCGTGGCGCGTCTGCCTCTTCGTGCCCGCGGCGACGCTCGCGACCGAGGAGTCGCGGGCCGTGCTGTCGAAGGACGTGTCGCGCGGGGACGCCGTGTTCAACGTCGCGCACGCGTCCGCGCTGCTCGCCGCGATCCTCAGGTCCGACGGCGCGCTCCTCTCGATCGCGATGCACGACCGCCTGCACGAGTCCGCGCGGATGAAGCTCGTGCCCGCGCTCGCGGAGATCGTCGCCGCCGCGCGCGGCGCTGGCGCGTTCGGTGCGGCGTTGTCCGGCGCCGGCCCCGGCGTCATCGCGTTCGCGCCGGTGCGGCTCGCGCCGCGGGTCACCGCGGCGATGGAGGAAGCCGCGACGCTCGCCGGCACGCCGGGCCGCGGCCGCGTCGTGCGCGTGCGCGCGGCCGGTGCGCAGCTCGTCCGATGACCCGCGCCGTCGCCGTCCTTGCGGTCGTGCTGCTGTCCGGCTGTGGTCGGATCGCGATAGCACCCACGCCCTCCGACTCGGCGCCCGCGACCGCAAAGCCGCCGCTCGCGACGGCGATCGCGTCCCCGGTCACGTCCGCGAACGGCGCGATCACCCTGAAGACGCCGCTCACGAACGCGACGCTCACGTCACCGGTGACCATCAGCGGCGATGCGAGCGTGTTCGAGGCGACCGTGCAGTGGCGGATCAGCGACACGAGCGGCCGCGTGCTCGCCGAGGGCTTCACCACAGCGACCCTGGGCGCGCCCGGGCGCGGTGACTTCTCGGTGAGCGCGACGTACACCGTGCCGCGCGACACGATCGCGTTCGTCGAGGTGTTCTCGCGCAGCCCGAAGGATGGCAACATCGACGAGATCGTCCGGATCCCGGTGACGTTGCGCTAGCGAGGCGTGGCTAGTAGTGCGGCATCGGCGCTCCGGTCGCCTGGCCCGGGCCCTCGGTGCCGAGCACGGTCGGCGCCGGCGTGCCGGGCTGCGCGGCGCCGCACGCGGTGATGACCGCGGCGAGCAGGGCGAGTGCGGCGAGCGTCGTTCTCATCATCGCCTCCTTTGATCCACCAGCTGTACGAATGACCGCGCACGAGCGATGCCATGGTCCTCGTCGAGCGAGGCCACGCCTGCCCGCTAGGCGGTGACCGTCCGTTCGCCGACGAGGAACCAGGTCTCCAGCGGCCCGCGCCCTTTGACCTCGATCGTGCCGCGCGGCTCGAGGACGAAGTCGCGCTCGAGCAGCGCCTGCGTGTCGGGACCGACCTGGATGCGTCCGGGGACCCCGGTCGATTCCATCCGGCTCGCGAGGTTCACCGGATCGCCCCAGATGTCGAAGACGAACTTGCTTCGCCCGATGACGCCGCCGATCACCGGGCCCGAGTTGAGGCCGATCCGGAATTCGAGGCATCGCGCGCCGCTGCGCTGCCGCTCGCAGATGTGGCCGAGCATGTCGAGCGCCATGCGGGCCGCGCGGCGCGCGTGATCCTCGCCGCCGATCGGCACACCCGCGACGCCCATCCAGTTGTCCCCGATCGTCCGGACCTTCTCGAGGCCGTGGCGCAGCGCGAGCTCGTCGAAGTAGCCGACGTACTCGTCCAGGAGGGACACCATCTCGCGTGGCGTGAGCTCGCGCGTCAGCGGCGTCGAGTTCACGACGTCGGCGAACAGGATCGTCGCCTGGTCGTACGCGTCGGCGATGATCCCCGACCGCCGCTTGAGCCGATCCGCGATCACCTTCGGCAGCACGTTCAGCAGGAGGCCCTCTGAGCGCGCGCGCTCGCGGTCGAGCTGGTGGACGAAGGTCGCGAGCAGGACGAACACGATCGTCGACACCGTCGCGATGTTCAGGACGAAGAACAGCGTCACGAGCGACGTCTGCAGCGCGTTGCCCGCGCGGGTCCCGAGGAACGGCGAGACGAACACGAGCAGGACGAACAGCGCGAACCAGCGCACCGCGCTCCGGACGTCGTCGAAGACGAGCGCGCCGAATGGAGAGAGGAGCGACCAGAGGATGACCGCGCTCGCCGGGACGAAGCCGCCGAGCGCGAGCTGGAGCACGAACGGGAGCAGCAGGATGAAGAGCAGCTGGAGCGTCCGGAAGGCGCCGAAGCTCCGGGTGCGCGCGAACGCGACGATGCTGATCGTCGAGATGACGCTGTAGCCGAGCGGGATCGCGCCCGCGGCGGGCTCGCCGAATGCCACGTAGATGAGACCCCAGATGACGCCGGCGGGCACGACGAACACCGCGGCGGCGGCGAGATAGCGCTTCTTGCGCCGGACATCGTCGCCGTCCCGGGGATCCGCGCCGATCCGTCCGATCAGATCGATGATGGCGGCGAGCGTGCGCACGACCGGCATTCTCGCTGATGCCGCGCTAGCGACCTCGCGGCGGCAGGATCTCGAGCGGCGCCGTCACGTGCACGTTCGGCAGCGGGCTCGCGATTTCCCAGTGCAGCGTCTCGGGCCCGAGCGCATCGCGCGGGACGGCGATCCGCATCTCGAAGGACGCCTCCCCGCCCGCGGGGATCGCACCGGCGCCGGCGCAGTTCAGCGGATGAAGCTCCTTCGCGAAGCCGGCGTACGTCCTGGCCGGCGGCTCCCACTTTCCGCCGCGATCGGGGACGAGGGACGGCGTCGCCTCGCGGCCGGGGAGCGACTCGAGGTAGATCGGGCAGCCGTGGCCCCACGTATACGGCGCCGCCGCCGCGTTCGTGACGCGCACGACGTAGGTGAGCGACTCGCCGGCGAACGCCACGGCCGGCGCATTGATCGCGAACGCGAGCGGGAGCGGCGCCGGAGTGGGGAACACCGGCGGCTCCGTCGGCGCGATCGCCCAGCTCGAGACCCCGAGCCGCTGTCCGGGGGCGTCGCAGCGACCGCCGACCGGTTGCGGCTCGACCGCGAACCGGATCACGGCCGCCGGCGTGGCGAACGTGACCGCGATCGCCCGAAGCTCGCGGTGCTCGCAGTCCCCGTACGACTCCAGCGTGATCCGCGCCTGGCCGGGATGGATCACGTGGTCGTCGACCGGGAGGCTTCGCGGCTCGAGCACCGCCCAGCCGGGACTCGACCACGTCGGGCTGCGCACGCCAGCGGTGGCGATGGCGGCTCCCGCCGCGTCCAGATACGCGGCGGACAGCGGACCCGCGACGACGCAGCGTGCCTCACCGCGATTGCCGAGCATGAGGCCGCGGACCCACCAGCCGCCGGCACCCTGGCCGCGATATGCGACTCCGACGAGATCCGATGCCCGGCAATCCGGAACGGCCGTCGGTCGCGGCTCGACGGTCGGCTCGGGGATCGGCGTCGGGCGAGCGCCGTCCGCGACCCACGGCACGTTCGATCGCACGGGCGACGGCGTTGGGCCCGAGGCGGCGACCGAGTGGGCGCCGCAGGACGCGACGACCAGGCACGCCGCGACGAGGATCCGCATCTCCCGAGCATCGCGGTGTCGTGGCGCCTGCGCGCCCGATCCGCGGCCCGGGACTCGTAGTCAACTCGTACGCGGGAGCTACGAGTTCGCTTTGTCCCGGTGGCCTCTGCCACGGGTTAGCCGGTAGCGAGCGCCCCGACGCCGATGAGTGGGATGAGGTCACGCTCTTCAGCGATCAAGCGGCGATCACCGCCAGAGCGGACCTCCATCAGGACCAAGCCGTCGAGTGTGGCGATGCCCTCACGTTCCACTGCTTCGTGCAAGAAGAGGAGCGCAGCGAGCAGCGACGTGTAGACGCCCTGCGCGTTGCCGCTCTCGTAGTCCCAGACCTCGTACGTCATTTCAGTCATCTCATGCGCACGCTAGTTGACGGGCACGATGCGTCGACGACGTGCCCGATGATCCCGGTGACCCGTGAATCACACATGCCCGTCACCAATGGGGGGTTCTGACAGATGGTCCAAATCGGCATAGGGCTGAAAGAGGAACCATTTGACCACGGCCAGTGCCACCTCCTCGGAGCCGAGGGCCCAGTCGCGTTTGAACGCATCCGCGCCGCCGGCTCTCGCTTCCTCTGCAAGACCCTCGTCGAACATGTCGGTCAGATCGTGCATGAACTCGACGAATCGCACGAAGAACTCGTTCGGGCCGAGAGACATCCACAGATCCAAGAAGGGTTCGGCGCTTTGGGGCGCAATTGGAGGCTCTTTCACAGCGAGCCGAGATGAACGGCGGAGAACCTCCAATTCAAGGTCCTCGACCTTCGTCGCTGCGGCGGTATCGAAACGACGAAGCACCCTGCGCGCATCCTCCATTGCGACGAATGCGTCCATCTCGCTCAGGTCGGCCGCCGTCGGATGCGCGATGGCATTTCGCGCATCGGTTATGGCCTTTAGCCGGCGAAGCACCGCCTGGCGTGCGGCGATTCGTGCCCTATCGTCGAGCGCTGCTAAAGCGGGAAAGATGATGGCGAAGTGTTTGGAGACGACGGCGTGCAGGTCCGCGACGTCGAGGAAGTCGAACTCATCAATTGGCGGAGTGTCGCGCGAGCCTGAAGCAATCCCCAGCTGGACTGAGCTCACGATCGCAGTCCACCCGACCTGACCGAACGAATTCACAAGTTGCGGACGCCAGGCGTCCCCGAACGCCTCGTGGAAGACGTCTCTAAGGTGTGCGACGAACGACGACCGGAATACGTTTTGAATCGCCTCGTTGCTCAGCGAAGCGATGCTGACTCTGACGGGCGGCATCTCCACCGACGAAGTCTAGGCAGGCCCGCAGCACGATCGCAGCGAACGGCCGCCGCTAGCCTTGCGCGATGGACCGTCTTTCACTGCTCGCCGACCCCGCGGTGCGCTCGGCCTTCGCGCGCGAGATCGGGTGGGACATCGAGTACCACCCGTCGATCGCGTCGACGCAGGACCGCGCGCGCGAGCTCGCCCGCAACGGCGCCGAGCCGATCGTCGTCGTCGCGGATCAGCAGACCGCGGGGCACGGTCGCGGCGAGAAGTCGTGGCTGTCCGAGCCGGGCACGGCGCTCCTCGCGTCGTGGGTGTTCCGGCCGGCGCCCGCGGAGCCGGGTCTCGTCACGCTCCTCGCCGGCGTCGCGGTCACGAAGGCACTCCGGCCGTTCGGCGTTGCCGACCTGGGACTCAAGTGGCCGAACGACGTGTGGCTCACCAACGGAAAGATCGCCGGCGTCCTCGCGCACGGTGCCGGCGATCACCTGGTCCTCGGCATCGGCGTGAACGTGTCACAGCGCGAGCTGCCGCGCGCGATCGCCGACACGGCGACGAGCCTCGCGCGCGCGGGCCATGACGTCGACCGCCTCGCGCTCCTCGCCCGCATGACGGCGGAGCTCGATGCCGCGACCGACAGAGCGACCTGGCCGGCACTGCTCACCGAGTGGCGGAAGCGCTCGATCACGCTGCACCGCGAGGTCGAGGTGAGCGGCGCCGGTAGCCCGGCGTTCCGCGGCACGGCGATCGCGCTCGGCGAGGACGGTGCTCTTCTGGTCGAAACCCCCTATGGTCAGCAGCGCGTCATCGCGGGAGAGGTGAGGGTTCTGGGATGAGCGGCCGATTCCCGTTCGCCATCATCATCGATGGCACGACCGTCCTGCCGCATCCGATGCGGCGCGAGCTCGACCTGCGCACGCTGCCGCTCCACGTGAGCTTCGGCGCGGAGTCGTACACCGCGGACGTCGACCTCACGGCCGAGCAGTTCTACGACAGGGTGAAGGACCCGAAGGCGAAGCCGACGACGTCGCAGCCGTCCATCGGCGAGTGCCGCGACGTGTACGAGCAGGCCGTGCGCGACGGCTACCGCGACATGCTCGTGCTCACCGTCGCGACGGAGTTCTCGGGCACGTACTCGGTCGCGACGACGACGGCGCAGCAGATCATCGACACGAACATCGTGGTCGTGGACTCGCGCTCGACCGCGTGCACCATCGGGCTCCTCGCGACCGCGTGCGCGAAGGCCCGCCGCGAGGGGAAGTCCCTCCAGCAGACCGCGCAGCTCGCGCGCGACCTCGCACCGAAGACGCATCTCCTCGCGCTCATCGACACGCT
The DNA here is from genome assembly GCA_035935465.1 of Candidatus Limnocylindria bacterium. Lineage (GTDB taxonomy): Bacteria > Chloroflexota > Limnocylindria > P2-11E > P2-11E > UBA4735. The sequence continues at coordinate 54,192 of DASYXA010000111.1, read as the reverse complement.
GGACTTCCTCAAGCGATCCGGCCGGATCTCGGGCGCCGCGGCCGCGTTCGGCTCGCTGCTCTCGCTGAAGGTCATCCTCGACCTCGCCGACGGCAAGGCCGAGTCGGTCGAGAAGGTCCGCACGCGCGAGCGCGGGATGGCCACCCTCCAGGGGCTCATCGAGGCCCGCACGCCACCGGGCGGCCGGATCCACGCCGCGCTCCTCCATACCAACGCGCCAGATCGCGCGCGGGTCCTCGGCGAGTGGGTCCAGGAGCGCTACCACTGCGTCGAGTACTGGGTCGACGAGGCCGGGCCGGTGCTCGCGACGCACGCCGGACCGGGAGCGGTGGCGCTCGGCTGGTACCAAGAGGAACATGGTGCGTAATGAGGCTTCGGATGCCGTTCGGGCGGCAGCGCAAGGAGTTCCCGTCGCACCTCTGGACGCAGTGTCCGACGTGCGGCGAGATGCTGTTCAACAAGCAGCTCGCCCGGAACCACAACGTCTGCTCGAACTGCGGGCACCACTTCCGGCTCGGCGCGCGCGAGCGCATCGCGCTGCTGGTCGATAAGGGCAGCTTCACCGAGCACGACACAGACCTGGTGAGCGGCGATCCGCTCGGATTCAGCGACCAGAAGCCGTACCCGCAGCGGGTCCAGCAGTCGCAGGCGAAGAGCGGCGAGAAGGACGCGGCGATCTGCGGCACGGCGCGGATCGACGAGAACCAGATCGAGCTCGCGGTCATGGACTTCGACTTCATGGGCGGCTCGATGGGCAGCGTCGTGGGGGAGAAGCTCACTCGCGCCGCCGAGCGTGCGCTCGCGAACCGCAGGCCGCTGCTCATCGTGAGCGCGTCCGGCGGCGCGCGGATGCAGGAGGGCACCCTCTCGCTCATGCAGATGGCGAAGATCCTCGGCGCGCTCCATCGCCTCGACGAGGCGGGCCTTCCGTACGTCAGCCTGCTCACCGATCCGACGACCGGTGGCGTGCTCGCGTCATTCGCGTCGCTCGGCGACATCATCTTCGCCGAGCCGAACGCGCTCATCGGCTTTTCCGGCGCGCGCGTGACGAGCGAGACGATCGGCGAGAAGCTCCCGAAGGGCTTCCAGCGGAGCGAGTTCGTCCTGGAGCACGGGTTCGTCGACCAGGTCGTGCCCCGTGCGCAGCTCCGCGAGCGCATCGCGTACTTCCTGAACGCGTTCCGGCCGAGCGCGCGCGATCTGCGGTGGTCGTTGTAATGGACGTCGTCGACCGGCTGCTCGGCGCGAAGAAGACCGCCGACGGGAACGGCCACCTCCCCGCGGACGCCGGGCTCATCACCGACGCCGCGACGATCACCGGGCAGCGCACGCCGTGGCAGTCCGTCCAGCTCGCGCGCGAGCTGAAGCGGCCGCACGCGATCGAGGTCATCGACGGCCTGTTCGAGAAGTTCCAAGAGCTCCACGGCGACCGCGGCTACCGGGACGATCCGGCGGTCGTGGGCGGGATCGCGGAGCTCGACGGCGTCGGCCCGGTCGTCGTCGTCGCGCAGCAGCGCGGCGCGACCACCGAGGAGAACATCGCGCGCAGCTTCGGGATGCCGTACCCCGAGGGCTACCGCAAGGCGATCCGCCTCTACCGGATGGCCGAGAAGTTCCACCTGCCACTCGTCACCTTGGTGGATACGCCCGGCGCGTACCCCGGCCCCGAGGCCGAGGAGCGCGGGCAGGCCGAGGCGATCGCGAAGTCGATCCTCGTCATGACCGGTCTCCAGACCCCGATCGTGGCGATCATCCTCGGTGAGGGCGGCTCCGGCGGCGCGCTGGCGCTCGCGGTCGGCGATGTCGTGCTCGCGCTGCAGAACGCGATCTACTCGGTCATCTCCCCCGAGGGTGCCGCCGCGATCCTCTGGCGGAGCGCGACGGAGGCCGAGCAGGCCGCCAATGCGCTGAAGCTCGCGGCGACCGACCTGCTGCGCCTCGGCGTCGTCGACGGGCTCATCCCCGAGCCGGCCGGAGGCGCGCACACCGACCCGCAGGCGACGATCGCCGCGATCAAGTCGGCGGTCATCGTCCAGCTCGACCGGCTCGGCCGCGTGCCGATCGCCGACCTGCTCTCCGCGCGCTACGAGCGGTACCGGCACATCGGCGTGGTCGTCGAGCCGCTGCCCGGTGCGGCGCCGGTGAAGAAGAACGAGCCCTTCTGGCGGCGGATGCTGAGGCCCACGTGAGCGACAAGGACGAGGTGCTCGCGCTGCTCGACGATCTGCTCCGGCTCGCGGAGGGCTCGGGCGCGAGCGTGATCGAGGTCGAGGCCGAGGGCATGTCCGCCGCGATCGTGCGCGCTCCGTCGGCGGTCACGCCGGCCACTGCCGCGGCGCGCGCCGCCCTGGCAGCGCCGAACGCGCCGGAGCCGTCCCGGGTGCACTCGTCCGGTGTCGGGATCTTCAGCGCGTCCAAGGAGTGGACCTCCGGCGACGAGGTGAAGAAGGGGACCGTGCTCGGCGCCGTGCAGTCGCTCGGCGCGATGACCGACGTGGTCGCTCCGATCGACGGCGTGCTGCGCGACGTGCTGGTCGCCGGCGGCGCGCCCGTGGAGTACGGCCAAGCTCTCTTCGCGATCGAGCGTCGCTAGCGGGTCAGTGTCCGGCGAGCGCTTGCATTCCCTCGGGGCTCTTCGCGAACTCGAGGAGCGCCTTGATCGCGGGTTTCAGCCGCGCCGGATCCGCGCTCGTGCACAGGTACGCGGCGCGGCGCACCGGCCACGAGCCGGATGCGAGCGATTCCAGCGTCGCGGGGATGCCATCCATCTCGAGCAGCCTGATGGAGGGATTCGCGAGCGTCTTCGAAGCGAGCGTGACCATGCCGATCGAACCGGTGAGCGACTTCAACGCATCGGACATCTCTGTGGACGCCGCGTTCGTCGCCGACGTCGTGAAGTCCGTCGGCCCGTACACGGGCTTCTCGGAGCCGAAGACGTACGTCTCCAGGCCCTTCCGGGTGTTGCTCGTCGCCTCGCGGAGCAGGATCTTGACCGCGCCGGTGCCGCCGAGCTGCGCCCAGTCGGTGATCTTGCCGGTGAGCAGATCTTTGAGCTGGGCCTTCGTCACCGAGCGCACCTTGTTGCTCGCGTTGACCGCGAACGCGCTGCCGGTCGAACCCAACGGCGTCAGCGGGATCACTTTCTCGGAGGGCCGCAGCGGACGGCCGATGAAGCCGAAATCGACGTCGGCGTCGCCGGCGCTGACCCTGACGACCGCGGTCTCGGTGTCGGTCACGTCGAGCTGGAACTTGACGCCGGGGTGCCGTTTCGCGAACGCCGCGGTGATGAGCGTCGCGTTGTCCAGCGTGGTCGCTGACCCGACACCCATGTAGATGCCGGCCAGCGGGTCAGTGGGTTGCGGGCGCTCGGTCGTGCCGCAGCCCGTGACAACGACGGTCGCGACCACAAGGGTCATCGCGAGCGAGCGCGTCGGCAAGCGCACCGTCGCACTCTCATCCTTCGCGTGGCCGTGCGGGACCCCCGATCGGGGGACCAATGACCGCGTTCGGGCGTGCGGGGGGGGGGCCGATCGCCGTCCCTAGACTGCCGCGGTGCCGTCGGACGTCGCGTGGCTGTTCCCCGGCCAGGGATCACAGGCGGTCGGGATGGGGAACACGCTGGCCGAGTCGGTCCCCGAAGCGGCGCGCGCGTACGCCGAGGCGAACGCCGCGCTGGGCTTCGATCTCCGCGCGCTCTGCTGGGATGGGCCTGCCGCGGAGCTCGAGCGCACCGCGAACGCGCAGCCGGCGATCCTCGCGACCAGCATCGCCGCGCATCGCGCGTTCCTCGCGCACGGACTGGCCGCCGACCCGATCCTCCTCGGCCACTCGCTCGGCGAGTTCACCGCGCTCGTCGCCGGCGGCGCGCTCGACTTCGGCGACGCGCTCCGGCTCGTGCGCACCCGTGGCGAGCTCATGCAGGCCGCGGACGCATCGGGCGGCATGGCCGCGGTCCTCGGGCTCGACGCCGACGTCATCGCGACGGCCATCGAGGGCACGGGCATCGTCGTCGCGAACGACAATGCCCCGGGGCAGGTTGTCGTCACCGGACCGCTCGCGAATATGCCGGCCGCGACGGAGACGCTGAAGGCCGCGGGTGCGAAGCGGGTCATTCCACTGAAGGTGTCGGGCGCGTTCCACTCACCCGCGATGCGGGCGGTCGCTCCGCAGCTTGCCGAGGCGATCCGCGCCACGCCATTCCGTCCGCTGAAGGACCCGGTGATCGCAAATGTGGATGCGCAGGTGCACACGAATTCGAGCGATTTCATCAGTTTGCTGGAGAAGCAGGTCCACTCTCCCGTACAGTGGGTCACCTCAGTACGGCGCGCCGCTGGGGAGGGCGCGACGACGTTCATCGAGTTCGGCCCGGGCAACGTGCTCACCGGCCTCGTGAAGCGGATCCTCCCCGACGCGCGGACCGCGAACGTGTCGGATCCCGCGACGTTGAAGGAGGCACTCGATCTCGTTCGACAAGATCCTCATCGCGAACCGGGGTGAGATCGCGCTGCGCGTCATCCGCGCGTGCCGCGAGCTCGGGATCCAGAGCGTCGTCGTGTACAGCGAGGCCGACGGGCACAGCCTCCCGGTCCACTCCGCCGACGAGGCCATCTGCATCGGGCCGGCGAACTCGCGCGATTCCTATCTGAACATCCCGGCGATCATCTCGGCCGCGCTCATCTCCGGCGCGCAGGCGATCCACCCCGGCTACGGGTTCCTGTCCGAAAACGCGGACTTCTCCGAGGTCTGCAGGGAGCACGGCCTGGTGTTCATCGGCCCACCGCCCGAAGTGCTCGCGCGGTTCCAGGACAAGTCGGCGACCCGCGCCGCGATGAAGCGCGCCGGCCTCCCGGTCATCCCTGGCTCCGAGGGTGCGGTGAAGACCTCCTCCGAGGCGCTGCGCGTCGCCGAGGAGATCGGCTACCCGGTGATGCTGAAGGCGCGCTCGGGCGGCGGCGGCCGCGGGATGCGCAAGGCCGAATCGGCGAAGGACCTCCAGCGCCTGTGGGAGCAGGCTCGCAGCGAGGCGAAGGCGAGCTTCGGCGATGAGGGCCTCTACCTCGAGCGCAACCTCGAGGGCGTGCGGCACATCGAGGCCCAGATCCTGGTCGACGACCGCGGTGAGGGCATCTGCATGGGCGAGCGCGAGTGCTCGATCCAGCGCCGTAATCAGAAGATGCTCGAAGAGGCGCCGTCGATCTCGATCAACGAGGAGCTTCGCCGCCGGATCAAGCGCTACGCGGTCGATGCGGCGAAGCGCTTCGGCTACCGGGGTGTCGGAACGTTCGAGTTCCTCATCGACGCGGCGGGGCAGCCGTACTTCATCGAGGTGAACGCGCGCATCCAGGTGGAGCACACCGTGACCGAAGCCGTGACCGGCATCGACCTCGTGAAGGAGCAGATCGCGCTCGCCGCCGGCGAGCCGCTCAGCTTCTCCGAGGAGCAGGTCTACGTCAACGGCCACGCGATCGAGTGCCGGATCAACGCCGAGGACGCCGACAACAGCTTCGCGCCGTCGACCGGCGTGCTCACCACGTGGCTCCCGCCGGCCGGGCCGGGCATCCGGCTCGACAGCCATTGTTTTCAGGGCTACGAGGTCCCGCCGTTCTACGACTCGCTGCTCGCGAAGGTCATCGCCTGGGGCCGCGACCGCACCGAGGCCGTCGCGCGGATGCAGCGCGCGCTCGACGAGTTCACCGTCGTCGGCGTCACGACGAACATCGACGCGCACAAGAAGATCCTCGCGAGCGAGCTGTTCAAGACCGGCCAGGTGACGACGCACCTCATCGACACCGTCGGCATCGAAGCGCTCACCGCTTGAGCGTCGTTCTGGACCGGAAGGGCATCGAGGCCCTCATCCCGCACCGCGATCCGTTCCTCTTGATTGACCGCGTCGTCGAGCTCGAGCCGCTCGTCCGCGCGGTCGCGGAGCACGACTTCACCGGCGAGGAGTTCTACCTGAGGGGCCACTTCCCGGGGAACCCGATCGTGCCGGGCGTGATCCTCACCGAATCGATGGCGCAGGCGGCCACGGTGTGCGCGATGGCGCATCCCGACTACCGCGACGGGCTCGGCCTGTTCGCCGGTATCGAGGAGATGCGCTTCAAGCGGATCGTCCGGCCGGGCGAGACCGGGCGGTTCACCGCGACGTTCGAGAAGATGCGCCGCGGGTTCGGCCGGGCGAGGGTCACGACGCACGTCGGCGACGAGCTCGCCGCGGAGGGCGTGATCCTCGCGATCTTTCAACCCCTTCCGAAGGCTTCGCCTTCGGGAGGACCGCAGCCGCTGGCGAAAGGCGCGCCGTGACGAAGGCGGTCGACATCGTCGGCGTCCCGATGGACCTCGGCGGCTTCCGCCGCGGCGTGGACATGGGGCCATCGGCGATCCGCTACGCCGGACTACGGGCGCGGCTCGTCGACCTCGGGTATCGCGTCCGTGACCGGGGGAACGTGTCGGTGCTGGACCGCGACCAGAACGGCGAGATCGAGTACGAGCACGGCGGGCGGCAGGCGCACCACGCCGAAGAGATCGTGCGCGCGTCGGAGGAGCTGGCGACCGTCGTCGCCGACATCGTGAAGAGCGGCGCGACGCCGATCGTGCTGGGCGGCGATCACTCGATCGGCATGGGCACGATCGCGGGGCTCGCGCGCGCCGGCCATCGCGCTGGCGTGCTCTGGGTCGACGCGCACGGTGACATCAACACGCCCGAGACGTCGCCCTCGGGCAACGTGCACGGGATGCCGTTCGCGGTCGCGCTCGGGCTCGCCGATGAGCCGTTCCCGAACGGCCTCCGCGGTACGGCGGACGGCAGGCATGGCGTGCTGCTCGCGATCCGCGACATCGATGGCGGCGAGAAGGACAACATCAAGCGCGCCGGCGTCACGCCGATCACGATGGCCGACATCGACCGGCTCGGCATGGCGAAGGCGATGGAGCAGGCGATCGCGGTCGTGTCGCAGGGCGATGGGATCCACCTCTCGCTCGACATGGACGCGATCGACCCCGACGAGGCGCCCGGCGTCGGCACGCCGGTGCGCGGCGGCCTCACGTACCGCGAGGCGCAGCTCGCGATGGAGATGCTCGCGACGTCGGGGAAGCTCCGCTCGATCGAGGTGTGCGAGGTGAACCCGATCCTCGACCGCGAGAACCGCACCGCGACGCTCGCGGTCGAGCTCATCGCGAGCGCGCTCGGTCAGACGATCCTCTAGCGGCCGGTGGCCGCCATCTTGCGGCGCTCGGGTCCATGCGGAGCTTCATCGTCGTCGGAGCGGCGGTCGCGGTGACCGCCCTGCTCATCGCTCTCCTGGCGGCCGTGCGCTCGCCCGGCCCCGGCGGCTCGACGGCGCTCGCATCGCCAACGCCGTCCGCGACCGCCGCAGGTACGCCCACGCCGACGGCCGCCGTCGTCACGCCTGCTCCGTCGCCGACGCCCGACCCGACCCCGACCAGGATGTACGTCAATACGACGTGGAAGTTCAGCGTCGTCCTGCCGGACCCGTATCGCCGGTCGGCCCGGCTCTCGATCGCGAACAGCGGTGGGTCGCGACCGGCCGCCGCCGATGCGTTCACCGCGCGGACGGAGGCCGCCGAAGCCGCGCTGGCGGATCAGCGCTGCGAGACCGCGTGCGCGATCTGGAACTACGCCGCGGTCATCGACGTCTTCACCGGCACGGGCGCCCGGAGCCCGCGCGACTTCTACAACGCGTTCAGCTACTCGCGTGATCAGCAGCTCGAGGACATCACCGTCGACGGACATGTCGCGCTGAAGGTCACGAATGCGCCGAGCTACCCGGTCGAGTATCTGATCAAGGACGGGGACCGGATGTTCATGCTCGGCTACACGATCTACCAGCCGGGCACGTTCGACGTCCCGCCCGGCGCATCCAAGGCGAAGCTCGACGCGATCCTCGGGTCGTTCACCTTCGTGCCGTAGCGAGGTCGGCTAGCTCGTCGTCTCCGCCAGCCACGCTTTGAACGCACGCAGGTCGCCCGCGCGTCCGAGGAAGTCCTTCACCAGCTGCCCGGCGGGCTTCGTCCCGCCGGGCGCGAGGATCTGATCGCGATAGCGGCGCGACACCGACGTATCCATCAGGTCGCCGCCGAACGCGGTGTGCAGGTCCTTGGAGATCGTGTTCGACCAGAGGTACGTGTAGTACGCGGCCGAGTAGTGATCGCCGTTCATGTGCTCCCAGCTCGCCGGGTGCGCCGTGCCCTCGAGCCGCTCGAACGGCGAGTATTTCGCGAAGACCTCCGTCGCGAGCGTGCGCGGATCCGCGCCGGGCCGTGTGCCATCGTGCAACGCGAGCGACAGGCGAGAGAGCGCGATCGACGCTGTGAGCACGCGCAGGCCCTTGCCGAAGTCGCGCGCGGCGCGCAGCCGCCGCACCAGGTCCTCGGGGACCGGCACGCCGGTCTCGATGTCCTTCGCGAAGCGCGTCAGGACGCTGTGGTCGTAGATCCACTCCTCGAGGAACTGCGACGGCGCCTCCATGAAGTCGCCCTCGCTCACCCGCGACAGCCGCACGTACTTGATGTTCGCGCGAGCCAGGCCGTGCACGAGGTGCCCGAACTCGTGGAAGTACGTGACCACCTGGGAGTGCTCCATGAGCGCCGGCCCCTGCACGGTCGCGGGGTCGGGGAAGTTGCAGTTGAGGACACCGTGGCCCTCCTGCATGCCGGGCACAGCGACGCGCAGCGGCGCGTTGAAGAACCACTTGTTCTTCCCCTCGCGCGGATGCATGTCCAGCGAGATCCGGCCTGCCGGTCGGCCGTCGATTGTGACGTCGAAGCTCTCGACGGATGGGTGCCAGCGCTCCTCGTGCACGACCGGCGTGAAGGTCATGTTGAACAGCTCGCTGTTGAGGTCGAGGATCGCCTGTCGCACCGTGCGGTACTCGAGATACGGCCGCACCTCCTGCGCGTCGTAGCGGAAGCGCTTCGTCTTCACGCGGTTCGTGTAGTAGAGCTGCTCCCATTCGCCGATCGCCGTCGCGCCCGGCTGGTCCAGCCGCTTCTCGTCGAGCAGCATCTGGAGCTCGGCCATCGCGACGGGCCGCGCGACCTGCTCGATGTCGGTGAGGAACCGCTCGAGCTGCTCCGGCGTGCCGACCATCCGCTCCTCGAGGTTGTAGTGCGCCCACGTCGGATAGCCGAGGAGCCGCCCGAGCTCGTCGCGGGTCTTCGTGAGCTGCTGGAGGACCTCGACGTTCGGCTTCGCGCGGTCGTTGCCCTCGCGCTGCAGCGCCTTGCGGGCGCGCTCGCTCTTCGCGTAGGTCATGAACGGGATCATGTCCGGGGGATTCGTCGTGATCGTGATCTTCCCGTCCGGCCCCGGACGGTGCGCCTTCACGTAATCGGCCGGTAGCCCCTCGAGCTCGGCCTCGCTCTCGAGCGTGATGTGCCGCGTGTCGTCGCGGATATTGCGTGCGTGGTCCTGGCCGAGCTTCGTGAGCGTCGACCGCAGGCCGCGGGCCGTCGCGCGATCCGCGTCGCCGAGCTCGACGCCCGCGCGCTTCATGTCCTGGCGGACGAGCGTGATGAACCGACGGTCGATGTCGTCGGCCGGCTGGACGCTCGCGAGCGCGTCGTAGAGCGCCGTGCTCTGCAGTGCCTGCTGTCCAAGGTCGATGGCCTCGCGCGACATCCGCTCGGCGACGTCCCGCACAGCCTTGTCCGGGTGCATCGCGGTGTAGATGCCGGCCTCGGCCGAGATGTTCGACAGCTCGACGTGCAGCGCGTTGAGCGGCCCCAGCACCGATGCGACCGTGAATGGCGCGCGCCCGGCCTCGAGCTGTGCGAGGAGCGCTGTCGCGCGAGTCAGGCGCTCGCGGTCGCGGGACGCCAGCTGCTCCGCGGTGACGACGGTCGGAGACGCGGCGGTCGGCACGGCGGGACTCTATCCCGACCCGGGCGGCGCCTGCTCGAGGACCTGCGCGATCTCCGGATGGCCGTGCGTCCGGGCGAGATCGGCCGGACGCTCGCCGCTCTTGCTCAGCGTGAGCGAGGGGTCGGCGCCCGCGGCGAGCAGGGCGTCGACGATCTCGCGATCGCCGTTCTGCGCGGCCTCGTGCAGCGCCGTGAAGTCGTCCTGCTGCTTGGCGTTCACATCGGCGCCCGCGGCGATGAGCGCGAGCGCGCTCGCGCGATCCCGGCCGGCGATCGCGCTGTGCAGCGCGGTCACGCTCATCCGATTGCGCGACGGCGCCGAAACGTCGGCACCGGCGGCGATGAGGAACGACACGACGGAGGAGTGGCCGAAGAACGCGGCGAGCCCGAGCGGCTGGAACCCGTCCGGCGCGACGGCGCGGGCGAGCGCGGGATCCGCGTCGACGAGCGCCCGGATGCGCGCGAGATCGCCGACCGCGGCGGCCTCGAACACGTTCAGCTCGTGGCCGGTCGCGCGGATCGCCGCGGCCGCCGCGTCGTTGCCGTGATAGGCGGCGGTGAGGAGCGCGGAGACGCCGTTCGCGTCGACGGCCGCAGCCGCTGCCGGGTCGGCCGCGAGGATCCGCTCGACCGCCGCCTGGTCGTGGCCTGCGATCGCCGCGAAGAGCTCCTCCCCGCTCACCTGAGTGACCATAGACTTGAGGCGGTGAACCCGCAGGAACGGCGCGTCGTGATCACCGGGCTCGGGATGATCACGCCGCTCGGCTCGACCGTCGAAAAGTCCTGGGCCGGCCTCACCGCCGGGAAGAGCGGGATCGGGCCGATCACGCGCTTCGACGCGTCGGACCTCGAGACGCAGATCGCCGGAGAGGTCCACGACTTCGATCCGCTCACGTACATGGAGCGCAAGGAAGCCAAGCGCGCCGACCGGTTCGCGCAGTTCGCGGTCGCGACGGCCGGTCAGGCGATCGCGGACGCGAAGCTCGAGATCACGAAGGACCTCGCGCCGCGGGTCGGCGTGACGTTCGGGTCGGGGATCGGCGGGGTCGAGACGCTCGTGGACAACATCCTCGTGCACGAGAAGGACCCCCGGCGCGTGTCGCCGTTCATGATCCCGATGATGATCATGGACATGGCCGCGGGTGAGATCGCGATGAAGTACGGGCCGAAGGGCCCGAACCTCGCGACGGTCTCGGCCTGCGCATCGAGCGCGCACGCGATCGGCGAGGCGACCGACACGATCCGCCGCGGCCAGGCCGACGTGATGCTCGCCGGCGGCAGTGAGGCCGGGCTGATCAAGGTCGCGATCGGCTCGTTCAACGCGATGCACGCGCTGTCGCGGCGGAACGGCGCGCCGGAGAAGGCGTCACGCCCGTTCGACAAGGAGCGCGACGGCTTCGTGTTCAGCGAGGCGGCCGCGTGCCTCATCCTCGAGGAAGAGGAGTTCGCGAAGGCCCGCGGCGCGCACATCCTTGGCGAGGTCATCGGGTACGGCGCGACCGCCGACGCGTACCACATCACCGCGCCGCCGGAGGGCGCCGAGGGCGCCGTCCGCGCGATGCGCATGGCGATGGAAGACGGCGGCATCACGCCGGACCGGATCGGCTATGTGAACGCGCACGGCACGTCGACGCAGGCGAACGACGGCGCCGAGACCGCCGCGCTGAAGACCGTGTTCGGCCCGAACGTGCCGCCGGTGTCGTCCACCAAGTCCATGACCGGGCACACCCTGGGCGCGGCCGGCGCCATCGAGGCGGTCATCTGCATCCTCGCGATGCGCGACGGCCTCCTGCCGCCGACGATCAACCAGGACGTGCCCGACCCGGAATGCGACCTCGACTACGTGCCGAACACGGCGCGCGCGGCGCAGGTCGAGTACAGCCTGAGCAACTCGATGGGCTTCGGCGGGCACAACGTCGCGCTCATCCTTCGCCGCCGCGACGGCGCCGGCTAGTGCCCGACCCGAAGAAGGTCCGCGCGGAGGCGAACGCGCTCGTCCAGGAGCTCCTCTCGCGCCTCGAGGGCTCGGACGTGCGCGAGCTCGAAGTGACGCGGGGCGGTGTCCGGGTCCGCGTGGCGAAGACCGGCCCGGTGCAGGCAGCTGCGCCGGTCGCTCCGGCTCCCGGCGCGGCCCAGCCGGCCACGGCGCGGCAGGCCGCCGGCCCGTCGGTCGTGAGCGCGGCGCCGTCGGCGGCGAACGCCGACGTGATCGCCGCGCCGCTCACCGGCGTGTTCTACCGGTCGCCGTCGCCGCAGACTCCGGCGTTCGTGCAGGTCGGGAGCGTCGTCGCGGCCGGCGACGTCATCGGGCTCATCGAGGCGATGAAGCTGTTCAACGAGATCCGCTCGACGAAGAACGGCACGGTCCAGAAGATCCTCGCGGAGAACGGACAGCTCGTGCGCGCGCACGCGCCGCTCATCGAGCTCGATCCGGCATGACCGGCGCGACCTGCACGACCTGCGGCGCACCACTGCCTGACCCGGCGCCGTTCAAGCTCCGCTACGAGAGCCGGATCTACGCGTTCGACCGCGAGGTCTGCAAGCGCATCTTCCAGGAGAACCCCGACCGGTACCTCGACGCCGACGGAGGCGTGCTGCCGGAGCCGCGATGAGCGGTCCACGCGGCGATGCCCACTTCACCGGCTCGATCCCGCACCTGTACGAGACCCAGCTCGTGCCGCTGATCTTCGAGCCGTACGCCGCCGATCTCGCGGAGCGGATCGCGTCGCGGCAGGTCTCGTGCGTGCTCGAGATCGCGGCGGGTACCGGCGTCGTGACCCGGCGCCTCGCGAGCGCGGTGCCCGCGACCGTGACGATCGTGGCGACCGACCTGAACCAGGCGATGCTCGACGAGGCGGCCGCGATCGGGACCGCGCGTCCGGTCGACTGGCGGCAGGCGGACGCGATGCGGCTGCCGTTCGGCGACGGATCGTTCGACCTGGTGGTGTGCCAGTTCGGCGTGATGTTCTTCCCCGATCGACCGGCGGCATTCGCGGAGGCGCGTCGGGTGCTCCGGCCGGGTGGGGTGTTCCTGTTCAACGCGTGGGACCGCATCGAGGAGAACGAGTTCGCCGACGCCGTGACGACCGCGGTCGGGTCGCTTTTCCCAGCGGACCCGCCGCGCTTCCTCGCGCGAACGCCGCATGGCTATCACGACCGGGCAACCATCGAGCGGGACCTCGCACGCGGTGGCTTCGCCGCGCGGCCGCTGATCGCGACCGTTGCGGCGCGCAGCACGGCGGCGTCCGCGCGCGTTCCCGCGGTCGCGTACTGCGAAGGGACGCCGCTGCGGAACGAGATCGAGCAACGCGACCCGGCACGGCTCGGCGACGCGACCGACGCCGCGACCGAGGCGGTGGCCCGCCGATTCGGTCGGGGGCCGGTGGACGGGAAGATCCAGGCGCACATCGTGACCGTCGAAGCCTGACCGCACCCGCCGGCCACCGACCGAGCGCTCGGCACCAAGCGGTGGGGCTCCGCGCATGTCACTCCCGCATATGGATGCCGACAGCACCGCCACGTGGGGGAGCCGAGCTCTACGACCGCGCGTTCCCGCAGGTGAGCGTCTGATCGGCTTGTTCGCCTCGGTGCGCTTCCGGTAGCAGGGCGGAACTTCGAGCGGCGTCGCGCGTCTATGGAGGTATGCGCGGGCTCATCGCGTCCGTCTGCCTGCTCGCCTCCGCGTGCGCGACCGCGCTGCCGATCCCACCGCCGGCCCCGACCGTGCAGCCGACCCCGACAGCGCGCGTGTCGCTCCGTTCGGTCGGGCTCGGGAATGGCCTTGCGGTCGATGTGCCGGTCGGCTGGTCGCTCCTCGGCGCGGGCGGCGTGAACCGCGCGACCCAGCGGCTGCTCCTGGCGTCCAACGTCGACGTCGCCACGCTGCCGACGGTCTCCGGGAACGGCGACGTCGACGCGGCCGCCCTCGCGAGCGGCCAGGTGACGGTCGAGGTCGAGTCCTTCTGCCGGATGAGCTGCCAGGGACCGGCGGATGAGTCCTCGCTGCCGCTCGACTGGAGCGATGCCGCATACCGCTACGACCGTCCGCTGCCGAGCGGCCGGCACGAGCTCGAGCTCGGTTTCCGCTGGTTCGACCGGCCGATGTTCGTCGTCGCGCGATGGGCCGATGACGCACCGGCCGCCGACATCGCGGCCATCGCGTCCGTGGCCGGAAGCATCCGTCCGGAGCCGCCGCTCCCGGCGACCGGCGAGTGGAACGGCTGGGACGGCCTCGGATCCCTCGACGAGGTCGCGCCCGGCACCGTGCGACTGGTTCCCCTCCCGGCCGGCGCGATCATCCGGCCGCCCTACCGCACCTGGGACAACGAGCCGTTCCTCCTCGTGCGCGTGACCGAGGGCGTCATGGCCTTCTCGTCGAAGCCGCTCGTGGACCGGCGATGCGTCGTCGCGTTCGACGCGGCGAGCGATCAATTCACGTGCGTCGTCGATGGCCGGACGTTCGCGTGGACCCGGCACGGCGCGTACCTCGGTCCCGAGCCGGCGAGCGACATGCGGCCGCTCGCGGTCGTCGTACGCGACGGAACGGTCTGGGTCCGCTACTCCGACTGACCGTCGGCATCGAACATGCGTTGCTCGGCCGTGATGCCGACGCGCCGTGGCCGCAGGCCCGCGATCCCGCACGCGAAGACCTCGTCCGCGGCGGCGGGCCCGGCAGCGCACATCGGGCGCGAACGCAACCCGCTTCGGAAGGCCGGGAAGATGCTCGGCCCGGGGTTCATCACCGGCGCGTCGGACGATGATCCGAGCGGGATCGGCACCTACGCCATCGCGGGCGCGAGCCTCGGCTTGCAGACGCTGTGGACCGCGCTGCTCACGTTCCCGCTCATGGCGGCGGTGCAGAACATCTGCGCGCGCCTCGGCATCGTGAGCGGCCAGGGTCTCGCGGGCATCCTGCGCGACCACTACCCACGGGTCATCCTCTACGGCTCGGTCCTGCTGCTCTTCGTGGCCAACACGATCAACGTCGGAGCCGACCTGGGAGCGATCGCGGACGCGGTCCACTCGATCACGGGGGTGCAGGCCATCTGGCTCATCATCCCGGTCGCGCTCGGGGTGCTCGCGTTCCAGATCTTCGGCAGCTACCGGCTCATCGCCAACACCTTCAAGTGGCTCACCCTCGCACTCTTCGCCTACGTCATCGACGTGTTCATCGCCCATCCCGACCTGCTCGAGACGCTCAGAGCGACCGTCGTGCCGACCCTCAGCCCGGACCCGGTCTACGTGACGACCCTTGTCGCGATCTTGGGCACGACGATCTCGCCGTATCTCTTCTTCTGGCAGTCCAGCGAGGAGGTCGAGGAGGAGATCGACCTGGGGCGCACGACGAAGGCAGCGCGGCAAGGCGCCACGGCGGCGGAGATCCGCGACTCGACGATGGACGTGACCGTCGGGATGGGGTTCTCGAACCTGGTGATGTACTTCATCATCCTGGGCACCGCGATCACGCTCTTCAGGGCCGGGAAGACCGACATCAAGAGCGCGGCCGACGCGGCCGAGGCGCTCAAGCCGCTGGTCGGCGACCTCGCCGGGATCGTGTTCGCCGCAGGCATGATCGGCGCCGGCCTGCTCGCCGTGCCGATCCTGTCCGGGTCGGCGGCCTACGCCATCGCCGAGGCGTTCGGCTGGCGCTACGGGCTCGACACGCATTGGAGCCGGGCCAGGCCGTTCTATGCGGTCATCGTCCTGGCGACCGCGATCGGCGTCACGATGAACTACCTCGGCATCAACCCGATCGACGCGCTCTTCTACACGGCGGTGCTCAACGGAGTGATCGCGCCGCCGCTCCTGGTCCTGGTCATGCTCGCTGCACGCAACCGGAGCGTCATGGGCAACCAGACGATCGGCACCGTGCTCACGGTCCTCGGCTGGCTGGCGACGGCCGGCATGTTCGTGGCCCTAGCGGGCCTCGCCTACACGACGCTCGTCGCGCAGCATCCGTAGCGTCACGGACTGCATCCCGACCGCCGTGACGAGCGCGAGCCCGAACGCGCCGAGGCCGAGCGACTCGGCCGCCGCCGCGATGACCAGGTAGAACGCGCCGAACCCGAAGAGCCCGAACAGCAGACCGCGCCACACGCGGATTGCCGCGGCCGGACCGATGAGCTGGAAGCCGAAGCCCGCGAGGATGCTCGCGTAGAGCGGGATCGTCGCGAGGAGGCCCGCGAGGCGGGGGCCGAGCGCCGTCGCGCCGCCCGTGATCGCGAGGACGAGGGCGGTCGCGAGGATCATCCGCGCGGGCAGGTCCCAGCGCGGCAGCGCGACCGACGCGGTCGCGCCCGGATCAGGGACGAGCCGGATCGCGAAGACGAGCACGACGGCGCAGATCGCGTAGAGGGGGAGCGGCGCGATCGCGAGCTCCTGCGCCGCGCCGCCGATCAGCGCGAACGCAATGAGCCCGGCGACGAACGACGGGACCATTCGCTGCGTGCGCTTCGCCACGGCGGAGAACTCGACCGCGAACGCGGACGTCGCGAGCACGCCGACCAGCGAGCCGAGCGCGGCGTTCGCGGCGAACGCGGCGCCGTGGTCGAGATACAGGAACAGCGTGATCGGGCCGGAGGTGAACGGGATGCCGACGAGCCAGCCGCTGATCGCGTGGCCCCAGCGGCGGCCGGCGAGGCTCGCGCTCGCCATGAGCAGCGGCGTGAGGACGAGCTTGAGGGCGAGCGCGGGCTCGATGCGGTCAGCCCAGGCCGAGCAGCTGCGCGACGACGAAGCTCACGGACATCAGGCTCACGAGCACCGTGATCCCCCAGCCGACCGCCAGGAGCAGGTGGCCGCTGGCGAGGTCACCGAGCAGCTGGCGATCGCCGGCGATGATCATCACGAACGCGAGCACGATCGGTAGGAGCAGGCCGCTGAGGACCGAGGACAGGAACATCACCTGGATCAGGGGCAGCCCCGGGATCACGATGAAGACCGCCCCGAATGCGACGAAGAACGCGAGCAGGCCGTAAAAGACCGGCGCCTGGGTCCAGCGCCAGTGCAGACCCCGTTCGAACCCGAATGCCTCGCAGGCCAGGTACGCGCTGCTCAGTGGCACGACGCCGAGTCCGAGCAACGACGCGGCCAGCAGGCCGATGGCGAACAGGGTGGTGGCCGATGTGCCGGCCAATGGGCCGAGCGCCCGCGCCGCGTCGGCTGCGTCCACGATCGTCCCGCCGACCTTCCAGATCGTCGCGGCGCAGGCGACGACGATGAACCAGGCCACGACGTTCGTCAGGAGCGTCCCGAGCAGGATATCGACGCGCGATCCGGTGAGGTCCTTGGGGCCGAGGCCCTTGTCCGCGACGTACGACTGGATGAATGCCTGCCCCCAGGGCGTGATCGTCGTGCCGACGACGCCGACGAACGTGATCAGGTATGCGGCGGTCGGCGAGATCTGCGGCATCACGAGGGTGGTCGTGGCGAGGCCCCAATCCGGGTGCGCCAGCACCGCCGAGACCGCATAGGCCAGCGACACGCCCGCGCCGACCACGACGAACGCGTATTGCACCGGACCGAACCCGTTCCGGGCGAGGAGCAGCACGATGAACGTGCCGGCGGCGACGCTGCTCACCTGGGGGGGGAGATGGAACAGGAGCTCGAGCGCGGCCGCGATGCCGGCGAACTCCGCGATCGTCGTTCCGAGATTCGACACGAGGGTGATGCTCACGGCGAATGCGGTCCAGCGCACCCCGAACCGCTCACGGATGACGCCTCCGAGGCCCTGCCCCGTCGCGAGGCCCAGCCGAGCGCCGACTTCCTGCGTGAATCCGAGCGCGATCATCGTCGCCAGCAGTGCCCAGATCATCCCGTAGCCGTACCGCGCGCCGGCCAGCGAGTACGTCGTGATCCCTGCCGCGTCGTTGTCGGCGAATCCGCTCACCAGACCGGGGCCGAGGACCACCAGGACCGACGCGATCCGCCGACGGAGCCGCTCGCGCGCGACGCGCCTCGCGCGGCTGACCTCGATCACGGCTTCGGGGAGCGTCCGGTTCGCTTCTTCCAGCGGCTCGGCAGCATCAGCTCCATGACGTCGTCGACCGTGACCGAGCCGATGAGGCGCCGCCGCGCGTCGACCACCGGGAGCGCCAGCAGATCGTATTTCGCCATGAGCGCCGCGACGTCCTCGCGATTCGTGTCTGCCTCCGCGTGCAGGACGTTCGGATTCATGATGTCCGCGAGCTTCGACAGCGGCGGCGAGACGACGAGGTCGCGCAGCGACACGTTGCCGTCGAGCCGGCCCTCCGGGTCCACCACGTAGAGGTAATACGCCAGCGCGGGATCCGGCTGGAGCTCGCGAAGGCGGTCGATCGCCTGACCGGTCGTGAGATCGCGCGGGAGCGAGACGAAGTCGGTGGTCATGATGCCGCCGGCGGAATTCTCGGGGTAGGCGAGGAGCTCCTCGACGTCCGCGCCCTCTTCCTCGTCCATGAGCTCGATGAGCTCATCGCGCGTCTCTTCGGGCAGATCCTGCAGCAGGTCGGTGGCCTCGTCCGGATCCATCTCCTCGAGGATGTCGGCGGCGCGCTCCTCGTCGAGGTCACCGACGATCGAGGCCTGCATCTCGGGCTCGACCTCGCCGAGCGTCTCGGCCGCGGTCTCGACGTCGAGCTCGTCGAACACCGCGCGCCGCTCATCCGCGGTCATCTCCTCGACGATGTCGGCGATGTCCGCGGGGTGGAGCAGCGCGAGCTTCCGGTGCGGCAGGGTCAGGCGGACGTTCTGTTGCGGGGACTCGAGCGACTCGACGAGATGCCAGGGGATGATCCCGCGCGGCAGCTTGCGGCCCACGACGCCGGCCACCCGCTCGGCGGCGCGCTCTCCACCCATCCGGCGGAGCAGGCCGCGCAGACCGACATCTGCGCCCACGAGGCGGAGCTGCCCGCTCTTCTCCTCCAGCTGCAGGTCGTTCACCCGGACGACCTTCGCGCCGTGCGTGTCGACGATCTGCTTGTCGAGGAGGTCGCGGCCGAGGCGAAGGGCCTCCGGCGGTAGCTCGCCGGCCGCCGGCGGGATCGCCGATGCGCTGAGCCGGTACCGGCCGTCGACGTGCTCCAGATCGGCCCAGCGCACGATCCGCTCGCCGTCCGGCGCGCGCACGATGGCCCACTGGACTGCCGGGAACTGCTCCTTCGGGACCACGGCGACGTCCGCGAGCCAGCCGATCTCGGACCCTGCCGGATCGACCACTTTTGCTCGTTTGATCTCGGACAGGTACGGCATCGCTGGGAGCGTAGCCCGCGAGCCGTTAGAATTCACTCATCACCCGAATGGCCGCGACGCATCGTGTGCGTCTGCGTTGGAGGCGTTGACCAATGGCTGCTCCCGCTGAAACAGGGATCCGGACCCGCGCGTTCGCCGATCAGGCCGTCCAGGCGGCCCTCGAGTCGGACTGGACCCGGGCCGTCGAGCTGAACACCAAGATCCTCGAGGCGAACGCCGAGGACCTCGAGGCCCGCAACCGGCTGGGCCGGGCGCTCCTCGAGACCGGCAAGCTCGATGAGGCGAAGGCCGCGTACAGCGAGGTCATCAAGGCCGAGCCGAACAACCCGATCGCGCTCCGGAACGTGGCCCGGCTGAGCACGCTCCTCGAACACAAGACGAAGACGAACCCGACGAAGTCGAAGACCCAGCCCCGCCTGTTCATCGAGGACATGGGCAAGACCGGCATCCTGCGGCTCATCAATCCGGCGCCGGCGCAGGTCGTGGCGAAGTACTCGCCCGGCGCCGAGGCGGAGCTCCGCGAGCGCGACGGCCTCATCGCCGTGCACGCGCGCGACGGCGAGCTCCTCGGATTCCTCGAGCCCAAGGTCGGCCGGCGGCTGCTCGACCTCATCAACACCGGCAACGAGTACGTCGTCGCGGTCGTGAGCAACGACCAGCAGAACCCGCGCGTCGCCATCCGCGAGACGCTCCAGAGCCCCGAGAACGCGCAGCGCATCTCGTTCCCCGGCCACCACCGTCCGGCCGAGACGAAGGAGCGCGCGTACATCAAGGGCAACTTCTTCCGCTTCGGGGGCGAAGAGGAAGACGAGCCCGACGACGATGCGGAGGAGACCGAGCCGGCGGCGGCGGTCGCGGACGACGAGTCCGAGCCCGCCGTCGCGGAGGAGCCGCTCGCCGTCGAAGCCGACGACGATGACGACGACGAGGACGAGGCCGACGAATAGCGGCCCGATCCGGCTAGCGCTCAGCGTCCTCCTGGTCATCGGAAGCGCGTGCGAAGCGGCACCCAAGGTGGTGCCGAGCGGGGACGTGCCCGACGCCGCGAAGCTCGCACGCGCGACCGCCTCGATCCTCCTCAAGCTCTCGGCGTACGACTACGCGCTCGCCGGCGGTCTCTCGGGCCAGACGACGAGGGTCGTTTCGCCCAGCCGGTGGGCGACGGTGGCACGCTCGCTCCTGCCGAAGATCGAGGACATCACCTCCACCTCGCTCTCCGCCGCATCGAACGCGGCCGGCCCGGTGCGCGACGCGGTGGTGTCGCTCGCCGACTCGCTCACCGACCTCGCGAAGGACACCGGCACGTACGCGGACGGCCGCGATCCCGCGGTCTTCGCGAAGTCCGTCGGCGATGTCACCACGTCCTGGGACCGGCTGCTCGCGCTCGCGGTGAAGCTTCCGCTCGACACCGAGCTGCAGAAGACGGTGAATCGCGGGCGGTCGTTCACCGTGAGCTCGACCTCCACGGCCCTGTTCGCGCTCCAGGCCGGCCCGTACGCGACGGCCGCCGACGCGGACGCCGCGGCGAGGAAGATCGGCCCGGTCGTCTCCGTCACCACGGTCGCGCCGTTCGTCGTGCGCGTCGCGACGTACCCGACCCGACCGCAGGCCGATGCGGCGGCGGCGGCGCTCCGGCCCAAGGGCGTGGACGTCACCGCGGTGGTCGAGGAGCGGAGCTACACGTTCGCGCGGGCGGGCACGCTGCCCGACGCCGAGCTCTGGCGCGAGCCGGCGCGGGTGATCGACGGCCTGGCCGGCGCGCGCCGGGTGGCGCTCTCGCCCGACGGGAAGTGGATCGCGATGGGAGCCGACGACGGCACCGTCGCGATCTTCAACGCGGCGACCGGCGGCCTCGTCGCCCTGCCGAAGTTCCCGTCAGGCATCTCGGCGCTCCTGTTCAGCGCCGACAGCGCGTGGCTGTTCGCCGGCGGCGCGTCGGCGACGGTCCTGTTCGTCCCCAGCGGCCAGTCGCCGCTCGGCGTCGCGCAGCAGCTCCGGTTCCCCGGCGCGATCACCCAGGCGCTCTACGTGAACGTCCCGACCGCGCGCGCGTTCGTCGCGGTGTCGAAGAGCGCGTCGGGCGTCGCCGGGGCCGGCGGCGGGCTCATCGGCGCGCGGGCCGCGGACGGCGCCGCCCTCGGGGACCCGTTCCCGATCACGACGCCCGCCGCGGGCGGCTACATCGCGGCCGCGGGCAACGAGGTGTACATCGCGACGACGAGCGCGGGCACGACCGATGTCGAGCTCCTGCGGCTGGGCGCGGAGAAGGCGACCCGCGGCGTGGTGAAGATCCCGGGCAACGTTCAGGACCTCACGGTCGACATGACGGGCGACCGCGCCGCGGTCATCACCGATCAGGGCACGTACCGTTTCTCGCCGCACGTCCCGGACCCCGCGGCCACGCTCCAGCGGATCGGCGCGCCAGCGCGCGATGTCCAGCTCGGCGCCGACGGGACGCTCGTCGTCCTCGACAAGGACAAGGTCATCGCGACCGGGCCCACCGGCGCCCAGCTCTGGCAGGCTCCGCTCACCGACGGGCGGCGGGTGGTCCTCGGGCTCCGGACGCTCGTCTGGGACGGTGCCGACGTCGTCTGGGCGATCGCCGCGGACGGGACGATCGACGCGCTGGGCGTCGACGGCCAGATCCAGGACCTCGTCGTCTCGGCGGACGGGAAACGCGCGGGCGTGGTGCTCGATGGCAGGCGGGCTCTAGTCTTCGACCTGCAATGACGGTGGAACGGCTCGACGCTTTCGTGCCGGTCGAGACCGCTCCGCTTCCCAGACCGCTCCACCGCTTCGGCACCGCGTTCCCCCTGGCCCTCGCCGAGTCGTACGCGAGCGCCTACACCGAGGAGCGCGCGGTCGTGCTCGATCCGCTGGCCTACCCGTTCTCGGCCGCCGACGCCGTGCAGCGCAGGGACCGCGTCGGCGTCGCGCGCTCGACGTCGGCGATCGGCGCCTGGGCCCGCGGCGTGATCGCGGCCGCGCCGGCGCTCGCGGAGGTCACGGTCGCGCTCGAGGCGGTCGCGGACAGCACCCTCGCGGGTGCCGCGCATCGCGTGATCATGCGCGACCTCTACGCCTCGCATTGCGGCACCTGCCGCGGGCCGGTCGTGGTGGAGGCGTTCCTCTGGGAGCGCGACGCCCCCGCGCCGACGAAGAAGGCGTTCCGCTGCACGATCTGCGCGCGCGAGGGCCGCGCGCTCCTCATCGAGCCGACGGCGGAGGAGGACGACGCGCGCGCCCGCAGGGTCGAGGGCGACGGCCTCGCGTACTGGCAGTTCGTCGAGCGGTTCGGCGCGACCGAGGAGCGGCGCGTGCTCGCGCAGAGCATCGCCGCGCTGTACACGCCGCGGAACCTCGCGGCGCTCATGGGCACGCTCCGCGCGATCGAGACCGCGCTCCCCGATGGCCCCGCGAAGGCGTTCCTCCGGCTCTGCCTCCTCGAGGTGATCGTGTCCGGCAGCCGGCTCAACGCGGTCGCCGGGCACGGTGCGCCGCTGCGCATCGAGAAGGGCCGCGCGCGCCGGGGCCAGGCCGCGCAGTCGCGCGAGGTGAACGTGTGGCTCGAGTTCGAGCGCACCGCGCGCGAGCTCGCCGCGTGGCTCGCCGCGAACCCGCCGGCCCGCTCGACCCCGGCGCTGAAGGCCCCCGCCGACCTCGTCCTCGTGCAGGCCCCGATCGACGACCCGCTCGGCGGGTGGGCGTACGTCGCGTCGGTCGTGCTCGCCGGCGTGCAGGAGGACCCCAACGCCGACGCCGACGGCCGGCTCGCCGGCCGCGAGCGGCTGCTCCGCGCGCTCCGCACCGCGCTGCTCGATGCGCACCGGGGCTCCAAAGACGGCGCGCCGTGCGTCGTCTACCTGCCGCATGCCGACGGTACCTTCGTCGCGGCGTGCGCGCTGGCCGGCGCGGGCTCGGGGTACCGGCTCCGCGGGATCCTCTACCAGCGCGACACGCTCCAGACCGCGACCGGCGGGAGCTCGGGCGCGGTCGCGGTGCTCGACTTCGACCGCGACGTGCCGCTGCTCAAGGACCAGCGGAGCGCCGATTCGCTCACGCTCGAGGAGACGATGCGCGGCGGCGTGCACGCCGCGATCGTCGCGCGCGGCGAGCCGATCGCCGCGGACCGCGCGGCCGTCGCGGCGCTGAACGCCCTCGCGGAGCGGGGTCTGCTCGCGCCGCTCGCCCTCGCGCGCGCGGGCGGCGTGTCCGAGCTCGAGCTGTTCCTCGATCACTTCCGGTCGGCGCTCGGCGACGCGCGCCGGTCGGGCATCGAGCGGCTCGAGGGGCCGGACAAGGAGAGCCCGCTCTACGGCCTGGTCAACGGGAGCGACGATCATGCGCCGCTCGACGACCGCGTCGAGTGGGGTGTGTGGGGCGTGCTCTCATCCGCGCGCGATGTCGACACGCGCTCGCTCCTGAAGCGGAGCTACGCCTTGTTCCGCGGGGTCGAGACCCCCGACCGCGAGCTCGTCGAGCGCTGCATCGCGGCGTACGGCGTGCAGGGCGACGACGGCCGCTGGCGCCTGCGGGACGAGGACACGCTCGCGAAGCGGCAGCTCGAGCAGACGCTGCTCGCGGCGAGCCTCATCGACGCGGGCCATCGGATCGGCTTCAAGGTCCAGGTCGGCCGCGAGCTGCGCCGTCGCCCGCTCGGTGCGTCGTACGTGGGCAAGGCGAACGTCCTCTCCGATCTGCTCAGTGATCAGGAGAAGACGACGCCGCTCGCGCGCGCGCTGCGCGGCCCGGCCGAGGTCCTCGATGCCGTCGACCTCGCGTGGTACGACCGCGGCAAGATGGTGTTCCTCTGGCAGCTCGACTGGACCGCGCGGCTGCACCGCAGCCTCTCGGCGATCGGGGAGCAGATCCCCGACGATGACCGGGTGTTCCGATTCCTCGCGCTGGCCGATGAGCGGCGGCCGCTCGCCGCGTTCAAATTGGAGCGTTCGGCCGCCCTGCGGACGGCCGTTCGACGCCGTGGCTGGCGCTTCGTAAAGTGGGCTCCACTGAAGGCCTTCGCCGCGGATCCCGACGCCGGGCTGGACGGCCTGGAACCGGTCCTCGGCCTTGAACCTGCAGTGGAACAAGCCGGACAGCAGCTCGCGTTCAAGTGGTAGCAGCGGGTTTTCCCGCGACGTAAGACGAGGCGGAAACGCCGGAAAAGAACAGGAGCGATAGAGATATGGGAAAGCCCACCGTCGTAACGGATCAGACATTCGAGCAGGAGGTCCTCAAGTCGGACACTCCGGTGCTCGTCGATTTCTGGGCGACCTGGTGCGGCCCCTGCCGCATGGTGGCGCCGGTCCTCGAGGAGATCGCGACCGAGAAGGACAACGTCCGGATCGCGAAGCTCGACGTGGACGCGAACCCGATCACCGCCGGCCGGTTCGGGGTCCGCGCCATCCCGACGATGATCCTGTTCAAGGGCGGCAAGGAAGCGCAGCGCCTCGTCGGCTACATGCCGAAGGAGCGGCTCCTCCAGCAGATCCAGCCGCACATGACCACTCCGGCCTAAGAGCCACCCGGCCGAGGTCGAGATCCACCGCGTGGTCGCCGTCCGCGGCTAGCCCGCCACGGCTCGCGGCCGTCGCGGGGTGGGAGCAGCTTCCCGCCGGGCGGCGGCACGAGGATGTCGCGGCGGTCGCGGTCGATGCCCGCGACCGCGTCTACGTCTTCACCCGGCGCGAGCCGGCGGTCCTCGTGTACGAGCGCGACGGCCGGTTCGTGCGCGCGTGGCCGGAAGGGTTGTTCAGCGAGCGCGCCCACGGCATCACCGCCGCGCCGGACGGCTCCATCTGGTGCGTCGATGACGCCGATCACTCGGTCCGCAAGTTCACGCCGGACGGCGAGGTGCTGCGTACGCTCGGCACCCGCGGCGTACCGTCCGCTACCGGCTACGACGGCACGGCCATCGCGACCATCCACCGCGCCGGGCCGCCGTTCAACCGGCCCACGAACCTCGCCGTCGCGCCGACCGGCGATCTCTATGTCACCGACGGCTACGGCAACGCGCGGGTCCACCAGTTCGCGCCGTCGGGGACGCTGATCCGGTCGTGGGGCGCCCCCGGCACCGGGCCGGGCGAGTTCCGGCTGCCCCACGGCATCGCGATCCTGCCCGATGGCCGCGTGCTCGTCGCCGATCGCGAGAACGACCGGATCCAGATCTTCGACCTGGCCGGCGCGTTCGTGGGGGAGTGGCTCGACGTCCAGCGACCGACGCACCTCGCCGTCGGTCCGGACGGTCTCGTGTACGTGACGGAGCTCCCGTGGCTCCGCGGCCAGCGGTCCCTGCGGTTCGGCGACGTCGTCGCGGACCGGTACGGCCGGGTCACCGCGCTCACCGACGACGGCGAGGCGGTCGCGCGATGGGGCGGGCGCCCGATGGGCACACCGGGCGCGTTCACCGCGCCGCACGGCATCGCCGTCGACTCGCGCGGCGACGTGTACGTCGCCGAGGTGACCTACACGATCGGCGTCGCGCCGGGGCTCATCGCGCCGGGTGGCGCGCCCACGCTCCAGAAGCTCGCCCGCCGCTAGCGCGGGCGCGCTCTTTGCCCGACGACAGGTGCGTGACGCAGCCGAAGATGAGCTGGCGAAAGCGCTCCTGGTCCTTCGCTGACAGCCCGGCGAGCATCTCGCGCTCGATCCCGGCTGCGGCCGATCCGGCCTTCGCGAGCCGAGCCGCGCCGGCGGCGGTGAGGTGGAGCCCGAGCGTCCGGCCACGACGGGGCCGCCGCTCCACCAGGCCCTCCCGCTCGAGGCCGGTGATGATCTCGCTCAGCGTTTGGGGAGTCATGTGCCGCGCGCGCGCCACGCCCGCGCTCGAGACACCGGGCGTGCGCGCGACGTCGAACATGACGCCGACCTGCGGCAGCGTGAGCTGGTGCTTCGCGAGCGCGCCGGCGAAGCGCTGCGAGAAATGGTGATTGAGGACCCGCAAGCCGTAGACGGCGGAGCCCGGCGGACGCTTCTGTACCGACACGTACGCCATATTGACAGGCTCCCGAATATTCGGCAACCTGATATACGGTGATCGAGCTGCTGAAGCGGTATCTCGCCCCGTTCAGGCGCGAGCTCGGGCTCGTGATCGGCCTCCTCTTCGCGCAGTCGATCGCCAATCTCTACCTCCCCGAGCTGAACGCCGACATCATCAACAACGGGGTGGTCCACGGGGACCTCGACTACATCTGGCGGACGGGCGCGGTCATGATCGTGGTCACGCTCCTGTTCGGCGGCGCGTCGGTCGCCGGCGCGTACTGGGGCGCGCGGGTCGCCATGGGCTTCGGCCGGGACCTCCGCAGCGCGGTGTTCCGGAAGGTGCAGACGTTCTCGCAGGTCGAGGTCAACCACTTCGGCACGCCGTCGCTCATCACGCGCAACACGAACGACGTGCAGCAGGTCCAGCAGTTCATCGTGATGGCCCTCGGGATGATGATCTCGGCGCCGATCCTCGCGATCGGCGGCACGATCATGGCCCTCCGTCAGGACGTGCCGCTCAGCGGCATGCTGCTGGTGATCATCCCGCTCATGGGTCTCGTGATCGGCTCCATCCTGACGCGCGCGATCCCGCGGTTCCAGGCGATGCAGCTGAAGATCGACCGCATCAACCTCGTGGTCCGGGAAGCGCTGTCCGGTGTCCGGGTCGTGCGCGCGTTCGTCCGGACGCGGCAGGAGGAGCGGCGCTTCGACGACGCGAACCGGGATCTCACCGAGACCGCGCTCGGCGTGAACCGGCTCTTCTCGCTGATGATGCCGTCGCTCATGGTCATCATGAATCTCTCGACGGTGGCGGCGCTCTGGTTCGGAGCGATCCGCGTCGACAGCGGCGCCATGCCGATCGGCAACTTCACCGCGTTCCTCCAGTACATCATCCAGATCCTGTTCGGCGTGATGATGGCGACGATCATGTTCGTCATGGTCCCGCGGGCCGCGGTGTCGTCCGCGCGCATCCAGGAGGTCCTGCGTGCCGAGCCATTGGTCCGCGATCCCGACGCCCCGCTGGCGGCGCCGCGCGGGCAGGGCGTCGTCGAGTTCCGCGACGTCGAGTTCCGCTACCCGGGCGCCGAGGAGCCGGTGCTGCGCGGCATCTCGTTCACCGCCCGGCCGGGGGAGACGACCGCGATCGTCGGCAGCACCGGCAGCGGCAAGTCGACGCTCGTGAACCTGCTGACGCGCTTCTACGACGTGACCCGCGGCGCGGTGCTGCTCGACGGCGTCGATGTGCGGCAGCTCCGGCGCGACGATCTCTGGTCCCGCATCGGGGTCGTCGCGCAGCGGGCGCTGCTGTTCAGCGGCACGATCGCGAGCAACCTGCGGTTCGGCCGCGAGGACGCGTCGGACGACGAGCTCTGGCGCGCGCTCGACATCGCGCAGGGCGGTTTCGTGCGCGACATGCCCGGCGGCCTCGAGGCGCCGGTCAGCCAGGGCGGCACGAACGTCTCCGGTGGCCAGCGCCAGCGGCTCGCCATCGCGCGGGCGCTCGTGAAGCAGCCCGACGTTTACATCTTCGACGACAGCTTCTCCGCCCTCGACGTGAAGACGGACGCGTTGCTCCGCGCCGCGCTGCGCCGCGAGGTGGCGCAGGCCACCGTGCTCGTCGTGGCGCAGCGGGTCGCGACGATCATGCGGGCCGAGCGGATCATCGTGCTCGACGCCGGCCGGATCGTCGGTCTGGGCACGCACCGCGACCTGATGGCGACGTGCACGACCTATCGCGAGATCGTCGAGTCCCAGCTCGCCGGCAGTGAGGTGGCGGCATGATGCGCCAGGGCCCCGGCGGCCGGTCGGCGGGTGGCGGGCCGGGGATGATCGGCTTCGCGATGAACGCCGCGGTCAAGCCGAAGAACCTCGGCGCGTCGCTGCGGCGGCTCCTGCGGACGCTCCGTCCCGAGCGCCGGCTCATCGCCGTCGTGCTCGTGCTCGGGGTCGTGAGCGTGGTCTTCGCGGTGATCGGGCCGAAGATGCTGGGCAACGCGACGAACCTCATCTTCGACGGCGTCCTGGGGAAACAGATCCCCGCGGGCGTCACGAAGGACCAGGCCGTCGCCGGCCTGCGCGCGCGCGGGCAGGACCGCATCGCCGACATGCTCGCGAGCACGAACGTGGTACCCGGTCAGGGCGTCGACTTCACCGTGCTCGGCGCGGCCGTCGTGTTGCTGATCGGCGTCTACGTCCTGAGCGCCCTGTTCGCCTGGGCGCAGTCGTACCTCATGGCCGGGGTCACCCAGCGCACCGTGTACCGGATGCGGCGCGACGCCGATGAGAAGCTCGGGCGCCTGCCGCTGTCGTACTTCGACGGCCAGTCGCGCGGCGACATCCTGAGCCGCGTCACCAACGACATCGACAACATCGCCCAGACGCTCCAGCAGAGCCTCACCCAGCTCATGACCTCGGTGCTCACGGTGCTCGGCGTGCTCATCATGATGTTCACCATCAGCCCGCTCCTCGCGGGCATCTCGCTCCTGGCGGTCCCGCTGTCGCTCGGCGTCACGATCGTCATCGCGAAGCGCTCGCAGAAGCAGTTCGCGGCGCAGTGGAAGCACACCGGGCTGCTGAACGGTCACATCGAGGAGATGCACACCGGCCACAGCATCGTGAAGGTGTTCGGGCGGCAGCAGGACGCGATCGACACGTTCGACGCGCACAACGGCCGCCTCTACGCCGCGAGCTTCCGCGCCCAGTTCATCTCCGGCCTGATCCAGCCGGCGATGCAATTCATCGCGAACCTGAACTACGTGGCGATCGCCGTGATCGGCGGACTCCGCGTGGCGACCGGGACGATGTCGCTCGGGGACGTGCTCGCGTTCATCCAGTACTCGCGCCAGTTCACGATGCCGCTGATCCAGACGGCCAGCATCAGCAACGTCATGCAGTCGGCGATCGCCTCCGCCGAGCGCGTGTTCGAGCTCCTCGACGAGCCGGAGGAGCGCCCGGATGCGGCGACGCCGCGGCGGCTGGGCCAGGCGGCCGGACGGGTCGCGTTCGACGGCGTGTCGTTCCGCTACGGGCCGGACGTCCCGCTGATCGAGGACCTGGATCTGGCCGTCGAGCCCGGCCAGACCATCGCGATCGTCGGCCCGACCGGCGCCGGCAAGACGACCCTCGTGAACCTGCTCATGCGGTTCTACGAGATCGATGCCGGCCGGATCACCGTCGACGGGATCGACATCCGCGACCTCACGCGCGACGACCTTCGCCGGACGTTCGGCATGGTCCTCCAGGACGCCTGGCTGTTCAACGGGACGATCCACGACAACATCGCGTACGGCGCCGAGGACGCCGGCGACGAGCGGATCCTCGAGGCCGCGCGTGCGGCGCAGGTCGACCACTTCGTCCGGACGCTGCCCGACGGCTACCGGACCGTCCTCGGCGACGAGGCGACGAACGTCTCGCAGGGCGAGCGGCAGCTGCTCACGATCGCCCGCGCGTTCCTCGCCGACCCGCCGATCCTCATCCTCGACGAGGCGACGAGCTCGGTCGACACGCGGACCGAGATGCTCATCCAGCGCGCGATGACGACGCTGATGCGCGGCCGGACCAGCTTCGTGATCGCGCACCGCCTCTCGACGATCCACGACGCCGACGTGATCCTGGTCATGGACCACGGGCAGATCGTCGAGCAGGGCACCCACGATGCGCTCCTCGCGCGGCGGGGGTTCTATGCCGATCTCTACGAGAGCCAGTTCGCCGAGCCGATGCTCGAGGCGGTCTAGGTGTCGTGCTGGGCGGTCCGCGCGCGGGCCGCGGACCAGTCGGCGAGCTCCTTGAGGCCGAGCGGCGGGGCGAACAGGTAGCCCTGGGCGAGGTACGCCCCGGCATCCCGCAGCAGCGCGAGCCCGGCCGCATCCTCCACGCCGACGGCGATGACCCGAGCGCCCAGCGCGCCGGTCCGCGCGGCGAGCCCGTGCAGCGTCGCGCTCGTGGACGCCTCGCGCGACGCAGCGCCGACGAGCGCCTGGCCGAGCTTCACGTAGTCCCAGCGGAACCACGTCGCGGCTTCGAGCTCGCCCGGGCTCGTGACGTCGTCGAGCGCGAGGCGCACACCCCGCTCGCGCAGGTGGGTGAGCCCCGCGAGCGGCGGCTCCTGGCCGGCGAGGCTCGCGGCGGAGACCTCGAAGGTGAACGTCGTCGGGTCGCCCTGGATGTGCAGCGTCCGATCGAACAGCTTCAGGAACGCCTCGTCCCGCAGGAGCGCCGGCGTGATGTTCACGCTCACGCCCGCGGGCATGCCGTCGCGGCGCCAGACCGCCGCCTGGAGCAGCGCTTCGCGGATCACCCAGGCCTCGAGGTCATGCATCAATCCGCCGTGCTCGGCGGCCGCGACGAGCTCCGCGGCGGAGACGATGCCGCGGACCGGGTGGCGCCAGCGCACGAGCGCCTCGACCCCGCGCAGCTCGAGGGAGCGCACGAGCAGGCGTGGCTGGTAGTGGAGGACGAGCTCGTGCCCCGCGATCGCGCGCTGGAGCTCGAAGCGCTGGCCGCCGCTGCTCATGCCGGCAGCGTAGGCCGAGACCTTTAGGCCGCGCCCTTCTTCGGCGCCATCGCCATCCAGATGCCAAGCGCGAGGATCACGCCCGCCGCGACGATCGCGATCACCGTCCACTGGAGCCGATCGGAGTAGCTGATGAAGAGCAAGGAGTCGAGCGACCACCCGCCGTATCCGAGGAGCGCCGTCGCGAACGCGCCCGCGGCGAGCGGGAGCGGGAACTCCCAGCCGACCTTGCCGCCGCCGGTCCAGAACCCCTGCGGCATGTGCGCGATGACCGTGACCACGACCATGTCGCCTGCGAGGAACGCCGCGCCGATCGGCCCGCCGAGCCCGAGCACCATGAGCAGCCCGCCGCCGGCTTCCGCCGCGATCGCGACGAGCGCCCAGAACCGGCCGGGCCGGAGGCCGATGTTGTCGAACCACCCACTGACGCCCTTGACCGATCCACCCTGGCCGACCCAGCCCAGCTTCAGCAGACCGTGCTGCATGACGATGCCGCCGACGACGACGCGAAGGACGAAGAGCGCGAGATCGGCGTTCATGATTCCCCCTGACACTCCGCCTCAGCGAGCAACGCGAGCCCCCCGCCCGCTATTCCGGACGGGACCGCGGCGCCGCGCCGAGGCGGGAGCTGGTCGATCCCGTGGCCTTCGGCAGGAATTCGATCCGAAGGCACAGAGCACTGGTCGGCCGACGAAGGTCCCGCCGAAATCGGACTCGATCCGTCTGATTTCATGACTCGACCTGCCGGTCGACTCGTGGGACCTTCAGCCCAGAGCCGGCGCAGCACGACGAGCGCTGCGGCCAGACGTTGCCACGGCTCGACCCCACATCCGACGCTGCGGCGGTCACGTACCCTCGTGACATGCATCCGGTCGGGCGCTACCGCGCTGCGTTTGCTTCCGTCGCTCGCCGCGTGATCCTTGTCCTCGAGGGTGCCGTTCGTCGCGCGGAAGGTAGGCCGCCCTCCAAAGCGATAGACCAGCGCGCCGAGGTCGAAGCCGACAACAATTGGTTTTCCTTCATGCTGGCCGAGGCCGACCGGGTGGGCAACAAGCTGCACGCAGCGCTCGATCCGCAGCTCCTCGTGCTGTTCGTGCTCGGAGGGATGCTGCCCAACGCGAGTACCCGCATCAATGCCGAGATCGGAAGCGCCCAGGACGAGACTGACAACGCGATCTTCATCTTGAACTCGCGCATCACGACGGGCTGCGTCGCCACGTACGTGTTGGCGATGCGTGGCTTGGTGACGGACTCCGCCGCGACATTGCGGCACGTGCTCGAGAGCGTGGGCCTCGCCATCGCGATGATGCATACCGAGGGCCTTGCCGAGCGCTGGCGGCAGGGTCGCCAGTACAGTCCGCGCGAGGTCCGCGCCTTGATCAAGCCGTTCGTGGACCTCCAGCCGATGTACAAGGTGCTGTCGAAATACGCGCACGCCAACGCGTCGGGCCAGACCCTCTATCGGACGGATACCGACCGGGGATACGTGGTGACGTATTCCGGGTCATATCAACCGAAGCACGTGGCAGCAACCTTGGGGGCGCTTGCAGAGATCGAACTCTTGTATCTGCGTGAGCTCTACGGTCGCTACCACGAGCGTCTCTCGATCGAGGCGTGGCCGTTGATGTTCGAGCTTGCAGACAGGCTGATACGCACGTTCCAGGACTGGGCGGATGCACTCCCAGACGACTGGCTCGCGCTACGCGAGCAGTACGCGACAGGGAGAGGATTGATGAATGCTCCTGTCATCGACCCGGAGTTGCGGCGACAGGCGGTCGAGGCCCTCGACCAGTTGAAACACCGGCCTCCGGCGGGCGAAAACTGAACAGTTGCCGATCGCCCGCGCGTCCAGCGAGCAT
This sequence comes from Candidatus Limnocylindria bacterium, assembly GCA_035935465.1. GTDB lineage: Bacteria > Chloroflexota > Limnocylindria > P2-11E > P2-11E > UBA4735. Next base: position 21,729 of record DASYXA010000111.1, on the reverse strand, counting down.
CACAGCCTGAAGGCAATGAGCCAGATGTTCTCTCGACATCACTCCGGCTGGCCAGGACGTGTCGCGCTTACGGCGGCATCGGGCGACGCCCAGCGGTAGTGTTTCCTCAGCACATGCCGATGAGAGTGCGCGTCTGCCGGTGCAGGCCACGGTCTTCAAAACCGCTGACGGGGCGTTGCACGCTCCGTGGTGGGTTCGACTCCCATGCACTCTCGCCGGGTGGGGCGCATTGTAGTATCATTGTCACTACAATGAAGCCCGAGCCGATCGGCATCCGCGAGCTGCGCGAGGATCTCTCGAAGGCGATCCGCCGCGTGCGGAAGGGGCAGGTGCTCGAGGTGACCGACCACGGCCGGCCGGTCGCTCGGATCGTGCCCATCACCCCGCCGGTCGCGGGGCTGTCCGAGCTCATCGCCGCGGGCAAGGTCAGGCCGCCGCGGGCCTCGGGTCCGCTGCCGCCGCCGCTCGAGCTGGCATCGCGAATGAGCAGCGAACGCGCGATCGACCTCCTTCGTGGCGAGTAGCGCGCCTCGGGTCCTGTACCTCGACGCCTCGGCGATCGTGAAGCTCGTCGTCCGCGAACGGGAGACGGACCGGCTCATCGCATACGTCGGCGATGCCGCCCTCGTCTCGAGCGAGGTCAGCGAGGTCGAGGTGCCCCGCGCCGCGTTCCTCAGGACCGGCGAGAGCGAGAGCATCGCGCGAGCCGAGACCGCGCTGCGCCGCTTCAGCCTTGTCGCGCTCGATGACGAGCTTCGCCGAGAGGCCTCGCGGGCACGCCCGGCGGAGCTACGTAGCCTCGATGCGATCCACCTCGCATCGTGCCTCCGCCTCAGGTCCCAGGTCGACGCCGTCGTGGTCTACAACCGCAGGCTCACGGCCGCGCTCCGTGCGCACGCATTGCCGGTCGAAGCCCCCGGCCCGTGAGGGCGGACCGCGAGCACCTCGCTGAGGAGCTCGAAGGCCCCGCGACCGACCTCGCCGCGGACGTCGAGCCCGGCCGCACCTCGGCCATAGCGGCACTCCGCTACCGCGACTTCCGGCTGTTCTGGTTCGGCCTCCTCGTCTCGAACGTCGGGACCTGGATGCAGATGTTCGGGCAGGGCTACCTCGTCGTGCTCCTTGCCGTGCGCGACGGCGTCCCGCAGCTCGCGCCGCTCTACCTCGGCCTCGTCGGGCTCGCGCGCGCGATCCCCGGGCTGACCCTCGGGCTGTTCGGCGGCGCGCTCGCCGATCGCACCGACCGGCGCCGGCTCCTGCTCGTCACGCAGTCCGCCGCGGCGGTGACCGCTGCGATCCTCGCGACGCTCGCGATCACCGGCAAGATCAACATCGTCGAGATCCTGCTGCTCGGCGCGCTCAACTCGACGATCTTCGCGTTCGACGCGCCGACGCGGCAGTCGATGGTCCCGCGGCTCGTGCCGGAGCGCGACCTCATGAGCGCGATCGGCCTCAACTCGGCCGCGTTCAACGGGCCGCAGATCATCGGCCCGGTCATCGGAGGCCTCATCTACGCGCCGTTCACGGACACGCCGACGTTCGGCGCAGGGCTGCTCTTCTACATCAACGCGATCTCGTACCTCGCGGTCGTCATCGCGCTCCTGCGGATGCGGCCGGTGCCGATCATCGGGAGGAGCGGCGAGGTCACGATGCTCGAGTCGATCCGCGAGGGCCTCGCGTACATCCGCAAGGACGTCGTCGTGCGCTGGATCGTCGTCCTCGCCGCGACGACCGCGCTCTTCGCCCGGCCGTACATCCAGCTCCTGCCCGCCGTCGCGCACGAGGTCCTCCAGGTCGGCCCGGTCGAGCTGTCCTGGATGCTGGCGGCCTCGGGTGTCGGCGCCCTCGGCGGCGCGCTCGCCACGTCCGCGCTCGGCGGTCTCCGGCGGCGCGGTGCCGTGCTCATCGGCTCGGCCGTCGCATTCGGCGTGCTCCTCGTCGCGTTCACGCTGCAGCGCTCGCTGATCGTCTCCCTCCCGTTCCTCGTCCTGCTCGGGTTCTCGACGATGGTGTTCCTCGGCATGGCGAACGGCCTCCTCCAGACGCGCTCGCCCGATCACCTCCGCGGCCGGGTGATGAGCGTGTACACGATGGTGTTCATGGGGCTCATGCCGCTCGGCTCGATGGTCATGGGCTCGATCGGGAGCGTCGCCGGCACGGCGAGCGGCCTGCTCGTGGGCGGCGTCGCCTGCACGGTCGTCGCGCTGTACGCCGGCGCGCGCATCGCGCCGTTGCGGCAGGCCACCGGCGGGCCCCGCCCGCTCGCCGCGCGCCGCGCGCCGACCGCGTGACGCGCATCCCACGCGTCCCGGCGTTCGTCCTCGCGGTCGCGCTCGGCAATCTCCTCGTGCCGCTCAATTCGACGATGATCGTGGTCGCGCTCCCGCTCATCGGCCGCGACCTCGGCGCGGATCACGTGACGCTCGCGTGGCTCGTGACGTCGTACCTCATCGCGATGGCGTCGCTCCAGCCGATCGCCGGCCGGCTCGGCGACCGCTTCGGGCGGCGTCGCTTCATGCTCGGCGCGCTCGGGTACTTCATCGTCGCGTCGGTCGGCGCGGCGCTCGCGCCGAACCTCGTGGTCCTCGTCGCGTTCCGCCTCCAGCAGGCGCTCGCGGCCGCGTCCGTCGTGCCGAACAGCCTGGCCCTCCTGCGGGGGAACGCCGTCGCGGGCAGGGCCGGCGCGTACTTCGGCATCTCCGGCGCGACCACGAGCATCGGTGCCGCGATCGGCCCGCTCCTCGGTGGCCTGCTCTCGGCGATCGACTGGCGGCTCATCTTCCTGGTGAACCTTCCGCTCGCCGGCCTCGCCCTGTTCATGGCCTGGCGCTCCCTCCCGGCGGGCGATCCGCCGCGGCGCACCGCGCATCCCGACGTCGGCGGCGCCGTCGCGCTCGGGGTGCTGCTGTCGCTCGCCGCGTGGACGCTCACCGAGTCCGGCACGTCGCCGGGCGCGATCACGGTCGCGCTCCTCGCCGTCGTCGCAGTCGGGATCGCCGCCTTCGTCCGCTACGAGTCGCGGCACGCCGATCCCGCGCTGCCGCCGTTCCTGTTCACGATCCGCGCGTTCACGACCAGCAACCTGACCATCGCGCTCTCGAATCTCGCGCTCTACGGCACGTTCCTCGCGGTGCCGGTGATCCTGGCGGGGTCGGGACCGGATGCGACGATCCGCGGGGGCGTCGCGATCAGCGCGCAGTCGGTCGCGATGATCGTGCTGTCGCCGGTGAGCGGCGCGCTCGTGGACCGGGTCGGTCCGCGCTGGCCCACAGCGCTCGGCGGTCTGCTCATCGCCGCGAGCCTTGCGGTCCTCGGGCTCTCGGGCCACGCCTCCGACTTCACGGCTCTGGTGCTCTGCCTGCCGGTCGCGGGCGCCGGCGTCGCGCTCACGTTCCCGGCGACGCGGATCGCGGCCCTGGATGCGGTCCCGGCGCGCTTCGCGGCGCTCGCCTCCGGCGTGACGTCGTCGAGCCGCTACTTCGGCGGGATGATCGGGGCGCTAGTCGCGGGGCTCGCGCTCGTGAACGTGACCGAGGGCAGCGCGAGCCGGCTGTTCCTCATCCTGGCCGCCTCAGGCGTCGCCGCCGCGCTCGCCGGCTCGCAGCTGCCGCGGCACCTCGCGCCCCCGGTCGATGCCGAGGTCTCGACCGCGGTCTAGGCCGATCGCTCCATCGCGATTCCTACCTTGGGTCGGGTCGCACGGACCGCAGCGGCTCCATCACGAGCACACTGGTCGCCAAGGCCACCTCCGCGTTCCCTCCGGCAGCTCGACCCGCCATCAATGATCCGGCGCTATCGCTCGTTGCGAACAACGACGTCGCATGCTCCAACGCGCGGCTCGTCGTATCGCGAGCGACAGGATCTTCGACACAGCGGCGGAGCCGCGCGACGACCTCATTTGCGGGAGTCGCCCGCAGTAGGCGATAGATATCGAGAGCGTCCTTGTCGCGAAGTCGGTCCGGTGTTCCTGACCGTTCGGCGATCTTGTGGATCTTCGCGGCGAATAGGCCACCGGCACCTGCGACACGTACCGTGAACGCACGTGGATCCGAGTCAGCGAGCGCGCCGATCTCCATCGGATCGTTATCGACCAGGCACGCTTCGAGACCAGACACCTTTCGTGAAGCGTGCGCATCGTGACCTTCGAGCCGAGCACCGCGTCGTCCGGGACCTCCGACCGCCGCAGGCACGAGCAGATCGACGGGAACGCGGTATCGCGTGCCATCGATCGTCCGGTCCGCAAGCCATCGGCCTACATCACCGCTCACGTGGAACTGCGCGTCTGCCATCGCTTTCGCTAGCCCCGGCTCCTTACCGAGAAGGCTCGGGTCGATCGCGATGTCCCCGTCCGTCGTATAGGGCGCCACGGTGAGCTCTCCCTCGCCCGCGCGCAGATACACCGCTTGGGCGCCGACGAGGACGAGCGCGCCAAGGTGCGACTCCAGCGCGCCGAATGCGTCGAGGAGGACCGAACGCGCGGCCACATAAACGGGATCAGTCATGCCAGAGAGGGTCGTTGCCCTTGAGCCACGACAGATATGCGTCAGCTTCCGCCGGAGCGCGTCCAGGCGAAGTCATGAGGTCGACCAGGACCTGCGCGGGCGCGGCGAGGTTGACCCCCTGCTCCCTTCCACCGCGGTCGAAGGCGATCGGGTCGTACGGCTCCACGAGCCAGACGTTCGAGAGCGTTTCTCCCGTTCGCAGGTCGAGTGATTCCGCGAGGCTCTCGGGGCGCTCCACGAAACATGTCAGGAGTCGAGTCGCTGCCACCGATGCGGAGTGATTGGCCGCCCAAGATCCTGTGAATGCGTACTTGAAAGCACTCTTCCGGGAAAGATCGCGGACTCGCACCACGAGAAGGCTCAGGTCGCGCGGCTCGAAAGCAGGCAGCAGCCGGTTGGACATCGCGATGTCGTAATCCGTAGCCCATCTACGGACCAGGGCCGCGCGGTCAACCCTCGTTACGGCGCCGCGTGGAGCTGCGATGAGCAGACCCTCCTCGCGAAGCATTCTCATCACGCGTGAGGCGTAACCGGCGTCCACATTCGCCAAGGCCGCCACGCGTCGAACACCAAGGGGTTCGGCAAAGTCCGTGAGCGCTCGCACCACCCGTGCCGCCTTCGGGGCGCGCAGACTGCGAGCCGGTCGATCGGTCGGCCAAGGATTCCGATCAGCACCTGTGCTTGTTATGAAGAGTCCAGGTCGGCCGACTCGGACATCCGCGTTGCCGGTCGCATCGACATATGCGATCCCGTGGCGGCGGAGCTCGTCGCGAAGGTCGGCCGAAATGAAGGGTGCGACCACGAGGGGCACCTGAGTGTTCTCGCGGGTGGAGGGTGGCCCTGCGTTCAGTCGAGCCCGGATCGGTGCTGAGCCTGTCTTGGCCTCCACGACGAAGGTCGCGACCCTGCCATCCGGGCTTTGGACCCGGACTACCGCATCAGGTCGCTCGCGAGTGGGCGGGCGGTCGAGGCCGAAGTCGATCTTCCAGCCGGGTGGCAGGCGCTCGCGCAGCACCTCGATGGCTAGGCCAATGAGTTGATTGGAACGAGGCGGTTTCGTGGTGTTGCCTTGGACTGCCATGTTGCGCATAATAGCGCAACTAGCCAATCCTGACAACTAACGATGAATGATCAATCTCGTCGCACGGTCCCGGCGGTGCCGTCGACCTCGACGAGCTCCCCGTCGATGAGCGTCTCGAGCGCGATCCCGGTGCCGGTCACGGCCGGGATCCCGAACTCGCGCGCGACGAGCGCCGCGTGGGAGAGCGCGCCGCCGAGGTCCGCGACGATGCCGCTGGCCATGTTGAACAGCGGGACCCAGCTCACCGTCGTCGAGCGGCAGACGAGCACGTCGCCGCGCTGGAAGCGCTCGAAGTCGGCGAGGCCGTTCACCAGGCGAGCCGGGCCGCGGCCGCGCCCGGGTGACGCCGCGACGCCGCGGAGCACGTCGCGCTCGGTCTGCTCGACGCGGTAGCCCAGGTCGCGGATGGCCGACGCCGCGACCGGCGCCGCGGGCGGCGTCCCGATGGCCCGCGGCGGGCGGAGGCGCCGGTCGCGCTCGAACACGCGGCGCCGCTCCGCGACGAGCGCCCGCTGGTCCGCGCCGCTCGAGAGCGCGTCGCGCACCTCGCCGATGCGCAGGTGGAAGATGTCGTCCGGCGCTCCGAGCAGGCCGGCTCGGACGAGCACGCCTGCGACCCGCAGGATGAATCTCCGGGCGTGGGCCTGGCAGAGCCGGTCGATCCAGTAGTTGTGCTCCTCGCTGAGCGCGCCGCAGGCTTGCGCGGCCGTGAGCACCTCGGTGAACCGGGCGAGGTCCTCGGGACGATCGCGCAGCTCGGAGCGTGTGCGCTGCTCGAGCGCCTCCGCGTCCGCGACGAGCCGGGCCCGCCTCACCGACGGGCTCTCGCCCGGCGCGCGGACGAGTCGCGCAAGCTCGACGAGTAGCAGGCGCGGCTCGTCGGACCACGATGCGCTCTCGATGTCGAAGCCGGTCTGGCCGACGTCGCCGTGGACGGCGAGGAACTCCTCGATCGCGGCGCGGATCTCGCCGCCGCCCTCGACCGCGGCGAGGTCGTCGAGCGCGCGGGCATCCGCGATCGCGCGCGCGACCGCGGGCCGCGCGCGGATGGCGGTCGCAAGGTCGTAGAGGCGCTGCTGTAGGTCGTGGAGCGTGTCCTGCCGGCCCTGCGCGAGTGTCGGCGCGTCGGTCGCCGGCCGCCCGGTGAGCGCCGCGTACAAAGTCGCCAGCTCCTCGAGCAGCGAATACACCGGCGGGACGATGAGCATGTGGATGAGCCAGATGTCGTTGACCCGGGGCCAGAACGCGTCCCAGGCCCTGAGCGCGGTCGCGCGGTCGTCGAAGCGTACCGTCCGCATCCACGCGAAGTGCGCGAGCACCGCCGGCCGGTAGCGATCGGTCCAGTCCTTCCCGAGGTGTCGCGCCCATTCCCGCCGCCGGGTGAGCGCGGTGGCCTCGAGCGCGGGCATGTCGGCGCTCGGCGCTTGCGGCACGCGCGCGTGGTACAGGTAGCCGTGCGCGGTCAGGTAGCGGACCCGCGCCGGAGGTCCGAACACGAGGTTCGCGCGGTCGAGCCCGAACGCCGGCGCTTCGAGCGTGAACTCCGCTGAGAGCGTCGGCCGGCACTCGTCCATGTGGACGTCCTCGCGCGTCCACGTGAGCGCGGCGTCCGCCGGGTCCTCCCACTCGACCGTGAATTCCGACCGCGCCGGCAGCGCCGTGATCGGTCTCGCCTGCAGGAGGTGCAGCGAGCCTTCGGCGAACGCGCACTCCACGTCCACCGGCGCGCCGCTCTCGGCCTCGAGCGCGAGTGCCAGCCGGGCGACCTCGCGCACCTGCCCGTCGTCGAGCGCGGGCCGGCCGCCCGCGATCGTGCGCTTCACGATCGCGACATCGCGCTTCCGCACCGCGTATGTGTCCGGGGTGACCGAGCCCGACGCGATCGCCTCGCCGAGTCCGAGGCACGCGTCGATCACGAGCGTGTCGCGGTCGCCGCTCACCGGATCGACCGAGAACGCGATCGCCGCGGCCTCCGCGGGTACGAGCTCCTGCACGAGGACGCCGACGCGCGGCGGCGCGGTGATGTGGTGCTCGGCGCGATAGGCGACGGCGCGCTCGGACGCCGCGGAGCGCCAGCACTCGAGCACCGCGGCAGTGATCGCGTCGAGGCCGCGCACGTCGAGGATCGTCTCGTGCTGGCCGGCGAACGACGTCTCGGCACCGTCCTCGCCGATGGCCGATGAGCGCACCGCGACCGCGGGATCGGGCTTGCCGACGCGCGCGATGAGGCCGGAGTGGCCCTCGCTCACGAGGGCGCGGAGCGCCGCGAGCGCGGCCCGGTCGCCTGACAGCGCGGTGCCGAGGCGGTCGAAGACGCTCGCCTCGAGGCAGAAGCCCGCCGGGACGCGGAACCGGTCGGCGAGCCGCGACAGGGTCGCCGCTTTCGCGCCGACCTGCTGCGCGTCGCGCGACGCCTCGTCGCCGAGGAAGGCCGTGCTCATCGAGTCCGCGAGTCTACCCGCGCTGCCGGGGTTCCCTAGACTCGCGACCGGTGGCCACGGTGACGGTGAAGCTGCACGGGGCGTTCAGCGAGTTCGCCGGCGGCGCGCGCAGCGCGACCGTCGAGGCGACGGACATCGCGAGCGCGCTCGCCGGCCTCGTCGAGCGGTACCCGAGCCTCGCCGAGCGGCTGCGCGACGAACACGGCAGGATGCGCGAGCACGTGAACATCTTCGCGAACGAGGAAGAGATGCGCTACCTGGACGGCGAGCGCACCGCGCTCCGCGACGGCGACACCGTCCACATCGTGCCGGCCGTGTCCGGCGGGGAGGTCTGACATGGCGCGTGGCGTGGCGGTGCTCCTGGGGACGAAGAAGGGGGTGTACCTGTTCCGCAGCGGGACGGCGCGCGAGCGCTGGCGGCTCGAGGGGCCGTACTTCCCGGGGCAGCCGGTCTACCACGTGGCCTTCGATCCGCGTGACGGCCGATCGCTCTATGCCGGCGTGAACATGACCTGGGGCGGCCCGCGGGTCGAGATCTCGCGCGACCTCGGGAAGACCTGGAAGCCCGGCAAGAACCCGGCGTTCCCGAAGGGCGACGACCGCACGTTCAGCCGCACCTGGCACATCGAGCCCGGGCACGCGAAGGAGCCCGACGTCATGTGGGTCGGCACGGAGCCGGCATCGCTGTTCAAGAGCGCCGACCGCGGCGAGAGCTGGGAGTCCGTGCGCGCACTGAACGAGCACGAGGACGCGAAGCAGTGGGTTCCCGGCGGCGGCGGGCTCGGCCTGCACTCCATCGCCGTGGATGCCGTGGATCCGAAGGCGATGACCATCGGGATCAGCTCGGGTGGGGTGTACGAGACCGCCGATGGCGGGAGGTCGTGGACCCGGACGAACAGTGGCCTCGGATCGCCGGTGCCGATCGAGCACGACGGCGATCTCGTCTGCGTGCACCACGTCGTCGGAAGCCCGACCGTCGCCGGCGCGCGTTTCCAGCAGGCCCACATCGGCGCGTACTTCAAGGACGCGGGCGAGCGGAAGTGGACCGACGTGACGAAGGGCCTGCCGACGGACTACGGGTTCGCGTCGGCGATCCATCCGCGCGATCCGCAGACCGCGTACGTGTTCCCGCTCGAGTTCCCGATGCGCATGTCACCCCTGTCGACGGGCGCGGCCGTGTGGCGCACGCGCGACCGCGGCAAGAAGTGGACGAAGCAGGCGAACGGACTACCGCGCGGGGCGAATTACGAGGTCATGCGCGAGGGGATGGCGACCGACCGGCTCGATCCCGCGGGCGTGTACTTCGGGACGACGAGCGGCGAGATCTGGGGCAGCGCTGACGAGGGCCGGACGTGGGCCCTTATCGCACAGCACCTTCCGCCGATCTTGTCGGTGGAGACTGCGACGCTCTAGCGAAGCTCTTGGTGCCGCGGGTCTTGCGGCCGCGATCGGCGAAGCAGTGGGCGCAGACGTAGGCCTCGGTGCCGGCCAGGCGGATGTACGCGTCCTGGCCGCAGTCGACGCACTTCGCGGGTCCCTGGTGGTCGATATCCACGGGCGTCAGCCCCCCTAGGACGTGGGTTCGGTGCACGACGTCTGCCAGCGGCGGTCTGTGGGGCGGTGTTCTTGGGCAACTCTTCGATGCTTGACGCGGTGTTGTTCGGCCCCCTATTGTTAGAACATCCGTTCTATGGAGGCCAGGCCAGGAGAACGGTGTAACGGGGAGCGTCGCGGGTGGGCTCAACACGAACGGGAACGGCTGTGGCGGACGCGATCGCGCGCGTCGAGGGGCGGTTCGGCACGCACGTGCTCGCGCCTGGCGCGGTCGCAGAACGCCGCGCCGGCGAACGGCGCATCGCGACCTCCAGCTCGCTCGACACGCTCACCCCGGGCCTTTCGTCGGGCGCGCCGCTGGCGTTCGTGGGGACCGGGAGCACCGGGAAGGTCGCGCTCGCGCACCGCGCCGTCGCGGGCGCGCAGCGCGACGGCGGCAACGTGCTCTGGATCGACCCGAGCGCGACGTTCGATCCGCTGGCGGCGGTGCGCGCGGGCGTGGACCTCGAGCGGGTGTTCGTCGTCCGCGCGCGCACGCGCGACGACGTGCTCCTCGCCGCCGGCGCCGCCCTGCGCAGCGCCGGCTTCCGGCTCGCGGTCGTCGACACGGGTCCGCAGCTCGCGCCGACGAACGTGCGCATCGATGATCTGGTACCGCTCATGCCGATCGTGCGCTCGTCGCCCGCCGCGCTCCTTGTCATCTCCGACGTCCGCGCGATGCGGCTCGCGATCCCGACGTTCGTGGTCGCCCGCGTCGCGTGGGCCGAGCGCTTCGGCCGCACGACGGGCTGGACCGCGGTCGTCGCGGAGCGCGCCCTCTTCCATTTCGCCGCGCTCGGCGCCGAGTCGCGCGACCTCGGGACCCGCGGCGCGCTGCTGGAGCAGGTCGGATGAGAGCGAGTGAGGAGCGGCTTTGCCGCGACGAACGAGTACCACCAGTCCTGAGCGGTCTCCGACCGCAGGTCGGAGATAGAGAGTGAGAGCAGGATGAAGTCATATCTCGCGATCGCCGTTCCCGAGCGCGCGCCGCGCGCGCGGATCCTCGCCGCGCTGTCCGCGATGCTGCCGCGCGTCGGCGTGGCCGACGACGGCGCGTTCGTCTGTGACCTGCGCGGCACCGAGCGGCTCCTCGGTACACCGCTGCGCGTCGCACGCAACGCGATCAGCGTGTGCGGCGCGTCGGGCGGTGGGTCGCTCTCCGGTGGGCTCGGTACGACGCCGTTCGTCGCGCGCGTCGTGGCCGCGCGCACGCCCGCGGGGACGGTGACCGAGATCCCCGCCGAGGAAGAGCGCGCGTTCCTCGACCCGCTGCCGCTCGACGTGCTGCCGCTCGATCCGAAGGTCATCGAGGAGCTGGCACTGCTCGGCGTGCGGCGCATCGGTGGGTTCCTCGCGCTCACGCGCGGCGCCGTGTCCGATCGCTTCGGTCAATCGGCGGCGATCGCGTACGCGCTCGCTATCGGTGAGCTCGTTGAGGACGTGCGCGGCGTGGCGCCGCGCCGGCGCATCCGCGCGAAACGGACCTGGGACGACCCGGTCGACTCGCGCGAGCGGCTCGTCTTCGCGCTGCGCGCCACGGCCGACGAGCTCGCGGAGGCGCTGCGGCACGACGGCCTCGCCGCGCTGCGCATCCGGCTCGTCCTCGAGCGCGAGGAGCTGCTGCCCCTGCGGCTCGAGCGATCGCTGCTCCCGCCCTCGGCGGGATCGGCGGCCATCGTCCGCTCGCTCCGCTGGGGCCTCGAGGAGATCCCGGCCCTCGGCCGCGTGACCTCGGCGGCGCTCGAGATCACCGCCGTCGAGCCGGCCCGCGGGCGCCAGATCGGCCTCTTCGCGCCCGACGGCGCGCAGGCCGAGGAGGCGATCTCGGTCGCGCAGCTCCTGCGCACGCGGCTCGGTGCCGCGACCGTGCTCCAGCCGCACGTCGTCGATGCCGAGGCGCGCCTGCCCGAGCGCGCCGCCGAGTGGGAAGAGGTGGTCAGATGAGAACGAGCGAGACGCGGCTCTGCCGCGGCGAGCGAGTTTCCACCAGCCATGAGCGTGCTCATGGCGAAGACATGAGATCGAACAGGTGAGCCGGCTGTTCGCCGAGCCGCTGCCGGTACACATGGAGTGGAACGAGGGCGAGCCAGGCGCGCTTCGGGTCGGGCAGCGGCGGCTCGTCGTCGTCGAGGTCGTGCGGCGCTGGCGCGTGGATGGCGAGTGGTGGGCCGACGGCATCGATCGCGAGTACCTCACGCTGCGCACGGCCGACGGCCTGCTCTGCGACATCTACGGCGATCGGAAGCGCGGCGAATGGTTCCTTCAGCGAGTCATGGATTGAACACACGGTCACGGGGACCGGTCTGCACGGATCGATCAGTGCCCCAAGCGCTTTGCCCGCTCTTCCCATTCGTCGCGCGATGGGACCTCGAAGTCAGGAATGCTGCCGAACGTTCGATCAAGAATCGCCTGACGATCGGCTACGTCCGCTGCGATGTACGCGTCGACGGCATCGCGTATCACCGCGGCGAGCGTCTTGCCCTCACGCTGTCGTCGGGCCTCAAGCGCTCGCCGCTGTTCCTTGGTGAGATAGACCTGTGTCCGGGTCGCGACCATACGCCGACCAGTATTCGACGTTCGTCGCGAGATGCCTAGCGGCTTTATCCACCTTCGCACCCACAGCAGCTACAGCTTCTTGGACGGTGCATCGACCGTCGATGATCTGGTCGAAGCCGCTGTCGAGCACGGCCAGGACGCGCTCGCGCTCACCGACACGAACGGCCTCTACGGCGCGGTGCGGTTCTGGAACGCCGCGCGCGAGCGCGGGATCAAGCCGATCTTCGGGACGGAGCTGCGGCTGGTCGACTCGGACGCGGTGACGCTGCTCGTGCTGGACCGGACGGGCTGGACGAGCCTCTGCCGGATCGTCTCCGCGGCCCAGCTGGCGGGCGAGAAGACGAAGCCGCGCGCGACGCTCGCGCTCGTCGCCGAGCATGCCGCAGGACTCGTCGCGCTGTCGGAGTCCGACGACGCGGTGACCCTGGCGCGCCTCCGCGATGTGTTCGGCGACCGCGTGTATGCGGAGCTCGTCGATCGCTGGGGCCCGGCGGACATCGACCGCTGCGACGCCCGCGCGGAGCTCGCGGCCGAGCTCGGCATCGCGACCGTCGTGACGAACGACGTGCGCTACGCACGACCGGAGGCGCGGCAGCTGCACGATGTGCTGCGCTGCATCGACCTCGGGACCACCGTCGACGAGGCGGGGAAGCAGCTTGCCGCGAACGGCGAGCGCTGGCTCAAGGGCGAGGCCGAGCTGCGGGCGCGGCTCGGGCACCACCCGGTGGCGTTCGCGAACGCGCGCGCGATCGCGGACCGCTGCGATCTCGATCTCGGCTTCGGCTACCAGCGCCTGCCCGGCTTCGCCGTGCCCGACGGCTACACGGCGTTCTCGTTCCTGTACGCGCTCTGTCAGGACGGGGCGCGCGCGAAGTACGGCGGGATGACGCCGGCGGTGTCGAAGCAGCTCGCGCACGAGCTCGACGTCATCCACCGCTGCGGCCTCGCCGAGTTCTTCCTCATCAACTGGGACATCGTCCGGTTCTGCAACGAGCGGCGGATCCCGGCGCAGGGTCGCGGATCGGCGGCCGACTCGATCGTCGCCTACGTGCTCGACATCACGAAGGTCGATCCGATCGCGCACGACCTGTTGTTCGAGCGCTTCCTCACCGAGGACTCGCACACGATGCCGGACATCGACCTCGACATCGCGACGAACGATCGCGAGGAGGTCATCCAGTACGTCTACCGGACGTACGGCGAGCGCTACGCGGCCATGGTCTGCAACGTCGTCACGTACCGCTCGCGCTCGGCGTCGCGAGAGGTCGCGAAGGCGCTCGGGTACCGCCTCGAGGTCGTGGACCGGATGGCCAGGTCGATCGACGCGCCGCGCTTCGCCTCACGCGGCCCCGACGGCGTCCCGTTCATCGGCGAGGCCGACGTGACCGCACCGCCGATCCAGGCGTTCACCGACCTGCTGACCGATCAGGAGCGCGCACGCTGGCCGGTGTTCCGGAAGATCGTCGCGGAGATCGCCGACGTCCCGCGGCATCTTTCGATCCACAACGGCGGGATGCTCATCACCGCGCTGCCGCTCGTGGACACGGTGCCGATCGAGCGCGCGACGATGCCCGGCCGCAACGTCGTGCAGTTCGACAAGCGCGACGTCGAGGACCTCGGGCTCATCAAGATGGACCTGCTCGGCCTGCGCACCCTCTCGCTCATCAAGGACGCGGTCGCGATGATCGACGAGCTGCACGGCGTGCGGCTCGACCTCGGGACGCTCCCGCTCGACGACCCGGCGGTGTACGACCTCATCTGCGAGGTCGACACGATCGGTCTCTTCCAGGTCGAGAGCCGCGCCCAGGCCCAGGCCCTGCCGCGCGTGCGGCCACGGAGCTTCGCGGACATCGTCGTCGAGGTCGCGATCATCCGCCCCGGCCCGCTCCAGGGGAACATGGTCAATCCGTACATCCACCGCCGGCAGGGCCGCGAGCCGGTGACGTACCCGCACCCGCTCCTCGAGCCGATCCTCAAGGAGACCCTCGGGGTGATCCTGTTCCAAGAGCAGATCCTCCGCGTGGCGATGGCCGTCGCGGGATTCACGGCGGCCGAGGCCGACCGGCTCCGCCGCGCGATGAGCCGGGCGCGCTCGAGCGCCGACATGGAGACGCTGCGCCTGCCGTTCGTCCGCGGCGCGCTCGCTCACGGGCTCGACGGCGCCACGGCGGACCTCATCTTCGGCCAGATCGCCGCGTTCGCGGAGTTCGGGTTCTGCAAGAGCCACGCGGCCGCGTTCGCTCTCACCGCGTACCACACCGCCCACCTGAAGCTGTACTACCCGGCCGAGCTCTACGTCGGCCTGTTCAACAACCAGCCGATGGGCTTCTACTCGCCCGCAGTCATCGCCGGCGACGCGAAGCGCCACGGGATCGCGATCCTCCCGGTCGACGTGAACCGCTCGCAGACAGCGGCGATCGTCGAGCTCCACGGCACGAGCGCGTCTGACGACGTCGTCGACCGATCGACCACGATCGCCCGCCACCGCGCGTGCCGCACCCACGATGTCCGGCTCGGCCTCACCGGCGTGAAGGGCCTCGGAGCGGCGGAAGCCGACGCGATCGTCCGCGAGCGCGAGCGCGGCGACTTCCGCTCGTTCGACGACTTCGCCACGCGCGTCGGGCTCAAGGAGGAGGCGCTCCGCAATCTCGCCCTCGTCGGCGCGTTCGACGCGCTCGGGGAAGCACGCCGGTCCCTGCTCTGGCGCGCCCGCGACGCGCACCGGGCCTCGCCGGCGTTCACCCGGCCGGTGCTCGCGTACCCGACGACGACCGCACCGGCGTTGCCGGCGTTGAGCGAGCAGGAGCGCACCGCGCTCGATTACCGCATCACCGGGATCCCGACCGGACCGCAGGTGATGCGCTTCTACCGCGAGCGGCTCCTCGCGCGCGGGGTGCGTTCGTCGGCGGATATCCAGCGCGCGGAGCACGGATCACGGGTGCTGGTCGCGGGCGCGATGGTCGTGAAGCAGCATCCCGAGACCGCGAAGGGCCACGTGTTCCTCTCGCTCGAGGACGAATTCGGCCTGGTGAACATCATCATCCGGCCCGCGACGTACGCGAAATACAAGCCGGTCGTCGACCTGGGCGGCGCGGTGGTCGTCGAGGGGACGCTCCAGCAGGTGGACGGCGTGGTCTCCGTGCTGGCGCGCCGCCTCGACGAGCTCGCGCTGTTCGTGAAGCTCGCGTCGCGCGACTGGCAGTGAAGCTACTTGACCGTGATCGTCCCGTTCATCGAGCTGTGGATCGAGCAGAAGTACTGGTAGGTCCCCGCCTCGGTGAAGGTGAAGCTGAACGTCGCGGCGGCCGGGAGCTGTCCGTCGAACCTGCCGTCTTTGGTCGGGCGCGTGCCGCTCGTCACGGTATGCGCCGCGGTGTCCTTGTTCGTCCAGGTGACCTTCGTGCCCCGCGCGACGTCCAGGTTCGCCGGGAACTTGAACCCTTGGACGTCGACGTTGAGGGCCGCCGCGGCGGGCGCCGCGGTCGCGGCGGCCGGCGCGGACGTGCCGGACGAGCCGCACGCGCTGCCGAGTGCCGCGATGCCGACGAGCGCGATGATCGGGCGAGAGCGACGGGTCATGACCCCTCCTCTGGGTGCGGTTTGCCTCTGTACGGACGAGCCCGGCGGCCCGATGACCCCGACCGGTCGGCCCAGCCCGACGGGCCGGGTTTCCGCGGTTTCTGGCGACCGATCCCGCGGCCGTTCAGCGCCGGTTGACCGGTCTGGTCAGGACGGGTGCGAAAGCCCTAGCCTGGCGCCCTCCGCCGAACCGATACCGAACGGTCATGGCCACGGTCGGACGGCGACCGGACACTCAAGCGCAGCGCGATGGGGGAAGCTTCGTGGACACGGTAGGGGCCGCGGGTCCGGCTGGGCTGGCGCAGGATCTCCTTGACTCCATTTTCAAGGTCGCGACCGAGCTCGTCCGGGGCGAGCGGGCCTCGCTCATGATCCGTGACGACGCGACCACCGACTTCGTCATCGCGCGCGCGGTCGGCATCGCCGACGAGGTCAAGCGGCAGGTCCGTATCCGGCAGGGCGAAGGCGTGGTCGGGTCCGTCGCCGCGTCGAAGCGCTCCCTTCTCGTCCGCACCGGCGAAGTCCGCGAGGGCGCGCAGCCCGACCGCTACCGCACGACGTCGTTCATGTCCGTCCCGATCCTCGTCGACGACGAGTCGCGCGGGGTGCTGAACGTCGCGGACCCGATCGACGGCCGGTCGTTCGGCGAGGATGACCTGGTGACCCTCGAGCTGCTCGCGAGCCACATCGGCGCGTGCCTCCTCCAGAGCGAGCAGGGCGAGGCGATGCAGCGGCTCGCGGAGACCGATCCGCTCACCTGGCTGTTCAACCGCCGCCACTTCGACCGCCGGCTCGAGGCCGAGCTCAACCGCGCGCTCCGCGCGGAGCACCTGCTCGGGCTCCTGATGATCGATGTCGACAAGTTCAAGACGATCAACGACCGATTCGGCCACCGCGTCGGCGACAACGTGCTCCGCGCCGTCGCGAACGGCATCACGCAGGCGGTCCGGCTGTACGACGTGCCGACCCGTTACGGCGGCGACGAATTCGCGGTCATCCTTCCCGAGGCCGACAGCGAGATCGCGTCGCGCGTCGCGCGCCGAGTCCTCGAGAAGACGGCGGCGCAGACGCTCCCGCCGGAGCTCTCGGCCGCGGGCCACACGATCGGGCTATCCATCGGCGTCGCGACGTTCCCCCGGCCGTCCGGCGATGCCGCCGGGCTCATCGAGTTCGCCGACATCGCGATGTACAAGGCCAAGGAAGCCGGTGGCGGCGTCCGGGTGTGGGAGCACAGCTTCGCGGACGGCCCGCGCGGCGCGCTCCGGGCCCACGTGCTGGCACCGCCACCCGCGCCGTATCTCGCCGAGCCGTCGCGGCTCGCGTCGGCCGCGCTCCAGACGCATCTCCCGCGCGCGCTCGCGGCGGAGTGGAACGCGGTCGTCGTCGGTATCGAGGGCCAGGTCCTCACCGTCGCGCTGCCCGCGCCGAACAACGCCGCGGTCGATGCGATCTCGAAAGCCTCGGGCTTCGCGGTCTACCCCGTGTACAGCAACCCGACGGACCTCGAGGCGACCCGGCTCAGGCTGGGTGACGCGGGGGCGTAGCTAGGCGAGGGAGGGCGTTGCCCGACCGAACCGCGGGCCCCTGAGGGCGGAGGAGCCGAAGGCGGCGACGCTCCGCGGGTTCATCTGGGCCTGGCCTCCTCGCGCTGCACGCCGCCGTCGGCCCCCTTGAACAGGTACCCCACGCCCGGCACGGTCTGGATGACGTCGCGCGTGTGGCCGTCCGCGCCAAGCTTGCGCCGAAGCCGGCTCACGTTGAGCTTCACGAGGTCGCCGCCGACGTCGGCGTCGTAGCCCCAGACCCCTTCGAGGATCTCCTCCTGGGTGAGGACGCGTCCGGGATTCGCCATGAAGTGCCGCAGCAGCTTGAACTCGGTGGGCGACAGGTGGACCGGCACCTCCGCCGTGCGCACCTCGTGCGTCGCCTCGTCGAGGACGATGTCGCCGGTCGTGTAGACCGACGGCGCGGGCCGGCCGCGGGTATGGACGGAGCGGCGCAGGATCGCCTTCACCCGGGCGACCAGCTCCTTCGGCCGGAACGGCTTCGTGATGTAGTCGTCGGCTCCGAGCTGGAGGCCACGGAGGATGTCGGACTCGTCCTGCCGCGCGGACAGGAGCAGCACCGCGACGTGCTCGTCGACGTGGCGGATGCGCTCGAGCACGACGAAGCCCGCGAGCTTCGGCAGGTTGATGTCGAGGACGACCAGATCGGGCCGTTCCCGGTTCAGCGTCTCGAGCGCGGCTTCCCCGTCGTACGCCCGGACGATCTCGTAGCCCTCGCGCCGCAACGCGTAGTCCAGCAGCTCCACGAGATCCCGGTCGTCATCGACGACCAGCAACTTCACGCTGATCCAGCCTCCTGCGCGAGCTCTCTCGCCTTCGGGACGGTGAAGTGTACCGACGTGCCGCGATCGGCTGCGCTGTCCACGCCGATCTCCCCGCCCTGGGCCTGCACGATCGCGCGGCAGATGGTGAGCCCCAGCCCGAGGCCGCCGGCCTCGCCGCGGACGGTCCGTGAGCGGAAGAACCGCTGGAACAGCCGGGCGAGCTCGTCCGGCGGGATGGTCGGTCCGTCGTTGTGGACAGTGATCTTCACGAAGCCGGCGCTGCTCTCCGTGCGCAGCGTGATCAGGGAGCCCTCGGTGCCGTACTTACCGGCGTTGCCGAGGAGGTTCGCGAACACCTGGCCGGTCCGGCGCGGATCGCAGACGACCCGGTCGGTCGCCGGTCCGAAGTGGGTCACGAGGCGCTGACCCTTCGAGTCGAAGATCGAGCGCACGAACACGAGGCTGTCCTCGAGGATCTCGGTGACGCTCGTGGGGATCGCGCGCACTTCGAACGTGCCGGCCTCGATGCTGCCGGCGTCGAGCAGGTTCTCGACGAGGTGCTCGAGGCGAAGCGCGCTTCGGCGAAGCGTGCCGACCATCGCGCGCAGCTCGTCGCGCGGCATCGAGATGGCGTCCTGATGCACGAGCTCGAGCGACGCCGTGAGCGCGGCGATGGGCGTCCGCAGCTCGTGCGCGACGTCGAGCAGGAACTCCTCCTTCAACCGCAGGAGCTCGGCGCTCGCCGTCACGTCGCGGACGGTGTGGATGGTCGCGCGCGGGGTCGACCCGGCGAGCGGCGTCGAGACGATCTCGAGCACGCCCATCCGGTCCTCGCGCGGGAACCACGCGCGGCGGATGGCCTGGCCCTCGGGGTTCTGCACGGTGATCGCGCCGGACACCAGGAGGAGGCCCTCGAACGGCCGGCCCAGGAGCGTGTCCTCCCCCAGCAGGCGGAACGCGGCCGGGTTCGCGGAGAGCACGTTCCCGTCGCCGTCGCTGATCAGGATGCCGTCGGTGAGGGCGACGAACGCGTCCTCGAACGCCACGCCGGTGATCGAGTCCGCGGCCCGCCGGCCGCCGGCGCGCCGCCGTTCGCCCGCGGTCACGGCCGTCCGGCCGGACCGGCTGATCCACCCGGTCCGGCTGGTCCAGCCGATCCAGCCGATCCAGCCGAACCAGCCGATTTGGGGATCCGCAGGCGCACGCGCGTCCCGTTGCCGGGCGAGGAGTCGATCGAGAGCTGCGCGCCGATGAGCCGCGCCGCTTCACGCATCTGCAGGAGCCCGAGGCTACCGCGTCCGGCGTACGAGTCGAGCGTGGCCGCGACATCGAAGCCGGCGCCGTCGTCCTCGACCAGGCCGATCAGCGACGTCGCGTCGTCGGTGACCTCGAGGGCGACGTTCGGCGCGCGCCCGGTCTTCACGGCGTTGTTCGCGGCCTCGCGCAGGACGGTGAACGCGCCGGCTTCGACCTCGGCCCCGAGCCGCACGGTCGACGTGGCGTTCCGCGCGAAGACGTGCGAGCCGTTCGTGCCGTCCATGCGCTGCGCGAGCGCACGCACCGCCGCGGCGAGCCCGTCCTCGGTGAGGGCCACCGGTCGCAGGGCGAACAGGATGTCGCGCAGACCCTGCTGCGCTTCGAGGACGCGCTCGCGCAGCCGGTCGAGCTCGCCGACCGCGGCGTCCACGTCGAGCCGCGCGCGCTTCTGCGCGAGCTCGATGCCGATCGCGGTGTTGGCGAGGGTCTGCGCGACGCCGTCGTGCAGGTCCCGCGCGAGGCGGTGGCGCGTCTCCTCGGTGACCTTCACGACGCGCAGGCGCTCCTGCGCGAGCTGCGCGTTCAGCGCCACGTACTCGAGCGCGATGCCGGCGGAGCTCGCGAGCGACCGGCTCACGTCCTCATCGTCCTTCGCGAACGGCCGGTCGCCCTTCTTGTTCACGATCTGGAGTACGCCGAGGCGCGTGCGGTCGCGGGCGTCGATCGGCGCGACGAGCATCGAGCGCGTGCGGTAGCCGGTGCGCGCGTCGACGCTCGCGTCGAAGCGCGGGTCGCCGTACGGATCGTCGATCCGCAGAAGGCCGCCGCCGCGGGCGACCTCGGAGGCGAGGCCGCGGCCGTCGAGCGGCAGGCGGATCTCGCGGAGCTCGCTCTCGGTGAGGATCCGCGACCAGACCTCGGAGCGCTCGCGGTCCACGACGTAGACCGTCGCCCGTTCGGCATCGAGCAGCGCGATGGCGAACTCGGCGATGCGGTGCAGCACGACGTCGAGGTCCGTCTCCAGCGCGAGCTCGCGCTGGAGCGAGAGGAGCAAACCCAGCTGCTCGGCCTGCTCGGGCCCCGTCATCCGGCGTCAGTATCGGGCTCGGCGATGGCGATGGCCCGCACCGTGTCCAGCGTGTCGATCTCGCCGACCGGCTTGTCCGGGCGCAGCCGCACGATCCGCGGGAAGCGCAGCGCGAAACCCGACGTGTGCCGCGGGCTCCGCTGGACCTGGTCGAACGCCACCTCGATGACCGTTTCGGGCTGGACCAGGCGCATGCGGCCGAAGTCCTTGAGCGTGCGGGCCTTGAAGTGTTCGGTCAGCGCGGCGATCTCCGCGTCGGTGAGGCCCGAGTAGGCCTTGCCGATGTTCAGGAGCCGATCGCCGTCCCGGACCGCGAACGTGTAATCGGAGAGCACCGCCCGGCGCTTGCCGTGGCCCCACTCGACCGCGGTCACGACCACGTCCAGCGTTCTGAGCGCGCGCTTCACCTTCAGCCACTCCATCCCGCGGCGACCGGGGCGGTAGGTGGAGCGTGGGTCCTTGACCATCAGCCCCTCGTTCCCGCGGTCGCGCGCCGCGGCGAACTCGGTATCGAGCGCGGCGATGAGCGCGTCACCCGCCGCGTCGATCTCCATCGAGCGCGCGGACATCAGGGGCGCCCGGAGCCGCAGCGCCGCGAGCACCGCCTGCCGTTCGGACAGGGCCTCGTCGAGCAGCGGCCGGCCGTCGCGCTCGAGGACGTCGAACACGACGAGCGTCGCCGGGAGCTCCCGCCGGAGCTGCTCGCTCACCACCTTCCGGCCGAGCCGCGCCTGAAAGCGCGTGAACGGGATGGCCCGTCCGCTCGGGTCGAGGGCGAGGATCTCGGCGTCGAGCACGAACGTCCCCGGGACCGCGCCGAGCGGCTCGATCAGCTCGGGGAAGCGCGACGTGACGCGGTCGAAGGTCCGCGAGTACAGCTCGACCCGGTCGCCCTCCTTGTGGACCTGGGCCCGGATGCCGTCGTACTTGTCCTCGACGACGTACGGCGGCCCGAAGCGCCGCCCGACCTCCGCGAGATCGAGCACCGGTGTCGCGAGCATCATCCCGATCGGCGCGAAGTGCACGAATCGCGCTTCCGCGAGCGTCCCATGCTTCGCGCGCACGGCCGTGGTCCCGATGTCCCCATCGAGCATGTGCGCGCGACCGACAGCCTCGCGGTCCCGTCCGAACGCGCGCGCGATCGCGTCCTCGAGCGATCCCTCGCGAAGGCCGATGCGCGGCTCGCCGCTCACGATCTTCACCACGTAGCGGATCTCGGCAGCCGTCGCGCGAGCGAGCAGCGCGCGGAGGAGCGCGGCCTTGGGCGCGACACCGCGTGTCGCGGCGATCCGGTCGAACGCGCC
>DASYXA010000110.1:0-39986 GCA_035935465.1 Candidatus Limnocylindria bacterium | reverse complement strand
CTGCGTGCCTGCCGCGCCGCCGCACGACGCGGCGAGCACGCCGGTCGCGACGATCCTGGCGATGGAGCGCATCGACGGAAGCATCCATCTCGCACAACGCGCGTGCGTCCGACTTGGTGCCGCTAACTCGTACATTTCGCGGATGCCCATCCGCTGGTGCACCTTCGACTGCTACGGCACGCTCATCGACTGGGAGGGCGGCATCACCGGGGCGCTGCTCCCGTACTTCGAGACGCCGCCGGATCGCGCGGCGCTCGCGCGCGAGTACATCGAGACCGAGGCGGCGGTCGAGCGCGGCCGGTACCTCCGGTATCGCGAGATCCTGGACCAGGCCGGCCGGGCACTGCTGCGCGCCCACGGCATCGACCGGCCGTCGCCACTCCCGGCGTCGCTCCCCGGCTGGGCGGCGTTCCCGGAAGTGCCCGCAGCGTTGCGCGCGCTGCAGACGGCCGGGCGACGCATCGCCATTCTCTCCAACGTGGACCGTGACCTCATTGCGACCTCGATCCCGAAGCTCGGGATCGCGCCGGATCTCGTCGTGACCGCGGAGGATGTCGGCGGCTACAAGCCCGCGGCCGGGCACTGGCTCCGGTTCGCGGAGCGCAGCGGGGCATCGATCGCCGACACGGTGCACATCGGCGCGAGCCAGTACCACGACATGGTCCCGGCGGCCGCGCTCGGCTACCGCACGGTGTTCATCGACCGGCACGCCGAGCCGCTCACATCGTCGCCGACGCGGGTCCTGCGCGACCTGTCCGGGCTCCCGGACGCGGTCGCCGCGCTCGAGGGCTGACCGTGCGCGCGCGCCATCGGTACGTCGAGCTCTTCGTCCGCTACGCCACGCCGGAACGGGGCCGCGTAGCCCTGCTCGGCGTGCTGCTGTTCGCCAGCATCGGGCTCCAGCTCGCCGCCCCACAGCTGCTCCGTTCGTTCATCGACAACGCCCTCGGCGCCGCGCCGGTCGACGCGCTCGTGCGCATCGCGGCCCTCTTCGTCGCGCTCTCGCTCGGCCAGCAGATCGTGGCGGCGTTCGCCACCTACCTCGGCGAGAGCGTCGGCTGGGCCGCGACGAACGCCCTCCGCGCCGACCTCGCGCTGCACTGCCTGCAGCTGGACCTCGGCTTCCACAAGGCCCGCACGCCCGGCGAGCTCATCGAGCGCATCGACGGCGACGTCACCGCGCTCGCGGCGTTCTTCTCGCGATTCATCGTGAACGTGCTCGGGAACGCGGTGCTGCTCGCCGGCGTGCTGGTCGTGGTCTCGCTCGAGGACTGGCGGGCCGGCCTTGCGTTCACGGCGTTCGTGATCGTCGCGGTCGGCATGCTCCTCGGGCCGCTGCGGACGATCGCCGTCGGGGGCTGGCGGCGCGTCCGCGAGAGCTCGGCCCAGATCTACGGCTTCCTCGGCGAGCGTCTCGGCGGGACCGAGGACATCCGATCGAGCGGCGCGGAGACCCACGTGCTCAATGGACTCGCGCTCCACCACCGCGACTGGCTCGCCGCACGGCGCACGGCCATGTTCGGCGTCGGGCTCATCTGGTCGTCGACGATCCTGACCTTCGCGGTGGGGAACGCCGTGGCGTTCGGGGTCGGTGGCTACCTCTGGACGATCGGCGCCATCAGCGTCGGCACCGTCTACCTCCTCTTCTATTACACGGAGCTGCTCCGCCGCCCGATCGAGTCCTTCCGCCGGGAGCTCGAAGAGATGCAGCGCGCGATCGCGAGCCTCGGCCGCGTCGATCAGCTGCTGCAGACGAGCTCGGTCCTGGCCGGCGGCACCGCGCCGCTGCCGGGCGGCGCGCTGGCCGTGGAGCTTGACGGGGTGTCGTTCGGCTACGACGCCGATCCCGTGCTCCACGACGTCTCGCTGCGCGTCGCGCCAGGACGCGTGCTCGGGATCCTCGGTCGCACCGGCGGGGGCAAGACCACGCTCGCGCGATTGCTGCTCCGGTTCTACGACCCGACCGCCGGCACGGTCCGGCTCGGCGGCGTCGACCTGCGCGATGGGTCGCTCCAGGACATTCGGTCGCGCGCGACGCTCGTGAGCCAGGATGTCCAGCTGTTCAGCGCCTCCGTCCGGGACAACCTCACGCTCTTCGATCGGACGATCGACGACGCTCGGCTGCTGGACGTCGCCGAGCGCATCGGGCTCGGCCCGTGGCTCCGCGCGCGCCCGGGGACGGACCCGCTGTCGGCGCCGATGACCGCGGGTAGCCTCTCCGCCGGCGAGGCGCAGCTCCTCGCGTTCGCGCGGGTGTTCCTGCGCGACCCGGGTCTCGTCGTGCTGGACGAGGCGTCGTCGCGGCTCGACCCGGTCACCGAGCGCAACGTCGAGCGGGCCATCGACACGCTCCTTTCTGGCCGCACGGCGGTCGTCATCGCGCACCGGCTCGCCACCGTGGACCGATGCGACGAGATCATCCTCGTCGAGGACGGACGGATCGTGGAGCACGGCGCCCGCGCCGCGCTCGCGGCCGACCCCGGTTCGCGCTTCGCCGAGCTGCTCCGCACGGGCCTCGAGCCGGTGGTCGCCTGATGCGCGCGTTCGCGCTGACCGACGACACGATCGGCACGGCGCGGTTCCTCTGGCGGATGGCCACGTATCGCGCCGGCGCGTATCTCGCCGACACGATCCTCTGGATCGCCTTCTACGCCACGCGACTCCTGCCGGGGCTCGTCGCCCAGCGGGCGTTCGACGCCCTGCAGCACGGGACCGCGGATGCCGGCGCGGTCCTGTGGTTCGGCGCGCTGTTCGTCGGCGCCGGGGCGGCGGAAGCGGGACTGCAGCTGGCCGGCTGGATCGTCGACGTCGGCTTCCGCTTCGGCGTCATCGGGGTGCTGCAACGCAACATGCTGACCGAGGTGCTCCGCCGTCCGGGTGCCCGGTCGCTGGACCGGACGCCGGGGGAAGCGCTGAGCGTCTTCCGCGACGATGTCGAGCACGCGGAGAACGGCGCCGACTGGACGATCGACATGATCGGCAACGGCATCTTCGCGATCGCGGCGATGACGATCCTCCTCCGCGTGAACGCGACGATCGCGATCTTCGTCTTCGTGCCGCTGGTGGCGATCGTCCTCATCGTGCAGCTGGTGCAGACCCGTCTCCGCCAGACGCGAGCGGCGAGCCAGATCGCGACGAGCCAGGTGACCGGCGCGCTCGGCGAGATCTTCGGCGCGGTCCAGGCGGTCCAGCTCGCGCGCGCGGAGCATGGCGTCGTCGAGCACTTCCGCACGCTGAACGACGCGCGGCGTCGCGCGCTCCTGCGCGAGCGCGCCACCCAGCTCGTCACGCAGTCGATCTACTGGAACACCGTGAACATCGGGACCGGACTCATCCTGCTGCTCGGGGCGCAGGCGATGCGCACCGGCGATTTCACGGTCGGCGACTTCGCGCTGTTCGTGTCCTACCTCGGCTTCGTGACCGAATTCACCGGGTTCGCCGGCCAATTCCTCACGCAGTACAAGCAGCTGAACGTGTCGGTGCGCCGGATGCTCGCGCTCATGCGCGGCGAGGCGACCGGCGTCGTGGCCGAGGGTCTGGTCGCGCGCACGCCGCTGTTCCTGCACGGCCCGCTGCCGGCGACGGTCCGCGGCACCGGCGGCGACCTGCGGACCCTCGAGGCGATCCACCTCTCCTACCGCTACGGCATCCGCGACGCCTCGTTGCGCATCGAGCAGGGCACCTTCACGGTCATCACCGGTCGCATCGGCGCCGGCAAGACGACGCTGCTCCGCGTCCTGCTCGGGCTGCTGCCCGCGGAGGGCGGCGCGGTCCGCTGGAACGATGCGCGGGTCGATGACCCGGCGGCGTTCCTCGTGCCGCCGCGCTGCGCGTACGTCCCGCAGGTACCGCGACTGTTCAGCGACACGGTCCGCGGGAACGTGCTGCTCGGCCTCCCCGAGGACGCGCACCTCGATGCCGCGGTGCGCTCGGCGGTGCTCGAGGGCGACGTCCCGGACTTCCCCCAGGGGCTCGACACCCTGGTCGGGTCGCGCGGGGTGCGGCTCTCGGGCGGGCAGATCCAGCGGGTCGCCGCCGCGCGCGCGTTCGTCCGCCGGCCCGACCTGCTCGTCGTCGACGATCTCTCGAGCGCGCTCGACGTGGACACCGAGCGCGCGCTGTGGGAGCGGCTCGACGACCCAGCCACGCGTCCGACCATCCTCGCGGTCTCGCATCGCCGTCCCGCGCTGCGGCGCGCGGACCGGATCGTCGTCATCAAAGACGGACGGATCGACGCCGAGGGCACGCTCGACGACCTCCTCGCGTCGTCCGACGAGATGCGCCGGCTGTGGGAGGTCGAGACCGAGACGCGACCGTAGCGGCGATCGCAAGCCTTACCCTTAATGAGTGACGGCACGCACTGACATCCGGAACGTCGCGATCATCGCCCACGTCGACCACGGCAAGACGACGCTGGTCGATGCGATGCTCAAGCAGAGCCACATCTTCCGCGAGAACCAGCAGGTGGCGGAGCGGGTGATGGACTCGAACGCCTTGGAGCGCGAGCGCGGGATCACGATCATGGCCAAGAACACCGCCATCGTGTACCGCGGCACGAAGATCAACATCGTCGACACGCCCGGCCACGCCGACTTCGGCGGCGAGGTCGAGCGGGTCATGAACATGGTCGACGGCGTCCTGCTGCTCGTGGACGCCGTGGACGGACCGATGCCGCAGACGAAATTCGTGCTGCGCCAGGCGCTCCAGCGCGGGCACAAGGCGATCCTCGTCGTGAACAAGATCGACCGCCCGAACGCGCGCCCGAACCACGTCCTGAACGAGACGTTCGACCTGTTCCTCGACCTCGGCGCGTCCGAGAAGCAGGCGGAGTTCGAGACGGTCTACACGAACGCGCTCATCGGCGCGGCCAGCACCGACCACCGCCACATCGGCACGACCCTCGAACCGCTGTTCGACGCGATCATCGGCGAGATCCCGCCGCCCGACGTCGACCGGGACGGCCCGACCCAGCTCCTCGCCACGATGACGACCCTCGACGACTACAAGGGCAAGATCGTCCTCGGCCGGCTGCAGAGCGGCCGTGTGAAGCGCGGGCAATCGGTCGTGCGCATCGACCACGACGGCAGGGTCCAGCCGCCGACGAAGGTCACCGCCGTGTTCACCTTCAACGGGCTCGATCGCGAAGAGGTCGAGGCCGTCGAGGCAGGCGACATCGTGGCCATCGCCGGCGTCGGAGACGCGACGATCGGCGAGACCATCGCCGACGCGGCCGATCCGCGCGCCCTGCCGCCGATCCGGGTCGAGGAGCCGACCCTGCGGATGACGTTCAAGGTGAACGACTCGCCGTTCGCGGGACGTGAGGGCACCTTTGTCACGAGCCGCAAGCTCCGTGAGCGGCTCTACGCGGAGCTCGAGCGCGACGTCGCGCTGAAGGTCGAGGACACCGACACGCCGGACACGCTCCTCGTCTCCGGCCGTGGCGAGCTCCACCTCGCGATCCTCGTGGAGAACATGCGCCGCGAGGGCTACGAGTTCCAGGTCTCGAAGCCCGAGGTGATCGGCAAGGTCGTCGACGGCGAGCAGCAGGAGCCGTACGAGCAGCTCGAGGTCGAGGTCTCGCAGGAGGGGCTCGGCGCGGTCGTCGAGCTCGTCGGCCAGCGCCGCGGGATCCTCCAGGACATGAAGTACCGCGACGACGGGAGCGTGCACTGCGTCTACAAGGTCCCGACCCGCGGCCTGCTCGGCTTCCGCCAGGCCTTCCTCACGAACACCCGCGGCCAGGGCGTCATGAACACGCTGTTCGCGGGCTACGGTCCGCACGCCGGGCCGATCGCGACGAGGGAGTTCGGCTCGCTCATCGCGTTCGAGGCCGGCGAGACGAGCACCTTCGGGCTCGCGGCGTCGCAGGACCGCGGCACGCTGTTCATCGGTCCGGGCGTCGAGGTCTACGAGGGCATGATCGTCGGGCAGCACATCCGCGAGCGCGACCTCGAGATCAACGTCTGCAAGAAGAAGCACCTGACGAACATGCGCAGCAGCAACAGCGACATCGCCGCGAAGCTCGACGGGATCCGCACGCTGTCCCTCGACGACGCGATCGAATTCCTCGCCGACGACGAGCTGCTCGAGGTGACCCCGAAGTCGTTCCGCCTCCGGAAGCGCGTCCTCACGAAGCAGGATCGCGACCGGGCGCTCGGCCAGCTGAAGAAGCTCCAGCCCGTCGGCTCGTGACCGACTGCACGTTCTGCCGGATCGAGCGCGGCGAGCTGCCCGCTGACTTCCGGTATCAGGACCCGGATGTGATCGCATTCAAGGACATCGCGCCCCGCGCGCCGTTCCACGTGCTGGTCGTGCCGCGGAAGCACATCGCTTCGATCGCGGAGACCGACGATGAGGCGCTCCTCGGGAAGCTCGTGCGGATCTCGGCGCAGCTCGCGAAGGACGCGGGCTTCGGCGAGCGGGGCTTTCGCGTGCAGACGAATACCGGGCCCGAGGGCGGGCAGGACGTGTTCCATCTCCACTGGCACGTGTACGCGGGCCGCCCGCTGCCCCCGTTGCCCCGGGTCTAGGCCGCGCCGGTGCGGCGCGCCATCATTCTGATCGCGCTGACCCTCACCGCCTGCTCGACGGCACCGGTGGCACCGGCGACCGCGGCGCCGTGCGAGACCGCGGGCCTACGTGTGGCGCGGAGCGAGGACCGCAGCGCGCGCCTGGCCGCCGCGTTCGTGGCGAGCGCCGCAGACGTCGCGTCGTGGCGGTCGAACGGGTACGGGAACGGAGCGTCGCGCATCCAGACGTTCGCCGCGCCGGCGGCGCCGCTCGACCGGGTGGATGTCTGCTGGTACGAGGGCGCGTTCTCCATCGGCGGTCAGCCCAGCGCGACGGCCGGCCGGACGATCCGGCCACAGGACCGGCTCCTCGTGCTCGTCGATCCGGGAGGCGTCGCGCGGATCGCGGGCGCCGGGTTCCGGGAGACGATGCCCATCGCGAGCCCGCCGCACGGCCCCTAGCTAGCGCGCGAAGCGATCCCGGTACGACGGCACGGTGATCATCGGCGGTCGCTCGGTCACGCCGATGTCCTGGACCTCGAGGTGGAAGCCCTCGGCCGACGTCGAGATGAGCTTCATCGTGAGGTTCGCGTCGTCGAGCAGGCTCTGACCGCGCCCGTCGCCGAGGCGCTTCATCGCGACCTGGAGGATCTCGAACGACGTCTTCGAGAGATTGAGCAGCGACTGATTGCGATGGATGCGCTGCTTCATGTCCACCTGGGCGATCGCCTTCAGGCCTGACGTGCGGAGCACATCGATGAGCAGCCCGGTCTCGACGCCGTAGAGATCGAAGAACGGGAGCCGCTCGAGCAGGCTGCGCCGGCCGGCCTGCTCGCCTGAGAGCGGCTGGATGATCCCGGACAGCTCGGGGAAGAACAGGTTGAGGATCGGCCGCGCCGCAAGCTCCGTGACGCGGCCGCCACCGGTGGCCTGGAGCTCGCCGCCGACGTTGAGCGGCCGCCGGTAGAACGCCTTCGTGAACGCGATGTCCGGCCGGAAGAGGAGCGGGCCGACCAGGCCGTACACGAACTTCGGATGGAACCGCGAGATGTCCGTGTCGACCCAGACCACGATGTCGCCGCTCGTGGCCGCGAGGCTCTTCCAGAGCGCCTCACCCTTGCCGCGGCCGGGACCGATCTCCGGGAGCAGCTGCTGATGGATGTGCACCGGGACGCCGAGCGCGCGCGCGATGTCGCGCGTGCGGTCCGTCGAGTCGGAGTCGATGACCACGAGCTCGTCGACGAGCGGCACACGCTCCATGAGTCGACCGCGGATCACCTGGATGACCTTCGCGAGGGTCGCCTCCTCGTTCAGGGTCGGGAGCGCGACCGAGATGCGCAGGCCGAGCTTCTCCTTCTGCGCGCGGAGCGCGTTGAGGTCCGCGAACTCGGCGCTGGTGAACGTGTTCTCGACGAACCACTTGTCAACGAGCTCGCCGATCGCCGTGCTCCGCTCGGCGCGATCGGTCGGCAGCTGCGCGGGCGCGAGGAAGACGCTCGACGCGACGGGCGTCCGGGTGCGCGCGATGATCGCGGCCTTCGCCTCCGCGATGATCCGCTGACCGATCGGGCCGAGCGGCTCGGGGCCGCCGCTCGCGCCGAACACGACGAGGTCGTGACGCTCGAGCTCGTCGGTGATGATCGGCTCGGCCTCGCCGACGCGGGTGAGCAGCTCGTCGACGCGGTCGTCGAACGCGCGCTCGCCGACGAGCTGGTAGAGCGTCGCCGCCGTCCGCCGCGACGTCCGGTCCTCGGGCGCGACGTGCAGCAGGGTGACGGTGCCCTTGCGCGCGCGCGCGAGGTCGACGCCGACCTTCGCCGCGAGCTCGGCGTAGCGGCCGCCGCGCACCGGCACGAGGATCCGGCGGGCGCGGCCGACCGCGCCTTTCACGATCGCGAGGTCGCAGGGCGGGTCGCGGAGGATGTCCTCGATCGTCGTGCCGAGGTAGTCCCAGCCCGGACGTCGCCAGCCGATGAGAAGGAGATCGGGACGCTCGTCGCGCGCCGCCTCGGTGATCGCGGCCCAGCCCACGCGCGCGACCGTGACGAGCGGCCGCACCGGGTGAGGCCCGGCCAGCGCCGCGAGCTCCCGCCGGCGGGCGCGAGCCTGCGGCTGCGCCGACGCGAGCGTCTCGCCCTCGGGGACCTCGATGACCGACGCGACGACGACCTCGCCGTCCTCGCCCGCGAGGGCGGCGGCGACGTCGATGAGCCCGCGGTCGCGCGCGGCGTCGACGATGGCGACCAGACACTTCATCCGTGGATCACCGGTAGCACGCGGTCGGCCAGGATCCGCGGCCACTCGTTCTCGCGGGCCCGCCGGTGGAGCCGCGCGACCGGATCGCCGGCCAGGCGCGCCTCGATCGCGCGGGCGAACGCCGCGCCGTCGGCGTCGAGCGGGAGGTACGTCGCGTCCTCGCGGCCCACCTCGCGCAGGGCGGGGATGTCGGTGCAGATGATCGGCAGCCGCCGCAGACCGGCCTCCAGCATCGGAAGGCCGAAGCCCTCGTTCGCCGACGGGAGGACGAGCGCGTCCGCGAGGCCGTAGAGATCCGCGAGCTCGCGCGCGCCGATCCGGATGCGCTCGGCGTGCAGCAGATGCACACCGGGTCCGGCCCGCGCGGCGAGCTCGCGCTCGTAGGTCACGTTCAACGGGTTGTGCGCGCCCGGACCGCCGGTCACGACGAGCGCCGCGTTCGGGTGCGACTTCCGCAGCTCGGCGAGCGCGTCGATCGCGATCTCGATCCGCTTGCGGCGGGTCATCCGCACCGGAAGGACCAGCAACGGGTCGGCTTCGAACAGGCCGAGGCGCGTCGCGATCCGCACGCCGGTGCGCGAGAGGCCGAGGACGGCGACGCGGTCCACGCCGTTCGGCACGATCGTGATCGCCGAGCGGGCGAGGCCGGTGAGCGCCGCGAGCTCGCTCGCCGCCTTCTCCGAGATCGCCACGTAGCGCACGCCGTCGGCCGCCGACGCGAAGAGCGACCACGGCCGGCCCTCGTGCCGCTGGGCCAGGTACTGCGCGTCGGTCCAGGCGAGGTCGTGGGTCCAGGCGATGAACACCCCGGGCCGTTCCGCCGCGAGCCCGACGAGCGCCTCGGTGAGCGCGGCGTTCAAGTGCAGCGTGAACGCGTTGTGCACGACGACCCGGTCGGCATGCCGGATGTGCGGGCGGAGCTTGCGCGCGATCGCCCCGACCAGGATCGCGTGCTCGGGCCTGACCTCGCCGTTCGCGAGCGCGGCGCGGTCGCGCAGCACGGCCGGGTGCTGCGTGTCGAGCTCGGGGATCAGCACCACCGGGACGCTGCGCGCGCTGCCGCGGCCGGCGACGATCGCGACATCGTCACCCGCGCGCTGCGCGGCCTCCGCGTGGGTGCCCATCACGTGCTCGACGCCGCCGAGGATCGAGGGGGCCGTGTAGTGAAGGAAGAGGATCCGCTGCTTCTTGCGGCTCACGGGCTCGCCGGCGTCGACGTGCGCGCCACGCGCGATCCGCCGCCGGTGACCGTGACGCTCCGGCCGGAGCGGCGGACGCGGAACGAGATGAGCGAGTCGTAGGCCCGGAGGTGCTGGACCTCGAGGCGGTCGAGCCAGACCGGCAGGGCCGGATCGATGCGCACGCGCCGCCGTTCGAGGTCGGGCTCGAGCCCGAGGAGCGACCGAAGGCAGAGGAACACCATCCCGGCCGACCAGGCCTGCGGGATGCACGACACGAGGTAGTCCGCGGGCCGCGACGAGAACCGCAGGTCCCGCTGGAATCCGCAGAAGAGCTCGGGTAGGCGCGCGTTCGGGAACCGCTTCCCGGCTTCGATGAGCGCTTCGATGATCGCGTTCGCCTCCTCGCGGAACCCGTACTGCACGAAGCCCTGCGCGATGAGCGAGTTGTCGTGCGGCCACACCGATCCGTTGTGGTAGCTCATCGGGTTGTACGTCGGGTACGTGCTCGAGAGCGTACGCACGCCCCAGCCGCTGAACATGTCCGGGGCCATCAGCCGCTCGACGACCCGGCGCGCGCGGTCGGGCCGCGCGATGCCGGCCCAGAGGGCGTGGCCCGCGTTGCTCGTGACCGCGGGCACCTGCTTCTTGTCGCCGTCGAGCGCCTGCGCATAACAGCCCTCGTTCTCCATCCAGAAGTCGCGCTCGAATCGCTCGGCGAGCGCGGCCGCCTCCGCGCGCAGCGTCGCGGCGCGCTCGACCTCGCCATCGATCGCGTACAGGTCGGCGAGACCGGCCTTCGCCCCGTACACGTACGCCTGCGCCTCGACGAGCGCCGCCGGCAGCGCCGACGGCGTGCCATCGGGATCGGACAGCGAGTTCGCGGAGTCCTTCCACCCGTGGTTGCGCAGGTCGCTCGGGCTCGCGCCGTACTCGATGTAGCCGTCATGGTCCGCGTCGCCGTACGTGTCGCACCACGTCAGCGCCCGCTCCGCCGCGGGCAGCAGCTCGCGCCAGAGGACGCGGTCGCCGGTCCATTTCACCGTCTCCGCGAAGAGCATCGCGAAGAGCGGTGTCGCGTCGACCGTTCCGTAGTACGGGCGGTGCGGCACCTCGCCCAGCCGCGCGAGCTCGCCGCGCCGCAGCTCATGGAAGATCTTCCCCGGCTCCTCGTCGGTGAATGCGTCGACCTTCGTCCCCTGGTACCGGGCGAGGAGCCGCAGCGTGCCGCGCGCGATATCGGGATTCCAGGCGATGGTCTGGTACGCGGCGATGATCCCGTCGCGTCCGAACGGCACCGCGTACCACGGGATGCCCGCGGTCACGTAGAGCCCGGTCTCCTCGACGTCGATGAGCGCCCGCAGGTCGAGCGCGCTGCGGAGGATGAGCTCCTCGTCGAGCGATTCGGAGCTCGTCGAGAAGCTCGTGCAGCTCCGGAGGAACCGGCGGTAGCGCGCGTTGAGCCCGTCGAGCGCCTCGTCGAAGTCGCGCGGCGCCGGTGCGGCGCCGGCGCCGTCCTCGCGCGGGACGATGGCGAGCTCGTAGGTCACGATCTCCTGCGGTGCGAGCTCCCGCTCGAGGAAGAACGTGTTCCCGTCGATCCGGTCGGGGGCCGGGCGCATCGTGACGTCGGTCGTGCGGCGCACGCCGTCGCGGCCGAGCCGCTGGAAGCGGATGCCGTTCGGGATCACCTCGACCGGTGTCGCCTCCGTGACCGGAGGCAGCGCGCGGTAGCCGCGCACCGCGAACATGTCCTTGAACGACGCGTCGAACTCGAGCTCGATCCGGAGCCGGACCTTCCCCGCATTGCAGTTCAGGATGCCGACGCGCTCGCGCAGGCCGTCGACGAGGAAGCGCGTGCGCCGCACCGAGAGCGACTGGGACGGGAGGATCGTGCCGTCGTCGAGCGTGGCCGGCCGGTTCGCGAGCTGGAACGCGCCGACGTAGTTCTGCTCCGTGTTCGCGGAGAGGAGCGCCGGCGCCTGCCCGTTGATGCGGAGCGCGAACCCGGAGAGGAACTGCGTGTCGTGGAAGTAGAGTCCGAGGGGCGACGTCTCGCCGATCGGCAGGCTGCCATCGTCCTCCGAGACGAGGACCAGGCCATCCTCCTTCATGGAGACGCTCACCAGCGCGCGATCAGCTCGGGCTTCGATTCCTCGAACGTGACCGCCTGCCGCTCCACGAGGGCCTCGGCCTGCTCGGTGTCGAGGTCCTTCGCTTCCTCGATGAAGCTCGCGACCCGCGCGAAGTAGAGCGGGACCAGCGCGCCGACGTAGCGCTGCGTCTGCGCCGGCGTGCGCTTGGACGCCGCGAGGAAGTCGTAGACGATCCGGGCCCACGACAGGTCGTCGATGCGCTCCGGCACCGGCCTCGACAGGATCTCGCCCCACGTCTTCTCGTGCTCGACGCGGCCGGCGGCGTACTTGAACTGGAGGGTCTCGACGCTCGCGTTCACCGCCTCCGGTTCGACCGGATCGCTGGAGCCGACGATGTCGGTCGCCTTCGATCCGCGGACCTCCTGCCACATCCGCGGGTTCGCGACCGCGAGCCGGAACGCCGTGCTCGTGACCTGCGTGAACATCGGCGCGAGGTCGGCGCCGGGATCCTTCGGGTCGTGGATCTTCGCGCCGAGGAACGCCTGCACGACGCGCTTCCGGCGGACGAGCGCGGTCGTCGTCATGTAGATGTCGATCCCGAATCGCGCGACGTCGGTGTCCCACACGTTGGCGCCACCGAATGCGGCGCCGTCCAGGAAGTCGCGCGCGAGCTCCAGGCTGAATCCGAACTCGCCGCCGATCGGCTGCCGCAGCCGCGATCCGTAGAGCGCGCGCGTGAGCGGGTACGCGACGTTGTTGGTGATCGTGCCGTCGTACTTGTGCCGCGCGTACAGGGGTGTCACGTAGTCCGCGGTCCCGCCCTTGATCGGCCCGATGAGCCGGTCGATCCACCCGGGCGTGATGCTTCGCAGGTCGCTGTCCACGACCGCGCAGGCCTCGACGCCGAGCTCGATCGCCACCTCGAAGATCGCGCGGAACGCGGAGCCCTTGCCGGGCGGCCCGACGTACGCCCCGGTGATGGTGGGCAGGCCGTCCGTCGACGCGGCGATGACCTCGCTCGTGCCGTCCTTCGATCCGCCGTCCGCGTTCACGATGACCGGGCTGGCGTCCGGGAAGTGCGCGCGCAGTCCGGCGGTCACCGTCCGCGCGACGTGGCCGACGGTCGCGGCGTTGTTGAAGCTCGGGATCCCCACGAGCAGGTCGGCGCTGCCGACGCGGGCGACCCCCGCGCGCAGGCGATCGTCGAGCGCGGTGGTGGCCGCAGGGTCCGTGTGGCGCATGGGCGTCCCCTTGCCGTTGTTCTTCCCGGCCCGCCCCGCTTCCGTGTGCCCGATGATACTCACCGTGCTGGAGGCCATCGACGCCTACGTCCTGCCACTGCTCGAGCGCGCGTACGCGTCGTTCGGGTACCTCGGTGTGGTCCTCGCGATGGCCGTGGAGAGCGCCGCGATCCCGATCCCGAGCGAGCTGATCCTCCCGTTCGCGGGGTTCTCCGTCGCCCGCGGCGTGCCCGAGCCGCTCACCGGCCAGCCGTGGTCGTACTGGGCCGCGGTCGTCGCGGGCGTCGTCGGGAACACGCTCGGCTCGCTCGTCGCCTACGCCATCGGCGCGTACGGCGGCCGCCCGCTGCTCGAGCGCTACGGAAAGTACGTGCTCATCTCCACGCACGACCTCGATGTCGCGGACCGCCACTTCAAGCGCTGGGGCGACGCGACGGTCTTCTTTTCGCGGATGCTGCCGATCGTGCGGACGTTCATCTCGCTGCCGGCGGGCATCGCGCGCATGCCGCTCTGGCGGTTCGTCGCGTTCTCGGTGCTCGGCGCGATCCCGTGGGTGATGCTCCTCGTCTGGAGCGGCGTCGTGCTCGGTGACCATTGGGCCGACATCAAGGTGATGCTCAAGGGGCTCGACGTGATCGTCGCGGCCGTGGTCGTGGCCGGGGTCGGCCTGTTCGTCTGGCGCCACATCCGCGCGCGCTGATGGATCAGCTCCTCGCGTTCGACCAGCGCCTCTACTCCGCGATGGTCGCGGCACGCGATCCGCTCATCGCGATCCTCTCGATCGGGATCACGTACCTCAACGTCTTCGGCCTGCAGTGGTGGCTGCTCGGCATCGTGCTGTGGCGCACCCGCGGTGGTCGTCGCGGGCTGTGGGTGGCCCTCACTATCTTCAGCGGTCTCGTCCTCGCGTGGGCATCGGCCGAGTCGTTGAAGCACGTCTTCCAGCGCGAGCGCCCGTTCCTCGCGATCCCCGATGCGCTCAAGCCGATCATCCCCGGCCCGAGCTCCTACTCGTTCCCCTCCGGCGACACCGCGCTCGCCTTCGGCGCCGCGGTCGCGTTCGGGCAGTGCTTCCCGCGCTTTCGCCCCCTCGCGCTCCTGCTCGCGCTCGCGGTCGGGCTGTCACGCGTGTTCGTGGGCGTGCACTACCCGATCGACGTGCTCGGCGGGGCGATCGTGGGCACGTTCTGGGGGCTCGCCGCGCCGGCGATCGTCGCCTGGGTGCTGCGCCTGTACCCCTGGCGGGCATTCGTCGTTCCACACACGCACTGGGATCGCGAGTGGTACGACCGCTTCGAGGCCTTCCGCGCGCGCCTCGTGCCGATGGTCGGCTCGCTCCTCGATCTCCTCGAGCGCGAGCCGCGCTTCACGTCCTTCACCTTCGACGGGCAGACCATCCCGCTCGAGGACCACCTCGCCCTTCGCCCGGCCGACCGGCCCCGCATCGAGGCGCTCGTACACGCCGATCGGCTGTTCATCGGGCCGTGGTACGTGCTCGCCGATCTGCTCCTGGTGTCGGGCGAGTCGATCGTGCGCAACCTGCAGCAGGGGCTGCGCGTCGCCGGCTCGTTCGGTCGCGCGTCGCGCGTCGCGTACGTCGCCGACCCGTTCGGCCATCCGGCGCAGCTGCCCCAGGTCCTCCGGGGCTTCGGGTACGACTCCTATGTATTCGCGCGCGGCGTCGGCGACGAAGGGGAGGAGCTCGGGAGCGAGTTCCAGTGGGAGGCACCATCGGGCGACCGGGTCCTCGCGTCCCATCAGGTCGGCCACTACAGCAACGCGCTCGGCCTCGTCGCCGAGCAGGGGGAGCCCGCGCGCGACGTCCGGAAGCGCGTCCGCACGATCCTCCCGCGGATCATGGATCGGATCGCGCCCTACGCCGCGGGCGACGCCCTCCTGTTCATGGTCGGCGACGACCACACCGCCGCGTTCGCGGAGCTACCCGCCGCGGTCGACGCGATCGCCCGGGTCGCGCCGCGCACGAAGGCGCGCATCGCGGGGCTCGAGGAGTTCATCGCCGCGCTGCCCGCGCCCCGTGGCGTCTTCAGCGGCGAGATGGTCTCCGGGAAGTACCGGCCGATCCTCCGCGGCACCAACTCGACGCGCATGTGGATCAAGCAGGAGAACGCCGCGTGCGAGCGGCTGCTCCTCGAGCGCTGCGAGCCGCTCGACGCGTTCGCCGGAGGGGCGCAGCGCGACTTGGTGCACTCGCTCTGGCGGACGCTGCTCGAGAACCAGCCCCACGACTCGATCTGCGGCTGCTCGATCGACGCCGTCCACGATCTCGATATGCGCCCGCGGTTCGCGCGCGTGCGGACGGAGGGCGAACGGCTCGTGAGCGAGCTCTCGACGAAGCTCTCGGGCCTCGGCGGCGTGCCGGTCGCCTGGAGCGCGCTGCCATGGGTGCGCGACGCGATCGTCACGGTGGCCGGCCGCCCGACGGTCGTCAGCTGCGCGCCGCTCGGCGTCACGGCCGCACTCCGCGCGGAGACCGAGGGGGTGAGCGCGCCGGAGGCCGGGGTCATCGTGAACCAGCGGCTGCGGGTCGAGGTCGACGAGGACGGCAGCTTCACGGTCATCGACCGCGCGACCGACACCCGAAGCGCGCGGCTGAACGTGCTCATCGATGAGGGCGACCGCGGCGACGAGTACACGTACTCGTACGCCGGCCCGACCATCGGCTCCAAGGGCACCGCAGGCCGCCGGGCCACCCGCGTCGACGGCGACCGCGCGGTCGTCACCGTGGATCTGGTGCTCCGTCTCCCCGCGTCGCTGCGCGACGATCGCCTCGCGCGCCGTCCCGAGCTCGTCGACAATCGCGTGCGCTTCGTGATCTCGCTCGACGCAGGCGCCGCGCACGTCGACATCGCGGCGACCGTGACGAACGCGTCGCGCGATCACCGCCTGAAGGTGGTCTGCGAGACCGGGCAGCGGACCGCGACGCACACCGCGGGAGCCGCCTTCGCGTGGCTCGAGCGGGCGAACCGGGTGCCGCGCAAGCGCGGCTGGGTCGAGCCGCCGACGCCGGAGCGTTGCTTCCACGACCTCGTCGCGACCGGGAGCGAGAAGGGCGGGGTCGCGATCGGCGCCGACGGTCTGCGGGAGTACTCCGTTCTGAGCGACGGCAGCGCGATCGCGATCACGCTGTTCCGCGCGGTCGGCTTCCTGTCGCGCGGCGATCTTCCGGAGCGGCGCGGGCAGGCCGGGCCGCAGCTCGAGACGCCGTCGGCGCAGTGTCTCGGCGAGATGACCTTCCGCTACTGCGTCGTGCCGCTCGGCCCGGGGGTCGGCATCCCGCAGGCGGCGCGGGCGATCCGCGAGTTCCTCTCCCCGGCCTGGCTCGCGACCGGCTCGGGCGACGAGCGGTCGTTCCTGTTCCTCGACGGCGACCCGGCGGTGACCCTGACCGCGGTCCGGGCCGGCGCCCGCGACCGGCTGGTCGTGCGCCTGGTCAACCAGAGCGACGGCGTCGCCCGAACGACGCTGCGCTTCGTCCGGCCGGTGCGGGCCTCGCGGCCGCTGGATCTGCGCGAGGGCGACCTCGCGCTGGGGAACACCGGGCTCGACATCGTGCGCACCGCCGCGCCGCTCGAGCTGCGCTATGGGTCGGCGGCCGCGACGCTCGAGGCGTTCGAGATCGGCACGTGGGAGATCGAGCTCGCCTGATGACCCCGAGGTGGTGGCCGAATGGCCCCCCTGACACGGCACCGCTGACCTGCCTACGGTCCGGCGATGCGCCGCATGGTCATCCCGCTCGTCGTCACGGCGGTCCTGCTGTCCGCGTCCAGCGCGTCGGGCGATCCGGGCGACCACACCGATCCGGCTGATCCGGCTGATCTTGGCCGCTTCCGGCGCACGAGCCCGCGGGCGTCGCTCGACCGCGACGCCGGCGGGCTCATCGTCGGGATCCCGAACGGCCGGGCCTGGGGGATCGAGAGCGCGCTCCGATCGCTCGACGGCAGCGCGCGGGTCACCCTGGTC
The DNA here is from genome assembly GCA_035935465.1 of Candidatus Limnocylindria bacterium. GTDB lineage: Bacteria > Chloroflexota > Limnocylindria > P2-11E > P2-11E > UBA4735. The sequence goes on along the minus strand of DASYXA010000110.1, from coordinate 22,725 downwards.
CTCACCGTGACCGACGCGGACGTGTCCGAGGCGTTCGTCCGGGTCGCGTACTACGCCCGATCGGATGCGCGCTCGCGCCAGCTCGCGACGAAAGACTCGCCGTTCGTGCGCGTGGGAGACGATCGCCGGATCGTCCTCGAGCTCGACCCGCCGCCGGCCGCCGTCGCCTATCGCGTTCGCGTCCTCGGCCGGCTCGTCGCCGGTCCGGTGCGTTCGCGCGTTGACGCGATCCGCGTCCGTCCCGACCCGGCGGCGGCCGAGCGAGGCCGTCGCCGGCCGTCGCTCACGCGACTCGAGGCCGACCTCCCATGACATACTTTGGCCGTTCACGCACGCCGGAGGGGATGAATGGCCACGGTCACGTTCGACCATGTGACGAAGAAGTTCGGTGACGTCTTCGCCGTCAATGACCTGACGTTGCAGGTCAAGGACGAGGAGTTCCTGGTCCTCGTCGGGCCGTCCGGCTGCGGCAAGACGACCGCGCTCCGGATGATCGCGGGCCTCGAGGAGCAGACGAGCGGCGACATCTTCATCGGCGAGCGGCTGGTCAACGACGTCGCCCCGAAGGACCGCGACATCGCGATGGTCTTCCAGAATTACGCGCTGTATCCGCACATGAGCGTGTACGACAACATCGCCTTCGGGCTGAAGCTCCGCGGCATGCCGAAGACCGAGATCGACCGCCGCGTCGGCGACGTCGCCGAGATGCTCGGCCTGCAGAAGCTGTTGAAGCGCAAGCCGAAGGAGCTCTCGGGTGGCCAGCGGCAGCGTGTCGCGGTCGGGCGGGCGATCGCGCGCGAGCCCGCGGTGTTCCTGATGGACGAGCCGCTGTCGAACCTCGATGCCGCGCTGCGCATCGACACCCGCGCGCAGCTCCAGAAGCTCCATCAGCGCATCAAGCGCACGACCGTGTACGTGACGCACGATCAGGTCGAGGCCATGACCATGGGCGACCGGATCGCCGTCATGCGCGATGGCATCCTCCAGCAGATCGACACGCCGGAGAACCTGCACGCGCATCCGGCGAACATCTTCGTCGCCGGATTCATCGGCTCACCGGCGATGAACTTCTTCCCGGCGAAGCTCACCGGCTCCGCCGATGCGCCGGTCGCCGACGCCGGCTTCTTCAAGGCACCCGTCTCGGCGAGCGGCGCGCGCTCGATCGGCAAGGACGTCGTCGTCGGGATCAGGCCCGAGGACATCGACGCCGTCGCGCTCGCCCAGGACGGCCACCTGCCGGTGGACGCGCAGGTCGACGTCGTCGAGTTCCTCGGCAACGAGTTCCAGCTGCACCTCTCGACCGCCGGGCAGACGTTCGTCGCGCGTGTCGACACGCGCACCCAGACGCAGCCCGGCGCGTCGCTGCGCGTCGGCTTCGACCGCACGAAGATCCACGTGTTCGACAAGCAGACCGAACAGGCGATCGCATGACCCTACGGGGCGAGATCGAGGCCTTCCCGCTCGAGACGGTCGTTCAGCTCATCCACTCGACGAGCAAGACCGGTCAGCTCGAGGTACGGAGCGCCGACGGTGACGGCGGCACGCTCGGATTCGACGGCGGCCGGCTCGTCGCGGCCATCGCCGGGCAGGACGTCGGCGAGCCCGCGCTCGGCGCGGTGTTCGCGGTCTCGAGCGGCGCGTTCGAGTTCATCCCCTGGAGCGATGCGCCGGCCGCGAACCTGTCCGGCGACCTCGACCAGCTGCTCGACAAGGCGATCGAGGAGCGCGACCGCCTCGTGGCCGTCCGCGCGGTCATCCCCGACGATCGCTCGCGGTTCCGCCTCTCCGAGCGCGCCGCGGATCGGGGCGACATCACGCTGTCGCCCGATCAGTGGCGCACGCTCCTTGCGGTCAACGGCGATCGTGACGTGAACGGCGTGGCCGAGCACCTGAAGAGCGGCCGCGTCGCGACCCGCGCATCGCTCGCGGCGCTCGTCGAGGCCGGCTTCATCGACGTTCTCGAGGCGCCCGCCGAACCGCCACCGGCACCCCCGCCGCCGGTACCCGAACCCGCTCCGCCGCAGCAGGCCCCGCCGCCGTCCGAGCCCGAATGGACGCCGCCCGGGCGCGAATGGGCCGCGCCGGCGCCGGAGGTCCAGGCGGCACCGGTCTGGACGCCGCCGCCCGCGCCCGACGTCGCGCCCCCGCCCGAGCCGGAGCCGTGGGAGCGACCCGCTCCGCCGCCGGCCCAGAGCTGGGAGCAGCCCGCCCCGCCCTCGCCCCCCCTGGGGCAGAGCTGGGAGCAGCCCGCGCCGGAGCCGGCGCAGAGCTGGGGATCCCCGGCGCGATCGGACATCCGCGAGGATCTCGCGGCTGCGCTCGACGCGCGCATGGGTGCGCTCGCGGCGGCACCCGTCGTCGAGCCGGAGGCCCCGCCCGCATCGCCGCCGGTCGAGATGCCCCCGGCGCAGGACGAGCGTCTCGCCGCGTTGAGCGGCGTCTTCGGTCCGGCCCCGGCGGCGCCCGAGGTCGCGCCGGCGGCACCGGACGCGACGCCGGACCGGATCAGCGAGTGGTCCCGCACCCCTGCGTCGGCGGAGCCGCCGGCCGAAGAGAAGAAGAAGGGTCGGTTCGGATTCCTGAAACGTGACGAGCCGGCTCGCGACGCGGAGGCCGCCGCGCCGGCCGCTGCGACGATGGCGGCGCCGGCCGCGCGGCGCGCCGGACAGCTTGCGTCGCTCGCCAACGCGCTGCTCGGCGAATACAACAGCGGCCACTACGGAAAGGGCCGGCTGGACGATCGCATGGCCAACCTGCTGATGCGCGTCGACGAGCAGGCCGATCCGATCGACCGTCCGCTCCCGATCGTCGATGACCGTATCGACTCGCAAGCCCTCGATCGCGAGAACATGCCCGAGGAGCAGGCGGTCCCGTACCTCGCGATCCTGGTGTCGCAGATCTTCGAGGACGCCGAGCGCACGTTCGGGAAGGACAAGGCGAAGCGCGGCTACAGGGCGGCGCAGCAGCAGGTCTTCGGGACCGATGCCGCTGCGCTGAGCGGGCCTGACGTCGCCGGGCGACTGCCGAAGGTCTGAGCGCCCTCTACCTCGGCTTCGATCTTGGCGGCACCAATGTCCGAACGGCCGTCGCGCGGTTCGCGGGCGATGCACCGGCGCTCGTCGGCCGAGACTCGCGCCCGACACCGCAGACCGGCCCTGAGTCCGTGGTCGCCGCGCTGGTCGAGAGCGCCCGCGCGGCGCTCGCCGCCGCCGGCGCGGCGATCGGCGACATCGCGGCCGCGGGCCTCTCGGCGCCCGGGCCGCTCGACCACGTGACCGGCGTGATCCTCACCACCCAGAACATCGCGGGCTTCGTCGACGCGAACTATCCGCTGGCCGCGCGGCTTGCGACCGGTCTCGGCGGGCCGCCGGTGTTCCTCGACCGCGACACCGTGATGGCCGCGATCGGCGAGGGCACCGTCGGCGCGGCGAAGGGATCGCGCGACTTCGTCTACCTCACCGTGTCGACCGGGGTCGGCGGCGCGATCGTGTCCGGGGGCCGCGTCGTCCGCGGCGTGACGAATACCGCGGGTGAGCTCGGCCACGTTCCGGTGGGACTCGATCCCGAGGTCCGCTGCCGCTGCGGGAGCTTCGGGTGCGTCGAGGCCTACGCGGCCGGCCGCAACCTCGCCGAGGCCTATGGCGCGGCCGATGCGAGCGTCGTGTATGCGAGGGCCGCCGCGGGGGATGCCCGCGCGATCGCGCTCGTCGCGCGCGCCGAGGCGGCGCTCGCGAACCTCGCGGTCGGTATTGTGAACGCGCTGAATCCCGAACGCATCGTGGTCGGCGGATCAGTCGCCGAGCACGAAGCGGCACATGTGCTCGAGCCGATGCGGAAGGCGATCGCCGAACGCGCGTTCAAGGCCCCGGCGGCCGCCGTGCGCGTCGTGCCGTCGGCGCTGCGCGGCGACGTCTCGATCGTTGGCTCGGCTCTTGCCGCGCGTGACCGCGCCGGCGGCACGGGTCAGTGGTTCCTCTAGATTGGCCCGCGCAGGGGGAGTTTTGAGATGACGAGAGTTGCGATCAACGGCTTCGGCCGGATCGGCCGCCTATTCCTGAAGACCATCGGCGAGCGGCATCCGGAGGTCGAGATCGTCGCGGTCAACGACCTCGCGGATCCGAAGATGAATGCCCACCTGTTCAAGCACGATTCGAATTACGGCACCTACCGGGGCGAGGTGTCGTCGACCGCCGATTCGATCGTCATCGACGGACGGAGCATCAGGGTCGTCCAGGAGCGCGATCCCGGGAAGCTTCCCTGGAGGGCGCTCGGTATCGACATCGTCATCGAGTCCACCGGCCTGTTCACGGATGCGACGAAGGCGAAGGCGCACCTCGACGCCGGTGCCCGCTACGTCATCATCTCGGCGCCGGCCAAGAACGAGGACAAGACCATCGTGCTGGGCGTGAACGAGGGCGAGTTCGACCCCGCGCGGCACCACATCATCTCGAACGCGTCGTGCACGACCAACGGGCTCGCGCCGGTGGCGAAGGTCCTGAACGACGAGTTCGGCATCGAGAAGGGCTTCCTCACGACGATCCACTCGTACACCAACTCGCAGAAGGTGCTCGACGTCGTCTCGGACGACCCGCGCGACGCGCGCTCCGCGGCCGAGAACATCGTCCCGCACGACACCGGCGCGGCGAAGGCCGTGGCGCTGGTGATCCCCGAGCTCAAGGGCAAGTTCACCGGCATGGCGTTCCGCGTGCCAACGCCCACGGTGTCGGTGGTCGACTTCACCGCGACGCTCAAGCGCGACGTCACCACGGATGAGGTGAACGCCGCGTTCAAGCGCGCGAGCGAGGGGAGCCTCAAGGGCATCATGGCCTACACCGATGAGCTGCTCGTCTCGACCGACTTCAAGGGCGATGCGCACTCCACCATCGTGAGCGCCGCGGACACGATCGTCCTCGGCAACATGGTGAAGATCGTGTCCTGGTACGACAACGAGTGGGGCTACGCGTGCCGGCTCGCGGACCTCACGGCGCTCGTCGCCTCGAAGCTCGAGACGAAGCAGCCCGCCGCCGCGACCGCCTAGCTCGTTGACCATCGCGAAGCGGACGGTCGCCGCGCTCGACGCGAAGGGCAAGCGTGTCCTGGTGCGCGTCGACTTCAACGTGCCGGTCGAGAGGGACCCGCCGCGCGTCGCCGACGACACGCGGATCCGGGGGGCGCTCCCGACGATCGACGCGCTCCGCGAGCAGGGCGCGATGGTCGCCCTGTGCTCGCACTTCGGCCGGCCGAAGGGTCCCGATCGCACGCTGAGCCTCGCGCTCGTGGCGGCGCACCTGGCCGCGTTGCTCGGCGCGCCGGTACCGATGGCGCCCGACTGCGTCGGACCCGAGACGAAGGAGCAGGTGCGCGAGCTCGAGCCCGGCGCCGTGCTCATGCTCGAGAACGTGCGCTTCCATCCGGAGGAGGAGCGGAACGACCGCGCGTTCGCGCACGCGCTCGCCGACGGCTTCGACGCGTACGTGAACGACGCCTTCGGCGCCGCGCACCGCGCGCACGCGTCGACCGAGGGTGTCGCGCACCTCCTGCCGGCGTACGCCGGGCTCCTGCTGGATCGCGAAGTCCGCGTGCTCACGTCGCTCCTCGACTCGCCCGCACGCCCGTTCGTCGCGGTCATCGGCGGCGCGAAGGTGAGCTCCAAGATCGACGTGCTGAAGTCGCTCGTCGCGAAGGCCGACGTCCTCGCGATCGGCGGCGGGATGGCGAACACGTTCCTCGCGGCGACGGGCACCGACGTGAAAGCGTCGCTCAGCGAGCCGGACCGCGAGGCCGACGCGCGCGGGATCCTGGCGGCGGCGAAGGCCCGCGGCGCCCTGGTCCTGCTGCCCGTCGACCTGCGGTGGTCCGGCGACCGGATCCTCGACATTGGCGAGGAGACCGAGCGCGAGCTCGCGGCCCACATCGCCACGGCGAAGACGGTGTTCTGGAACGGCCCGCTGGGCCTGTTCGAGCAACCTGCATTCGCCCACGGCACCGAGGCCGTCGCGCGGGCCATGGCCCAGAGCGCGGCGGTCACGGTGGTCGGCGGCGGCGAATCGGTGCAGGCTGTCGAGCAGCTCGGGCTCGCCGGCAGGATGACGCATGTGTCGACGGGCGGCGGCGCCGCGCTCGAGCTCATCGAAGGGAAGAGACTGCCCGGGGTGGAGGTCATACCTGATGCCTGATGCGACGATCGAGATGATCCGCGCGCGCGAGGTCCTCGACTCCCGCGGCGATCCGACGGTGGCGGTCGACGTGTTCCTGGCGAGCGGCGCGGTCGGCACGGCGATGGTCCCGAGCGGCGCGTCGACCGGCGCGCACGAGGCCGTCGAGCTCCGGGACGGAGATCCAGCGCGCTTCGGCGGCAAGGGCGTGCTGAAGGCGGTCGGCAACGTCGACGACGTCATCGCGCCCGAGCTCATCGGCGAAGCCGCCTCCGACCAGTCCGCGATCGACTCGCTGCTGCGTGAGCTGGACGGGACGCCGGACAAGTCGCGCCTCGGCGCCAACGCGATGCTCGGGGTATCGCTCGCGTGCGCCCGCGCCGCGGCAGCCGACGTCGGCCAGCCGCTGTACCGGTACCTGGGGGGGCCGCTCGCGCGCACCCTGCCGGTGCCGCACATGAACGTGCTGAACGGGGGCAAGCACGCGACCGACTCGGCGGACATGCAGGAGTACATGCTCGTGCCGCTCGGCGCGCCGTCGTTCAAGGAGGCGATCCGCATGGGGTCGGAGATCTTCCACGCGTTGAAGCATCTGCTGCACGACAAGGGCATGGGGACCGGCGTCGGAGACGAGGGCGGGTTCGCGCCGTCCGGCCTGACGTCGAACGAGCAGCCGATCGAGCTCATCCTCAGCGCGATCGAGGCGGCCGGCTACACGGCCGGCACGGACTGCGCGATCGCGCTCGATCCCGCGTCGACCGAGCTCTTCGCGAACGGGACCTACACGCTCGCACGCGAGAAGACCACGCTCGACAGCGCCGGGATGATCGCGAAGTACACCGCCTGGCGCGCGAAGTACCCGCTCGTCTCCATCGAGGACGGGCTGGCCGAGGACGACTGGGACGGGTGGACGGCGCTGACGAAAGCGCTCGGCGACCGCGTGCAGCTCGTGGGCGACGACCTCTTCGTCACGAACGTCGAGCGCATCCGGCGCGGCGTCAGCGAGGGCGCGGCGAACGCGGTGCTCATCAAGCTCAACCAGATCGGGACGCTCACCGAGACCATCGAGGCGGTCGAGCTCGCGCACCGCTCGGGCTACGCCGCGGTCATCTCGCATCGCTCCGGCGAGACCGAGGACACGACGATCGCCGACCTGTGCGTCGCGCTGAACACCGGCCAGATCAAGACCGGCTCGCTCTCACGGAGCGAGCGCGTGGCGAAGTACAACCGGCTGATGGAGATCGAGCTCGAGCTCGGGGATGCCGCGCGCTACCCGGGACCGGACACCTTCCCGCGCTTCGCGCGCGGCTAGCTAGGCCTTGGTCGCGGCGCGCTTGGCGAGCCGGCTCTTCTTGCGGGCGGCCGCGTTCTTGTGGATGCCACCGCGCTTCACGGCCTTGTCGAGCGCGCTCGCGGCGACGCGGACCGCCTCGCCGGCGCCCTCGGCCTTCGACTCGATCGCCTCGCGGGCCGTCTTCACGGCGGTCCGGGCGGAGGACCGGGTCAGCACCTTCACCTGGGCGCGGCGCGGGGCCTGACGGATCCGCTTGAGCGCTGAGCGCTTCTTCTTTGCCATGCACCCGAGTCTATTCATACTTCGAGTCACATGCAGATGAGCGTCGGCCGGGCGTCGCTCTTCATGATCGCGACGCTCATCGCAAGCCGCTTCCTCGGCTGGCTGCGCCTGTCGGTCATCGGCGCGAAGTTCGGCCAGACCCCGGAGCTCGACGCGTTCTGGGCCGCGTTCCGCATCCCCGACACGCTGTTCAACCTGCTGGTCGCGGGAGCGCTCGCGAGCGCGTTCATCCCGGTCTTCACCGGCTACCTCGCCAAGGAGCGCGAGGACGAGGCCTGGCGCGTCGCGTCGAGCGTGCTGAACGCGATCGTCCTCCTGCTCGTCGGCCTCTCGGCGCTCATGTGGCTCCTCGCGCCGTGGATCGTGCCGGTGCTCGCACCGTTCCCCGATCCCGCGCAGCGCGAGACCGCGATCCACCTGTCGCGCATCATGCTGCTCAGCCCGATCTTCATGGGCCTCTCCGCGCTGTTCACCGGGATCCTCAACTCGTACCGGCAGTTCCTCTCCGGCGCGACCGCGCCGCTGGTCTACAACTTCGTGATCATCCTGTTCGCGGTCTTCGCGGCCCCGTTCCTCGGCATCGAGGCGCTCGCGTGGGGGACCGTCGCGGGCGCGCTGATGATGTGGCTGGTCCAGGTGCCGGAGCTGACGTTCCGGCGCACGCGCTACAAGCTCGCGCTCGACCTCGACCATCCCGGCGTCCGCGAGATCGTGCGGCTCACGATCCCGCGGACCCTCGGCCTCGGCGCGGTGCAGCTCATCTTCATCGTCGACACGTTCCTCGCGGCGAAGCTGCCGGAGGGGTCGCTCACCGCGCTCAACTACGCCTTCCAGCTCATGCAGCTGCCGCTCGGCGTGTTCTCCATCGCGATCAGCGCCGCCGTCTTCCCGACGCTCTCGCACTACGCCGCGCAGGGCCTCCAGTCGAGGATGCGGGACATCCTCCAGACCGCGATCCGCTGGATCCTGTTCCTCACGCTCCCGACGGTCGTGATGATGATCGTGCTGCGGCGGCCGATCGTGAACCTGCTCTTCCAGTACGGGCAGTTCGGCCCCGCCGCGCGCGAGGCGACCCAGGAGGCGTTCCTCTTCTACTCGCTCGGCCTCGCGGGGCACGCGCTCATCCAGATCCTCGCGCGCGCGTACTACGCGTCCAAGGACACCCGGACGCCGCTCGCGCTGACGCTCGTCTCGATCGGCACGAACATCGTGCTGTCGGTCATGCTCGCGCCGTTGTACGGGATCAACGGCCTTGCGCTCGCGAACTCGATCGCGACGCTCGCCGAGGCAGCCCTGTTCCTCGTGCTCCTCGCGCCGCGGGCCCGCCTGCGCGTGGCCGGCATCGGCACGTCGTCGCTGAAGGTCGTCGCGGCGAGCCTGCTCATGGGCATCGCGATGTTCGCGTTCATCCGCGCCACGAACATCACGGTCGACCTCCAGCAGACGAAGCTCGGTCTGCTCCTCCAGACGCTCGTCGCCGTCGGCGTGGGCGGCCTCGCGTACGTCGGCGCGGCGACGGTCTTTCGCGTCAGCGAGCTCGCCGAGATCACCGCTGCCGTGCGCGCCAGGCTCGTCCGCCGGTGACGCCCGCGCCGGCCTGACCTCACCTAGGCTCGACCCATGTCCGACCCACGGCAGCGCATCCGCAGCTTCAGCGTCATCGCGCACGTCGATCACGGGAAGACCACGCTGTCCGACCGCATCCTCGAGCTCACCGGGACGGTGGCCCTGCGGGAGATGCGCGACCAGCTGCTCGACTCGATGGACCTCGAGCGCGAGACGGGCATCACGATCAAGGCCCGCGCGGTGCGGATGGCCTGGCCCAAGGACGGCGAGATCTACGAGCTCAACCTCATCGACACGCCCGGCCACGTCGACTTCAACTACGAGGTCAGCCGGTCGCTCGCGGCGTGCGAGGGCGCGGTCCTGCTCGTCGACGCGTCGCAGGGCATCGAGGCCCAGACGCTCGCGAACGCGTACCTCGCGGTCGAGCAGGGTCTCGCGGTCATCCCGGTCATCAACAAGATCGACCTGCCGAACATCGACCTCGACCTCGTGCGCGAGGACCTCCGCACGACCCTCGGGTTCACCGACGAGGAGATCCTCCTCGCGTCCGGCAAGACCGGGCAGGGCGTGGCCGAGATCCTCAACGCGGTCGTCGATCGCGTCCCGGCGCCGAGCGGCGATCAGGACGCGCCGCACCGCGCGCTCATCTTCGACTCGCATTACGACGCCTACAAGGGCGTCGTCGCGCACGTGCGCGTCGTCGACGGGAGCGTGCGGCGCGGCGACCGGATCCTGCTCATGGCGACGAAGAAGGAGGCCGAGCTCCTCGAGCTCGGCGTGTTCGCGCCGAACGCCGTGCCGATCGAGCGCCTCGCGACCGGCGAGGTCGGCTACGTCGCGACCGGGCTCAAGACCGTGGCCGACTGCCGCGTCGGCGACACGCTCACACGCGCGGCCGAGCCGGCGCGCGAGCCGCTCCCCGGCTACCGGCCGGCGAAGCCGATGGTGTTCGCCGGCTTCTACCCGGTGCTCGGCGAGGAGTACCCGGCGCTCCGCGACGCGCTCGAGAAGCTTCGGCTCAACGACGCGTCGCTGGTGTACGAGCCCGAGAATTCGAACGCCCTCGGCTTCGGCTTCCGGGCCGGCTTCCTCGGCCTCCTCCACCTCGACATCGTCCAGGAGCGCCTCGAGCGCGAGTACGACGTGGACCTCATCGCGACGTCGCCGTCGGTGGAGTACCGGGTCATCACGCACAGCGGCGAGGTCGCGATCGACAATCCGGCGAAGCTGCCGGATCCCGGGACGATCGTCGAGGCGAAGGAGCCCTGGATGAAGGTCACGATTATCGTGCCGAAGGATTACGTCGGCCCGATCATGGATCTGGCGCAGGGAAAGCGCGGCGTGCTGACCGAGATGAGCTACGTGGACCCGACGCGCGCGATGCTCACCTACGACATGCCGCTGGCCGAGGTCATCGTCGACTTCTACGACCAGCTGAAGAGCCGCTCGCAGGGTTACGCCTCGCTCGACTACGAGCTCCGCGAGTACCGGGCCGCGGACCTGGTGCGGCTCGACATCCTCGTCGCCGGCACGGTGGTCGACGCGCTCTCGATGATCGTGCACCGCGAGCGTTCGCAGGGGATCGGCCGGGTGCTCACCGCGAAGCTGCGCGAGCTCATCCCGAAGCAGCTGTTCGACGTCCCGATCCAGGCGGCCATCGGCGGCAAGGTGATCGCGCGCGAGACGGTGAAGGCGAAGCGCAAGGACGTGCTCGCGAAGTGCTACGGCGGCGACATCACCCGCAAGAAGAAGCTGCTCGAGAAGCAGAAGGCCGGCAAGAAGCGCATGAAGATGGTCGGCGCGGTCGAGATCCCGCAGGAGGCGTTCCTCGCCGTGCTGCGGATCAAGGAGGACTGATGCGGCCGTATCGCGTCGCGTACGAGCACCCGACGCAGCTGCTCGCGTCGACGTTCCTCCGCGCGCTCGCGCTGGACGACGGCGCGCGGGTCTGGGAGCGCCTCTCGCGCGAGTCGCGCGGTCTGCTCGAGGGGCGCTACGCCGCCGGCGCGCGCATCGCGCTCCATCGCGCCGCGTCGATCGAGGCCGACGGCGGCGACGCGCGGCTCGCGGAGGTCGTCGCCCCGGTGCGGGCATCGGCGCTCGCGGTGCTCGGCGGTCCGGAGCAGCTGCTCGCGCTCGGCGTCTCCGCGGCGCGGCTGGTCGACCGGGGGATCGCGTATGTGCTGCTGCTGCCGGACTTCGGCGAGGAACGCATCGTCGCGGAGGCCGAGTGGCGGCCGCGGCACCTGCTCGCGTTCGTCCACGAGTCCCGCGATTGGCTCGTCGACCTCGGCCGGACCGCGGAGCTCTCGGCCGATGCCGAGACCCCCGACCCCCTGGGGCTCATTCGATGACCTCGCTCTACGTCCACATCCCGTTCTGCGCGTCGCGCTGCCCCTACTGCGACTTCGCGACCGCGCCCGCGACCAGCCCACTCCGCGCCCGGTACCTCGCGGCGCTCCGCGTCGAGATCGCGCGCGAGGGTGCGGCGCTCGGCCGGCCGTCCATCGACACCGCGTTCTTCGGCGGCGGCACGCCGAGCCTCCTCGAGCCCGATGAGATCCGGAGCCTCGGCGATGCGATCCGCGCGAGCTTCGACTTCAGGCCGGAGGAGGTGACCTTCGAGGCGAACCCCGCGACGCTCGATCGCGCGCGCCTCGACGCGTGGCGCGCGCTCGGCGCGACCCGCATCTCCCTCGGCGCGCAGTCGTTCTCCGCGCGCGCGCTCGCGTCGCTCGGCCGCACCCACACCGCCGCGGACATCGCGCCGGCGGTCCGGGCCGCGCGCTCCGTCGGGCTCGACGTGAGCCTCGACCTCATCTTCGGGCGTCCCGGCGAGCCCGACGGCGAGTGGCAGGCCGACCTCGAGGCGGCCCTCGCGCTCGGGCCCGATCACCTCTCCGCGTACCCGCTCGAGCTCGCGCGCGAGCCCGACGAGGGCGGCGCGAACTGGGGCGGCGGCGGGTGGCCGATCGTCGCGCGCTGGCGCGAGGCCGCCGCGGCCGCGCAGCCCGATGACGATGGGCAGGCCGACCGGTACGAGCTCGCCGCCGCGCTGCTGCGCGGCGCGGGCTACCGGCACTACGAGATCGCGAACTGGGCCCGGCCGGGGACCGAGTGCCGGCACAACCTCGTGTACTGGCGCAACGGCGAGTGGCTCGGCGTGGGCGCCGGAGCGCACTCGCATCTGGCGGGCCTGCGCTCGCGCCAGCCGGGCGGGCTCCTCGCGTACGTCGCGCGCATCGAACGCGGCGCTGGGCGCATCGCGGAGGGCGGCGCCGACACCGCGGTGGACACGGCGATCCTCGCGCTCCGTCTGGACGAGGGCCTCGACCTCGCCGCGTACGGCGCCCGCTTCGGGGCGCCCGCCCGCGCCCGCGTCGACGCGGCGCTGCGCGGGCTCGACGCCGCGGGGGTCCTCGAGCGCAGCGGCGATCGCGTCGCGCTCACCGATCGCGGCCGGTTCGTGGCGAACGAGGTGTTCGTCCGGCTGGTGCCGGCCTAAAGGGGCGTCAGCCGCTCGAACACCATGACCGCGCCGGTGATCTTGCCGTGGGCCCCGCGGATCGGCCGCGCCGAGACCCGCATCCGGTACTCGGGGCCGTCGGGCAGGGCGCGGCCGACGAGGTCGGCCGCCACCTCTTCGCCGGCGAGCGCGCGCACCGAGGGGCTGTCGGCCGGACCCAATGGCACGCCGGTGTCGGCCCAGCGCATCGCGTAGCGCGGGGTCTGGCTGGCCAGCGGCACAGCGGGGTCCAGGGATCCGCCGATCAGCTCCATGATCGAGCCGGTCATCGCGGCCACCCGCCCATCCGCATGGAGGACGACGAGGCCGATCCCCCCGGGGAGCTGCTGGACGATCGCCTGCCGCTCGGCCTCCGCCGACTGGAGTCGCTCCCGGAGCTGGACCTCCTCGGTCACGTCGATCCCGAAGAACACCAGTCCGCCGACGGCGCCGGCCGCCGTGCGCGTGGGCTCGACCGTGATCGTCAGCGAGCGCTGGATCGGGCCAGCCGGGCCGGTCAATCGCACCGGAACACCGACACGCTGGACGCCGCCGCCGGACTGATAGACGGCATCGACCAGCGGCAGCAACGCCGCCTCCGGCTCGGTGAGGAGCTCCCTGAGGCGGTAGCCGATCCAGCCCTCGCGGTCGCCGAACAGCTCGCTGAAGGCGTGGTTGATCGCCCGGAACACGTGATCCGGCCCGCTGGTCATGGCCATCGCCACCGGCGCGAGGTCGAAGAGGTACTCGAGGGGCAGGTCGCTGTCGCGCTGTCCGGTGATCCGGATCGCGAGCGCCGACTGCGCGAGGGCGGTGCGGCTCTCGACCCCGAATCGTGACAGGAGCTTCGACACGTGCTGTTTGGCCGCCTGCTCGCTCGTGCCGAGCTGGGTCGCGATCTCCTTGTTCGACGATCCGGCGGCCACGAGATCGAGGACCCGGCGCTGCCGGGGGGTGAGCTGGAGCCAGAGATCGGCCAGGCGGCGTCCCGGCTGCGCACGGCGCCGGTCAGACGAGGCTGCGCTCATGACGCTGCACCGGTCGAGCCTCGCCCACGCGCTGACGCCGCCGAAGCGGTCACCGGCCAGCGCGGCCGGCGTGCCTGGACGCGGGTCCCGGACCGCTCGCCCGTTGACGCTGCGACCGTTCGGTATACCGACGTAGACCTGCCATGGTGCGCCACGAACAGTACGGTTTGACCGTGAGTGCGGATAGTGGGCGCATCGGCGCCCGCGTGCGGGCGCGCCTGGCGCTCGGGCGGCTCGTCGGCACCCACTTCCGGACGGCGGCGCTCGTGACGCTCCTCGTCGGCGCGCCGCTCGCGGTCGTCGATGCCGCGACGATCGGCGACGCCCGGCGCGAGCTGCACGCCGAGCGGAGCGCCGCCGAACAGCGAGGCGCGTCCGAGGGCGCCCGCTACGTCGCCGACCGGCTCGACCGGATCAGCGCGGGACTCGCGGCCGCTGCCGCGAATGACTCGGTGCGGGCGGCCGTCGCCCGGCGCGACGGGCCGCTCATCGCCCAGGAGCTCGCCGAGGTGAAGGGCCTGCTACCCAAGGGGGTCCTGTACGTGTTCGTGCTCGATGAGCGCGGCACGTTCCTCGCGGCCGAGCCCGCGGCCCAGGAGCTGGTCGGCCAGGACTTCGCGTTCCGCGACTACTTCCAGGGCGCGCTCTCCGCCGGGCGGCCCTACGTGTCGGAGGCCTACGTCACGGCGTTCCAGGGCCGGCCGCCCGCGGTCACGGTCGCGACCATCGTGCGCGCCGCCGACGGCACGGTCCGCGGCGTGATCGCGGCGCCGATCGCGCTCGAAGCGGCGGCCGGCTGGTTCGCCCTCCTGCGCGGCGCCGCGGACGACATCTATCTCGTCGATCGGCATGGCCACCTCATCACCCGGAGCAGCGGCGTCGGCGGCGAGGCGCTGCTCGACCTGTCCACCGACCCGACAGTCGCCGCCGCGCTGCGCGGGGCGCAGCAGTCCGGCGACGGCACCTTCCGCGGCGAGCGCGCGCTCGTCGCGACGGCGGCCGTCCCCAATGGGAGCGGGTGGCAGATCGTGCTGGTCAAGGACCCCGCGGCCCTCGACGCGGCGGTCACGTCGCTGGTCGCCGGACTGATGGCGCTAACCGCCGCCTTCCTCATCCTCACCTTCGCCGCCGCGCTGCTCCTCGCCCGAGGATTCCGGCGGCTCGCCGTGCAGCGGGCGGCCCTCGCGACGGCGAACACCGAGCTGGCCGCGGCGAGCCAGGCCAAGTCCGAGTTCGTCGCGAACATGAGCCACGAGCTGCGGACACCGCTCAACGCGATCCTCGGCTTCTCCGACCTGTTGGACGAGCAGATCGGCCCGCGGATCAGCGATCGCCAACAACGCTATCTCGGCAACATCCACGATGCCGGCGACCACCTCCTCGCGCTGGTGAACGACATCCTCGATCTGTCCAAGGTCGAGGCCGGGCGGGTCGAGCTGCGGCCGGAGCTGACCTCGCTCGGGACCCTGCTCGAGCCCGTGGTCGCGGCCCTCGAGCCGGACGCGGTCGCGCGCGGGGTGCGCTTCGAGGTCGACGCGTCCGATCGGACCCCGCTCTGGCTCGATCCGGGCCGGGTGCGGCAGAACCTCCTCAACCTGCTGTCGAACGCGACGAAATTCACGCCGGCCGGGGGAACGGTCCGGCTGGACCTCCGGCTCGATGGCCGGGATCTCCTGCTTGTGGTCTCGGATACCGGGATCGGCATCCCTGCCGACCGCCACGACCGGGTGTTCGGTGCCTTCGAGCGTCTCAACGAAGAGCGCTCCGCCGCTTCCGGCACGGGCCTCGGCCTCGCGCTCACCAAGCGGCTCGTCGAGCTGCACGGCGGGACCATCGCCTTCACCAGCGTCGTCGACCAAGGCACCGTCTTCACCGTCAGGCTGCCTGATGTGTCCGGAGTGGTGATCGCCGGAGATCGCGTCCTCGTCGTCGAGGACGAGCGCCGCGACGCCGACCTCATCGTCGCGCTCGCCGGCGCCAGTGGTCTGCGGACCGAGGTCGTCCGGACCGTCGCCGCGGCGGTCGCGTCGATCCGCGCCCACCGCCCGATCGCCCTGGTCCTCGACCTGCGGCTCCCCGACGGCCGCGGGGAAGCGGTCCTCACCGCCGCCCTGCAGCTGACCCCGCCGATCCCGGTGGTGGTCGTCTCGGTCGAGGACGACGACGGGCGCGCGCGCGCGCTCGGCGCGGACGACCACCTGACCAAACCGCTCGACCATGCCCGGCTGTCAGGCTGGTTGTCCGGGGTCGCGGCCCGGCGGACCGGAGCGGCCGCCTGAACGCGGAGCAGCTCGTCCGGCTGGCCACGGACGCGCTCTTCGTCGCGATCTTCGTCGGGGTGGCCGTTCCGGCGGTCCGCCATCGGCGGCGAAGCGACGTCGACACGGCGTTGCTCTTCGGCGCCCTGGCCGTCGGGGTGGTCGAGGGCGCGCTCGCGTCAGCGCTCGAGATCGTCCCGCCCGCGGCGCTCACGTTCGTGGTCACCGGACTCATCATGGCCGTTCCGTACCTGCTCCTTCGCCTCGCGGACGATTTCACCGGCGTGCGGCCGATCGTCGTGCGCGGGGGCCTCGCCGGCTTCCTGCTCGCGCTGCTGGTCATCGCCGCCGCCGGGACGCCGCTGCCCGGGTGGGCGACGCTGTATCTGGTCGCGTACTTCGGCGGGTGCGGCATCTACGCCGCGGTCCGCTTCGTCGGCGAGGCGCGCCGGGCGCACGGGATCGCCCGTCAGCGGATGCGCGCCGCCGCGGCCGCGTCGTTCACCCTCGGCGCGGCGATCCTCGTCGCCGGAGCGCTCCAGCTCGTCGCGCCCGCCGCGGCGGGCGCGATCACCCTGGTCCTCGCGCTCGGCGCGGCGCTCGCCTACGCCGCGGCGTTCGCGCCGCCCGCGCTCCTTCGCCGCGCCTGGCGGGAGCCCGAGCTGCGCCAGTTCCTCGCCCGAGCGGCGCAGGCGTCGGCGACGATCGATCCCGCGGCCCGGCTGCGCGCGATCGAAGAGGACGCCGCCGCGGCGATGGGCGCGAGCCGCGCGGTGATCGCTCTCTGGGACGGGACCGCGGGCCTGCTCCGGCCGACCTTGGGCGAGCCGCGGCGGCCCGGCGACGCGGCCAGCGGGGAGGCCTTCGCGCAGGATCGCGCGGTCCTGTCGACCGAGCCGGCCCCCGGCGGGACGCCCGGCGCGAGATCTATGGCGATCCTGAGCGCGCCGATGCACGTCCGGGGGGATCGGATCGGGACGCTCAGCATCGCCATCGATCGCGAGCCGGCCTTCGTCGATGAGGAGCTCGACCTCCTCCAGCGCATCGCCGATGACGCTGCCGTCGTCATCGAGAACGCGCGGATGTTCGCCGAGCTGGCCGCGACGAATGAGCAGCTCGTCGAAGCGACACGCGTGAAGACGGAGTTCCTGGCGAACATGAGCCACGAGCTGCGGACCCCGTTGAACGCGATCCTCGGGTTCTCGGATCTGCTGGTCGAGCAGCTCGACCCGGCCCTCGACGGGAAGCAGCGGCGCTACTTCGCGAACGTTCGCGATGCCGGGCGGCACCTGCTCGAGCTGCTGAACGAGGTCCTCGATCTCGCCAAGGTCGAGGCCGGCCGGATCGAGCTGCGGCCGGAGGTCGTCGGGCTCGCCGCGCTCGCCGAGTCGGTCGTCGCGTCCACCCGGGCCGCGGCCGAGCAGCGCGGCATCGCGTTCGAGGCGGCGTTGCCCGCGACCATCGTCGTCCGCCTGGATCCCGGCCGGGCACGGCAGATCCTCTACAACCTGCTGTCGAACGCGGTGAAGTTCACGCCGCGCGGTGGACAGGTGTCGCTGACCGCCACAGCGCGCGGCGCCGATCTCGAGCTGGCCGTCGCGGACACCGGCATCGGCATCCCCGACGAGCAGCGGCACCGGGTCTTCGGCACCTTCGAGCGGATCCACGAAGGCGTCGTCGACGCCCCGGGGACCGGCCTCGGGCTCGCGCTCACCAAGCGGCTCGTGGAGCTGCACGGCGGCTCGATCGAGTTCCAGAGCGGCACCGGCGGAACGACGTTCACCGTCCGGCTGGCCGATGTCTGCGTCGAACGCGTCGATGGCGACCGGCTGCTCATCGTGGACGACGTCCACGCCGACGCCGACCTCATCGTCGCGCTCGCCGCCGCGGCCGGCCTGCGCAGCGAGGTCGTCGGCTCGGCCGCCGGCGCGCTGGCGGCCGTGCGGCGCGACAGGCCGCGCGCGGTGGTGCTCGATCTCCGGCTCCCCGACGACCGTGGCGAGCGGGTGCTGGAGGCGCTGAAGCGCGACCCGGCGACGGCCGGGATCCCCGTTCTCGTCGTGACCGTCGAGGACGATCTTGGCCGCACCCGGCCGCTGGGTGCCGACGATCACCTCACCAAGCCCATCGATCGGCGGCGCCTCGCGGCCTGGCTCGGGGCCGTTGCCGCGTCAGAGGAGGTCCCCCCTGCGGCTGCTGCTCGCTGAGGACGATCGGATGAACGTCGAGCTCTTCGTCGCCGCGCTCGAGACCGACGGCCACGAGGTCGTCGTGGAGTACGACGGGGCGCGCGCCTATGCCCGCGCGCTCGCCGAGCCCTTCGACCTGCTCATCCTCGATGTCCAGATGCCCGGGATGACCGGCGACGCCGTCTGCCGTGCGCTCCGCAAGGCCGGCGTCGTGCGTCCGATCCTGGCCGCGAGCGCGCTCGCGATGCCCGAGCAGATCGAGCACGCGCTGGCCGCGGGGTTCGACGAATACCTGACCAAGCCGTTGTCGCCGCTGGCCCTCCGCGACGCGGTGCGCCGGCACGCCCCGAGCGCGGCGTGACCCGGGCCCGACACCTCGCCACCCGGTGAGCGTCATCCGGCCGGAGCGGCGGCCATCGATCCTCGTCGTCGACGACGTCCAGGCGAATCGCGAGCTCCTGGAAGGCCACCTGGCCGCGCTCGGCTACCTGGTCCGGGAGGCCGCCGACGGGCAGGCCGCGCTCGACGCGATCGACGCCGCCGAACCCGATCTCGTGCTCCTCGATATCGAGATGCCGAAGGTCGACGGGCTCGAGGTGTGCCGGCGGATCAAGTCCCATCCGCTGCGCCGCCTGGTGCCGGTGGTGCTCATCACCGCCCGATCGGATCGCGCGACGCGCCTGGCCGGGCTGCAAGCCGGCGCGGACGACTTCCTCACCAAGCCGTTCGACGCGCAGGAGCTGCTCGTCCGTACGACGGTGCTGCTTCGCGACCGCCTGCTGAACAGCCGGCTCGATGCCGCCGAGACCGTCCTGCTGGCGATCGCGCGGGCGGTGGAGGCACGCGACGACTACACGGTCCACCATGCCGAACGGGTGGGCGCCTACGCGCGGGAGATCGCCCGCGAGCACGGCCTCGAGGGCGAGGATCTCGACATCGTCTACCGCGGCGGCGTGTTGCATGACGTCGGGAAGATCGGGATCCGCGACGCGATCCTGCTGAAGCCGGGGCCGCTGACGACCGCTGAGTTCACGACCATGAAGGGCCATGCGGTCGAGGGCGAGCGGATCTGCGGCCCGCTCCGCAGCACCGAGCACTACGTCCCGATCGTCCGGCATCACCACGAGCGGTGGGACGGCGCCGGCTATCCCGACGGGCTCGCCGGTGATTCGATCCCCATCGGCGCGCGGATCGTCGCGGTCGCCGACGCGTGGGACGCGATGGTGACGGATCGGCCGTACCGCGCCGGGCTGGCGCGCGATGAGGCGGTCCGCCGACTCCGCGACGGTGCGGCGACCCAGTGGGACGAGCGGTTCGTCCGGGTCTTCCTCGCGCTCCGCGACCGTCCGGATGGTCCCGCGGGCGCCCTCCCTCAGGGCGCGGTCCGCTAGCCTCGGGGCGGTGCGGATCCTCGTCATCGAAGACGACGAGCCGACCGTCGAGCTGTTGCGCGACGCGCTCGGTCGTGACGGGCACACCGTCGCGACCGAGACGACCGGTCGCGCGGGACGCGAGCGGGCGGTGGCCGACGCGTTCGACCTGATCCTCTGTGACATCGGGCTGCCGGACCTCAATGGCTTCGCGCTCGCGAGGCAGCTGCGCGCCGCGGGCGTCGACGCGCCGCTGGTCGCGCTCAGCGGATACACGAGCCCTGAGGACCGCAGCATCGGCCTGGCGAGCGGCTTCGACAACTACCTGACCAAGCCGATCAAGGCCAGCGTGCTCCGCGCGGAGGTGCGATTCCAGCTCGCGCGGCCGCGCTCGCCGGGTCCGCGCGCGGCCGTGCCGGCGCGACCTGCCGTCGTCGAGACGGCGCCGACCCCGGCGCCTGCCCCGCCGAGCGCGCCGCGCCGGCGCGGCGTGCGCGGCGGCCGGGTGGTCATCGCGCTCGGCGTGCCGTTCGTGCTCCAGCCGCTCGGGGTCCCGAACGCGGCCTCGTACCTGTTCATCGCGATGGGCGCCGCGTTCCTCATCTCGTACCTGCGCGGCCGGCAATACGTCTACCTCATCCCGATGGTGACGCTCGTCTCGTTCGGGGTCGCGCTCCTGCTGCCGACGTGGATCGCGATCCGCCCCGAGTCCGCCGCGCCGGCATTCGTCGGCGTGATCGCGCTGGGCTTCGTCGTCGCGTTCGCGCTCGCGCCGCAGCGGCGCTGGCCGCTCGTCCCCGCGCTGCTGCTCGGCGCCGTCGCGGCCGGCCGCTTGGTCACCGGGGCGTCGCTGATCCCGCCGGCGGCCGAGCCATACCTCGTGCCGGTCGTGCTCATCGGGGTCGGCGGGTACCTTCTCGCTGAGCGGCAGACCTGAGCCGCACGCGGCTCGCCGCGATCCTCGCCGCCGCCGGCGTCGCGGCGGCGCTGCTCCTCGGGGTCGTGCCCCGCCAGCCCGCTCCAGCGAGCCCCGCGGCCGGGTGCGGCAACACGCCGCTCACGTTCTGCGCGACGCTCCCACCGTTCCGATCGCCTGACGCCGCACCGGTCCGGCTCATCGACCAGGCCCGACCGTGCGAGGACCCCGCGGCACTCGCCTCGTTCTGCCTCTCGCTCCCGGGCGCGAGCGGGACGAGCGACCCGGCCGTGCTCATCGCCCGCCGCCAGGACGCCTGCGCGCAGCTCGCCCCGACCGACGCGCCGGCTTTCTGCCTCGCGCCCCCGGGCAGCGGGGCGTCCGCCATGGTCCTCCAGCGCCAGGTCGCGCTGGTGCTCCTGCGCCAGCGTCTCGGGCCGGACTTCCGGAGGGCCGCGAGCGGCGCCGTCGAGCTCTGGACGGAGCGTTCGCTGCCGATCGCCGTCGCGAACGCGATCGGCGCGACGCTCACCCAGGACGCGGCCGCCGTCGAGTCCTACTTCGGCCGGCCGTTCGCCGACCCGCCCTCGATCTTCGTGTTCAGCTCGCGAGCCTCGTTCGCGGCGGCCCTCGAGCAGCAATTCGGCTTCTCCACCGACACGGCTGCGCTCCTGGCCCGCCAGACCGGCGGGGTGACGCTCGCGGGCATCGACGCCGTCGCGATCAACGGCGAGAGCGTCCTGGCCGCCGGCCCGTCGACGATCTTCCGCCACGAGCTGGCCCACGTGGCCGTCCACCGGCTGTCGGGCGACGCCGTCCCGGCCTGGCTGGACGAGGGCCTCGCGACCCTGGTGGAGGGCCGCGATCCGTTCGGGATCGATCGCGCGGCGGCCCTGTCGCTGCTCGCCAACGACCCGGGGGTGCTCACGATCTTCAGCGACGAGCGGTCGTGGCTCCAGAACAACAGCGACTACGGCGGTCACGCGTACGGTGTCGCGGCCGAGGCGGTGCGGGTGGTCGAGGACCGGATCGGGATCCCCGGGGTCGTCGCGATGCTCGAGCGGATGGGCGGGGGGACGGATCCGGCCACCGCGATCGACCTGGCGCTGAAGGAGCCGCTGTCGCGGTTCATCGTCGAGCTGCCCGGCCGCGCGCTGGCCGGCTGCCGGCAGGGCCTCTTCGTCTCGGCGGCCCGGACCGACGGCCTGCGGATCTGGTTCGCCTACGGCTTCCGGCCGCAAAACAGCGTCGCCGTCACGGTCGACGGGCAGGGCCAGCACTACGCGTTCCGCGTGGTCACCGATCGGTACGGCGTGTACACCGGCACGCTCGGGACGCCGATGCCGAGCGGCTCGTACACGCTCGACGTCACCGGCGACACCGGTGAGCGCGCGCAGATCGCGCTCGCGCTCGGCGATCCGTCGTCGATCGCGGAACGCGGGTGCGGCTGATGGTGCCGGAACATGACGACGCCGTTCGTCATCGGCTTGCGACGACGCGACGACTGCGGTATGCCTCACGTCTCGGAGCGCAACACGAGGTGGAGGTCTTTGATGGAACAGGGCAATCGCGGCGACACGTGGTCCGGATCCCAGCCGGAGCCGGCATCGAGCTGGCCATCACCGCTTCCGGGCACGCCTCCGCCGCCGGCGCCGATGCCCGCATCGAGCGGCACGAGCGGCGGCGGACGCAAGAAGACCACGCGCGGCGGTGGCGGACGGAAGAAGACGACGGCCCGCAAGACGACCGGCCGCAAGACGACCGGCCGCAACACCACGAAGAAGACGACCGGGCGGAAGAGGACCACCGCGCGGAAGAGCACCGGCCGCAAGAGCGCCGGGCGGAAGAAGACGACTGCCCGCAAGAGCACCGGTGCCCGCAAAAAGCCGAAGACGTCGACGGCGCGCAAGACGACCCGCAGGAAGAAGGCCACCCGCAAGCGCTCATAGCTTCACCGAGGAACACACGAAGGAGCCGCCCCGACGGGGCGGCTCCTTCTCATCATTCAGCGCAGTCCGACCGCTGATATAGCTCGTTCCCGTGAGTCAGACTTCCGCTGACTCTCGCGGGGAGGCCGGTCAGCCGCTATTCGGTTCAAGCCGTTGCGACTAGTGTCCGGCCCTCGCGCTCCGTCCAGGACGGTGATCGGGACTCTGCGGCAG
>DASYXA010000109.1:0-2196 GCA_035935465.1 Candidatus Limnocylindria bacterium | reverse complement strand
GGCCGACCTCGCGAGAAGGCTGGCCGACGCGGATACCAAGGTCGACCTCGCGATCGCGCTCGGCGCGCTGGCAGTCGTGCTCTCAATCGCGTCGCTCGTCCCTGCGCTGAGGCGTCGGTGAGGCGGCTCATCCTCGCGGGGTCCGCCGTCGCGCTGGCCATCGCCGGCGCGCTGTCCTTCCCCGGCATCGCGAGCGCGCACGCGAACTACGTCCGGTCGAACCCGGCCGCCGACGCGCGGCTGGTGAAGCCGCCGACGGAGGTGCGCATCTCGTTCAGCGAGCCACCCGACGCGGCGCGCAGCGAGATCCAGGTGCTCGACGAACACGGGACGCGCTGGGACCTCGGCCCGGCAGCCGCGTCCGGCGAGCCGAACGGGTTGAAGGTCGCGCTCCGGCCGATGGGTGACGGCGGCTACACCGTCGCCTGGACCACGCTCTCGGCGGTCGACGGTCACGACTCGAAGGGCAGCTTCGCCTTCGTCGTCGGCACCGGCCCGCTCCCGTCGCTGCCGGACATACCGGACGCGACGCCACCACCGACGCCGCTCGAGGTGGCCGGGCGGACGGTCTCGTACGCGGGGATCGCGCTGGCGCTCGGCTGCGCGCTGTTCGGGCTGATCGTGCACGCGGCCGAGGGGCCGGTGGAGCGGCGCCGCGAGCGGCAGCTGTTCGCCATCGGTGGGGGCGCGATCGCGCTCGGCACGGCGGCCCTCGTGCTCGCGCAGGGCGACCGGCTGCCACCGCGGCTCGAGCTGCTGCTCAGCCTCCGCCTCCTCGCCGGGCTCGCGGTCGTCGCCGCGCTCGCGCCGGGGCTCGCCGATCGGACCCGCCGGTACGCGATCGCCGGCGCGGCGATCGGCGCCGCGCTCACCGCGACGCTCGTGTCCCACGCGACGGCGCTCGGCAACGTGAAGGACATGGCCCTCGACCTCGTCCACGTGCTCTCGATCTCCGCCTGGAGCGGCGGGGTCGTCTCGCTCCTGTGGATCCACCTGCTCCCCGGGCAGCGCTCGGGGCCACCGCTCCGCGCGACCGTCTGGCGCTTCTCGCTGGTCGCGCTCACGTCGGTCGGCCTGCTCGTCACCGCGGGCCTGCTCCAGGCGGTCGACCGGCTCGTGCTGATCCAGGATCTCTGGGAGACGCCGTACGGGATCGCGCTCCTGGCGAAGATCCTGCTCGTCACCGTCATCCTCGCGGTCGCCTCGCTGAACCTCCTCCGCTACGGTCCCCGTGCCGAACGCGCCGGATTGATCCGGGGCACGATCGTCGAGGCCGCGCTGCTCGCCGGCGTGTTCGTCGCGGCCGGCGTCCTCACCGCCCTGGCTCCGCCGGCGCAGCCGAGCGGCGCGGCGTTCGATCGGACGCACCACGTCGACGCCTACCGCATCGAGCTCGTGGTGCCGACCACGATCCCCGGCCGGAACCGATTCGTGCTGCGGGTGCATCAGGGCCTGCAGCCCGTGACGGGCGCCGAGAAGGTCGCGCTCCGGTTCACGATGGTCGAGCACGACATGGGCGAGGCCGAGCTCGTCGCCACCGAGCGCGCGCCCGGCGAGTACGTGGCCATCGGAAGCCCGACCGCGATGTACGGGACCTGGCACGTGCAGGCGATCGTGCGGCTCAGCGGCAAGGACGACCTGACGACGCTGTTCACCGTGCCGATCAGCCCGGCGGCCGGACAGGGGGCCACCGCCGCGGCGCTGACCACGACGTCGTTCAGCCTGGTGGTCTTCCCCGACCCGACGCTGCCGGCCGCGGGCGCGCCGATCGAGCTCAGCGTCATCGCGCTCGCCAACGGGCAGCCGGCGACCGGCCGCGCGGTCAGCGGCACCGTCGTGGCGAAGGACGGCCAGCCCGCCGCGGGTGGCGGATCGTTCACCGCGAAGGAGCAGGGCGCGGGCCGGTACCTGATCGACATCCCGGCCCTCGCCGCCGGTACCTGGACGATCCGGATCTCGATCGGCGGCCCCGGCGACACGGCCGACTACACGTTCACCGTGACACCATGACGCCGTTGATCCTGCTGCACGGGACGTTCGTCGATGAGTTCCTCATCGAGTTCGTCCTGCCGCTCTCCATCTTCGGCGGCCTCTACTGGTGGTCATCCCGCACGGAACGGAAACGCAAGGGGAACGCGCCTGCGGCGGACGCGGCCGGAGGCCGCGGTGAGCGAGCGCCTGCGGCGGACGCGGCCG
>DASYXA010000108.1:0-24152 GCA_035935465.1 Candidatus Limnocylindria bacterium | reverse complement strand
CGCAGCGTGTAGCTGCCCGGTGACACGGACACGCTGAACGTACCCGCGGCATCGCTCGTGAACGTGGCTGCCACCGTCGTGCCGCTCGCGACCTCGACCGTCATGGCGACCGGCCGGTCGGGGCACGGGCTGTCCAGGCGTGCCGGACCTGGGCAGGCCGGTCCGGCGAGGATCGTCCCGCGGATGCCTGAGCTCGACCCGACCCGTACGCACGCCGTGAGGACCAGGACGGCGATCAACAGCGCGCGCATGGTGAGTGAACGACGACCGGACCGATCAGGTTCCGTAGATCTTCCCCGGGTTGAGGATCCCCTTCGGATCGAACGTGTCCTTGACCCGCTTCATCACATCGAGCGCCGAGCCGTGCTCCAGGCGCATGTACTGCTGCCGGACGGCGCCGGTGCCGTGCTCGCCGGTCACCGTCCCGCCGAGGGCGACCGCGAGCCGGTGCAGGCGGTCGGCCAGCTCGTCCGCGCGCTTCACCTCGTCGGCGTTCGCGGGGTCGATGAGGATCGCCGAGTGCACGTTCCCGTCCCCGAAGTGCCCGTAGAAGATGACGGCTATCCCGAGCTCCGCCGCGATCTCCCGCGCGGAGCGGATCGTCCGCGGGATCTCGGACAGCGGAACGGCGAGATCCTCGCCCGCGAAGATGCGGTGCTTGTCGGGGTGCATCAGTGCCGACGCCGCAGCCATCCCGCTGCGCGCGGCCCAGAGCTGCTGGATCTCCGCCTCCACCTCGGCGAATCGCGTGACGGTGGCCCGGCGCTTCACGATCCCGTCGACATAGCGGACCGCCGACGCGACGTAGTCCGGCGTGCCCTCCACCTCGACGAACAGCACCGCCTCGCCGTCGGGCAGCCCGAGCTCGGGCCGGTAGGCCTGGATCGCCTGGACCGCGCTGCGGTCGAGCAGCTCGGCGGTCGAGGGGAGGATGCCCGCGGCGAACAGGTCATCGAGGGAGAGGACGGTGTCGTCCACGCTCGCGTACGCGGCAAGGCAGACCGCGCGGGCCGCGGGCTTGGGCTGCACGCGCAGCCGGAGGCGGGTGAGGATCCCGAGCGTCCCCTCGGATCCGACGAACAGCTTCGTGAGGTCGATGCCGCTGGACGACTTCAGGGCCCTGCTGCGCTCGCCCCCGGTGACGATGACGGAGCCGTCGGCGAGCACGACCTCGGCCCCGAGCACGTACGCCGACGTGGTGCCCCACCGGACGGCGTGCGGGCCGCTGGCGTTGTTCGCGACCATCCCGCCGAGGGTGCAGGCACGGCCACTGCCCGGATCCGGCGGGAAGAACAGCCCCTTGTCGCCGAGGGCGAGCTGCAGGTCGGCGAACACGAGGCCCGGCTCGACGACGGCCTGGAGGTTCGGCCGGTCGATCTCGAGGATCTTCCGCATCCGCGCGAACGACACGACGATCCCGCCGCGGGCGGCGACCGCCCCGCCGGTCTGGCCGGTGCCCGCGCCGCGCGGCACGATCGGCGTGCCGGTCTCGTTCGCGATGCGCATGGTCGCCACGACCTCGGCCGTCGTTTCCGGTACGACCACGACGTCGGGCCGGCGCCGCATCCGCAGCGACCAGAACGAGGCGTCGTAGGCGTACGGCTCGAGGGTGGCGGGATCGTCGATGACCCGCTCGGCGGGCAGCGCCGCGCGGAGCCGCTCGGCGATGGCGTTACGCGTCTGAAGGGCCATTCGGTGCCGGTATCGTAGGGCCCATCTCCATCCAGACCGCGCCCATCATCCTGTCGTCGCACGTTCGCGCGGACGACCTCGCCACCTGCATCTCGTGCGGGCTCTGTCTCAACGACTGCCCGACGTACCGCGTGCTGAACGACGAGGCCGACTCGCCGCGCGGGCGGATCCAGCTCATCCGCCAGCTCGTGTCGTCGGATCTGCCGGTCGATGCGGGCGTGGCCGGGCACCTCGAGGCGTGTCTGGTATGCCGCGCGTGCGAGACCGCGTGCCCGTCGGGTGTCCCGTTCGGCCGGATCATGGAGGGCGCGCGCGAGGATCTCCGCCGGCGTGAACGCCCGCGCCGCGTCGCCGGCGCGCTACGCCGCATCGGGCTCGCGACGATCGTGGATCAGAGCCGGCTGCGGGTCGCGACCCGGCTGCTCGACCTGTTCGTGCGCAGCGGCGCGCAGCGCGCCATCCGGGCGAGCCGGCTCCTGCCGAAGCGGTTGCGCACGATGGAGTCGCTCGCGATGAAGGCCGAGGGCGTCCCGTATGCGCCGGTCGAGCGTGAAGGCGCGGACACCGCGTTCTTCGCCGGCTGCATCATGCGCACCGCGTTCGGCGAGACCGAGCGCGCGACGGTCCGGATGCTCGAACGGGCGGGCAGGCGCGTGAGCGCGTGCCAGGAGCAGACCTGCTGCGGCGCGCTCCACGCGCATGCGGGGGACGGCGACACCGCACGCGAGCTCGCGCGACTGAACATCGACGCCTTCTCGGGCCTGACCGGGCCGATCGTCGTGAACGCCGCCGGGTGCGGCGCCCAGCTCAAGGCGTACGGCGAGCTGCTCGCGGACGACGGCGCGTGGGCCGACCGCGCGCGCGCGTTCAGCGGACGGGTGCGCGACGCGTCGCAGGTCGTGCCGCCGGACGCGGTGGAGGCGAGCCCGCCGCGCCCGATCCGCGTCGTGTATCAGGACGCCTGCCACCTCGCGCACGGGCAGCGGATCCGGCGTGAGCCGCGCGCGCTCCTCGCCGCGATGCCGAATGTGACCGTCGTGCCGATCGCCGACGCGGAGCGGTGCTGCGGGAGCGCCGGGATCTACAACCTCACGCATCCCGAGGTCGCCACCGCGCTCCAGCGGCAGAAGGTCGCCGCGATCCTCGCGACCGGCCCGGACGTCGTGGTGTCGGCGAATCCCGGCTGCATCCTCCAGGTCGCGGCCGGGCTCCGGGCGGCGGGCTCGGACGTTCCGGTGGTGCATTTGATGCGGTTTTTGGATGATCCGAGCGCCAGCTTGGGCGCTTCGGGGGCGTAGCCGGAAGAGCCGACACAGCGTCCCCGCGATGTGCGAAAATAGACCTACCGAATGAGCGTTTCTCGTAGCACCTACCGCCACCGTCTCAGCTCCGAAGATGTCCGCAAGGGCCGGATCCTCATCACGAAGGATGCGTGGAAGCTGTTCCCCGAGCCTGGTGCCCCGGTGCACTTGCGTATCGGCGCGCGCCGCTTCGACGCGGAGATCCAGGCTGAGAAGTGCATGTGCGTGCCGCCGGAGCACGAGCACCTACACCTGTTCTGCAAGGACCTGAAGGGCCAGAGCGGCTTCAAGAACGGCGCCCTCGTCGTGATCGCCAAGGATTCGGACGGGGGCTACCGCTTCGTCGAAGAGCGCGGGTAACATCGTGACGATGGCCGGTCCGTCGTACATCCTCATCCACGTCTTCGGGACCGTGCGTGACGAGCTGGACCGCGCCGACCGCGGCAAACGCAGCTACTCCGGCTGGCTCCGCGAGTTCGTCTCCGACACCCCGCAGAAGCTGACGGAGATCGCGCGCTTGGTCGACCTCCTCACCGAGAACGGCTGGAGCCTCGTCGGCTCGCCGTACGACTGCGACGTGATGCTCGAGCGGGCGATCGACCGCGCGACCGCGGAGCAGGAGCTCCGCCGCGCCGAGGTCTGGGATCGGCTGCTCCAGGTCTGCTCCGCCGATGACGACGGCCACGCGATCTGGCACGCCCACCCGGAGGGCAAGCCCTCGCGGCCGCGGCGCCGCCGCCGCGTGCGCCGGCCACCGACCAGCCGAGAGCAGGGCAGTTGAGCGAGGCACGGCGTTGCCGGGCCGAGCGAATCCACCAGCCGTGAGCAATTTGCGAGCCTTGGCTCGCAAACAGGAATAGGTGCCGCACCCCCTCGGAGACGAGCTCACCGAGCTCCACGTCCATCTCGGCGGCGCCGTCGACCCGGCCGCCATGTGGGGCATCGCGCACGCCCAGGGCATCCGTCTCCCGACGAAGGACTACTGGGAGTTCGTCGATCTCATCACCGTGCACCCGAAGCGCCGGAAGTCGTTCGCGGACTTCCTCGAGCTCTACCACTGGACCGAGCTCATCCAGTCGAGCCCGATCGCGGTGGAGCAGTCCGTCTACGCGGTCATCGGCGGCGCGTACCGCAAGGCCAACATCACCACGCTCGAGCTCCGCTACAACCCGCTGAAGCGCAACCGCGGCGGCGAGCAGGACCTCGACCACATCATCATGGCCTCGATCCGCGGCCTCGATCGCGCGGCCCTCGAATATCCGGTGAAGGCCGGACTCATCTTCTGCCTCGACCGCACCTTCGACCACCGGATGAACTCGATCGTGGTGGACAAGGCGATCCAGTACCGCAAGCGCGGGGTGCTGGCGATCGACATCGCGGGGCCGAAGAACCCCGACTTCCGTTACGCCGACTACGCCGCGCTGTTCAAGAAGGCGAGGCGGGCGGGTCTCGGCATCACGGTCCACGCCGGTGAGGACGAGGACTCGCAGTCGGTCGACGAGGTGCTGACGCATCTCGAGCCCGATCGCATCGGCCACGGGATCCACGCCGCGCAGGACCCGGCGCTGTGCAA
This sequence comes from Candidatus Limnocylindria bacterium, assembly GCA_035935465.1. Classification (GTDB taxonomy): domain Bacteria; phylum Chloroflexota; class Limnocylindria; order P2-11E; family P2-11E; genus UBA4735. Next base: position 19,586 of record DASYXA010000108.1, on the reverse strand, counting down.
GCGGCTCGCCGAACGGGGAATCCATCTGGAGATCTGCCCATCCTCCAACCTCGACACCAAGGTGGTGCGCGATCTCGACGAGCTGCGCGAGTTCATCGCCGTGTTCCGCAAGCACAAGGTGCACTTCAGCTTCAACACCGACGGTCCGGAGATGCTGCAGACCACGCTGCGCGACGAGCTGAAGCTCGCGGTGCGGGCGAACCTCGTGTCGCGCGACGAGCTCGCGCAGTGCGGGGAGTGGGCCCGCGAGGCCACGTTCCTGCTGAAGGACCGCGCGTGATCGACCGCGAGCGGCGGGCGTGGCTGCGCTTCGTCATCGTGATCGCCGCGGCCGCGCTCGGCGAGACGATCGGCTTCTGGCAGCGGCTGCCGTTCAGCGACACGGTGCTCCCACTCCTGTTCGGCGGCGCGGCGTACTACCTCACGATGGGCCTGAGCGCGCCGCGCTACCGGCGCGATGGGAACGTGCGCTACTGGCGCGGACGCCGGATCGACGACAACTAGTCACGACCGCGGCCTACGGCCGCTCCGCCGAGGACTCTTCTCGCTACTTTCCGCCCTCGTCCTTGGCCTTCGCCGGCATGCCGGCCCCGGCGACCGTTCCGAACTTGACCCCGGGCTCCGCGCCGAACGAGGCAGCGCGCAGTGCGTCCATCTCCGACGGGTTGTCGTGGCGCATGACGAACGGCGCGAGCGCCCAGACGATCGTGCGCAGCGGCTCGGGGTCCCCTTGCGTCTTGCCGAACCGCTCGGTCACGAACTCGAGGAAGGTGTTCGGCGCGATGAGGTGGCGGACCTCCTTCCGCTGCGTCGCCCCCGGACGCGCGCAGGCGAGGTGGGCGAGCGTGAAGTCGCGCTCACCCTGTTCGTCGGTCACCCAGGTCACGACCGCGTCGCGCGGCTCGACCGCGATCGCGCAGACATCGCACACCAGGTCATACTCGCTCACGTCCGTTCGACGATAATCGGACGCGCATGAGCGAGCGCTACGGCAGCTGGGGCAAGGTCCTCCGGGTCGACCTGACCGCGGGGACCACGTCCGTCGAGGAGATGGCTGAGGCGACCTTCCGCAAGCACCCGGGCGGGCGCGCGCTCATCGCGCACTACCTCCTCACGGAGCTGCCTGCGGGCGCCGAGCCCCTCGGCCCGGAGAACATCCTCGTGTTCGCGATGGGCGTGCTCACCGGGACGCCCCTCTCGGGCGCGTCGCGGCACGCCGTCGGCGCCAAGTCGCCGCTCACCGGCGGGTTCGGCGAGGCCGAGGTCGGCGGATTCTGGGGCGCGGAGCTGAAGCGCTGCGGCTGGGACGCGATCGTCGTCACCGGCGCCTCGCCGACGCCGGTGTACCTCTGGATCAAGGACGACCAGGTCGAGATCCGCGACGCGGCGCACGTGTGGGGCCTCGAGATCATGGACACCGAGGAGACGCTCAAGGCCGAGGTCGGCGAGCGGCTCGCACGGGTGTGCGAGATCGGGCCCGCGGGAGAGAACCTCGTTCGCATCGCGGGCATCGTCAACGACTACAAGGACATCGCCGGGCGCGCGGGGCTCGGCGCGGTCATGGGCAGCAAGAAGCTCAAGGCGATCGTCGTGAAGGGCTCGCGCAGCGTGCCGCTCCACGACGCCGCGAAGGTGAAGGAGATCGGCCGCTGGGTCGCCGACACGCTCCAGGAGAACCACTGGGCGTTCCACAACTTCGGCACCGGCATGGGCCTCGACGGCTACACCCGGGTCGGCGGTATGGCCGTCCGCAACTACAACGGCGGACCGTTCGAGGGCGCCGCTCTGATCAGCGCCGAGGCGCTCGTCGAGAAGGGCTACCGGGTGAAGATGGAGGCCTGCTGGGCCTGCTCCGTCCGGTGCAAGAAGGTCGTGAAGCTGGAGCAGCCGTACCGGATCGACCCGAAGTACGGAGGCATCGAGTACGAATCGGTCGCCGCGCTCGGCGCGGACTGCGGCGTGGATGACCTCGTGCTCCTGTCGAAGACGAACGAGCGGTGCAACGCCCTCGGTCTGGACACGATCTCCCTCGGGGCGACGGTCGCGTGGGTCATGGACCTCCGCGCCCGGGGGCTGCTCCCGGACGCGGAGCTGGATGGGCAGCCGGTGGAGTTCGGCAACGGCAAGGCGGTCCTCGTGGCGGCGGACGCGGTGGCGCACCGGCGCGGGCTCGGCGACACGCTCGCCGAGGGCTCCGTGCGTGCCGCGCGGACGCTGGGTGGCGCGGAGCACCTCACCGCCGTGCGCGGGCAGGAGCTCGCGATGCACGATCCGCGGCAGCGCACCGAGTACGGGAAGCAGGTCCGGATCAGCTACGCGACGAGCCCGACCGGGGGCGACCACATGAACTCGAACCTGCCTTCGCGGTCGGCGAAGAACACGGTCGGGATGTGCTTCTTCCTCCGCTACGACGATCCGAAGCTCACCGACATCTTGAACGCGGTCACCGGATGGGACCTCGATCCCGCCGCGCTCGCGGACATCGGCGAGCTCTCGCTGACGATGGCCCGGCTGTTCAACAACCGCGAGGGATTCGGCGCCGCCGACGACACGCTTCCCGAGCAGGTCATGAAGCCGCACGTGTCCGGCGTCCTGTCGCGCGTGCGGCTCGATGCCGCCGACGTCGCCGCGCAGGTCCGGGCCTACTACCGGAGCCGCGGTTGGACCGACGACGGCGTTCCGACGCCCGAGACGCTCGAGCGCCTCGGCCTCGCTGAGTACGCCGAGCACGCCCGAGCCTGAGTTCGACTTCCCCGCGCTCACGCAGGCGGATCTCCCGCTGATCCGGACGTGGCTCCTCGAGCCGCACGTGCGCCGCTGGTGGGCGGATCCGCCGCGCGAGACGTATCCCGACGACGAGCTCGAGAAGTATCGTCGCCGGATCGCCGGCGACGATCTCGACACCGAGATCTTCTTCATCCGCCAGCAGGGCCGGCCGATCGGCTTCATCCAGTGCTACCGGATCGACGACCACGACGAGTACGGCACCGCGCTCGCCCTCGATGCCTCGGCCGCGGGCATCGATCTGTTCATCGGCGAGCCCGACAGGGTCGGCAAAGGTCTCGGGCCGGTGCTGCTCCGGGCGTTCATGCGGGACGTCGTGTTCGGTCGCTACGACGTCGACGAATGCGTCATCGGCCCGTCGGTGAAGAACACGAGCGCCATCCGCGCGTACGCGAAGGCCGGCTTCGAGTTCCTCCGCGACGTGGTCGTACCGGACGAGCCCGACCCGGAGCACCTGATGCGCATCCGGCGCGACGACGTCGGCCCTCCATGAGCTGGCGTCCGCGGGCCGCCTGCGTCGACCCCGGCGACACGCTGGTCGACGCCGCGGCCGGCACCGATCGTCGGCGGGCCGTCGTCATGGCGCCGATCGCGTGGGACCTCGGGCCGCAGCGGGGGCGCTCGCTCGCGGGGATCCGCGCACGTGACGCGTACCCGGTGGGAGGCGACCGCGTCGCCGATGTCGTCGGCGCCAAGCGCGCCGGCGCGCGCCGCCGCTAGCCCAGCAGGCCCATCAGCTTCCAGGCCGGGACGCTCGCCGCGATCGCGATGAACCGGACGGCCGTGAGCGCCGCGCCCAGGCGGGTTCCCTGACGGTCGTCGAACGCCTCGCCGCCGGTCGCCTCGCGCGCGATGAGGTACTCCAGACCCTGATAGGGAAGGATCCAGATGTTCGCGGCGAGCAGCACGCCCAGACCCGCGAGCCACGGCGAGATGCCGAGCTGGGGCGCCGCCGGCACGACCGCGAGCGCGAGCAGGAGCATCGTCGGCCGGCTCGGCAGCACGAACCGGATGAGGATCGTCGCGGCCGCGATCGCGATGAGCACGAGGCCCGGATCGCCGAGCGCCGCGGTGCGCTCGACGAGGCCCGCGGCGACCCACGTGTCGACGTGGGTGGCCTGCATGACGTTGCCCGACCCGAGGAGCGCGCCGAACAGCATGAGGAAGCCCCAGTCGATGCCTGACCGGAAGCGCTCACGATCGAGCGCGCCCGCGGTCACGACGACCAGGGCGAGGATCGCGAGCCACGCGGGCTCGACCTTCAGGAGCGGCTGGGCGATGAGGCCGGCGAGCAGCAGCCCGGCGGCGAGGATCGCGCTGCGCTCGCCGCGCGAGAGCGGGCCGAGGATCTGCTGCTGCCTGCGGGTCGCATCCGGGATGCGCGTTGCCGCGCGCTCGGGGCGGAACAGGACGAGCAGCGCCGCCGCAGCGCCGACGAGGCAGAGGATCCCGACCGGCGCGGCCGCGCCGAGCCAGCCGAGCCAGGAGAAGCGTGCGCGCTCAGCGGGCGCGAGCAGCTGCACGACGAAGAAGTTCGTCGCGAGCCCGGTGAGGAAGATGCTCGAGAAGTACCAGTAGCCGACGAGGCCGGCGAACGCGAGCCGCGCGCTGCCGTTGCTGCGCGGCGCGTAACCGAGCGACTGCCCGATCTCGCTCGCGACGGGCATGATCGCGGCGACGCGCGCGACGGACAGCGGGACGAGGGGCGTGACGAGCACCCCGCCGAAGAGCAGTGCGAACAGCTGGCCCGTGGCCGTGGCCGGGAATACGCGCAGCAGCACGAGTGCGGTGCGGAACAGCAATCCCGTGCGGGCCATCGCGGCCGCGAGCGCGAGCGCACCGAGTGCGAGCAGCCACGACGAGCTCGCGAATCCGCTGAACGCGACCGGCAGCGACACGAGCCCGGTCGCACCCCACGCCGTCGCGAGCCCGAGCGCGACCGCGAAGTCGGGTACCGGCTCCGCGAGCCAGGCGATCGCGGCTCCGAGGAGCAGCAGCACGACCCGCCAGCCGACAGGCTCGAGTCCGCTCGGCGGGCTCGCGTTCCAGAGGAGCAGCGGCAGCGCGACGGCGCCGACGGCGCCGAGCGTGCGCGTCGTCCGTCGCGCGCCGGGCCGCGTGCTTTGGGGGCGGTCTTCGGTGACGCGCTCCGGCGCGGGCGCGCCCGCGTATTCGCGCGACCGGCGATCGACCGCGTCCGCGAGCGCGGCCGCGACCGCGAGCCCGATCTGCGGGCGGTCGCGCACGAGCGCCTCGAACCGCGTGCGCGGCAAGCGCCACAGCACGACGTCGGTCAGCGCGCGCGAGGTCGCGGTGCGCCGCGCAAGGAGCAGGCCGAGCTCGCCGAAGTGCCCCGGCGCGGCGACTTCGCGCAGGACGATCTCGCCGTCCGGCGCGCGGACGCTGATCGCAAGGCGGCCCTGCTGCACCAGATAGAGCGCGTCCGCCTCCGAGCCCTCGGCGGAGATCACGTCGCCCGTCGTCTCGCGGACCTCCTCGAGCGCCCCGAGGAGCCGGGCGAGGTCGATGCGGTCCAGCCCCGCGAAGAACGGGACGCCGCGCAGGAGGTCGGCCACCGGATCGCGGTCGAGCGCGCCCACGCGCGGCAGTATCGCCCGTGGCGCAGACTCGCCGCGTGCGGATCCTCCTCACCGGCTTCGAGCCGTTCGCGGGCCGCGGCGTCAACCCGTCGTGGGAGGCCGCGCAGCAGCTCCAGGGTGCGACCGCCGGGCCGGCGCGCATCGATGCGCTGCGCCTGCCGGTCGTCTGGCAGGCGTCCGTCGCCACGATCGCTCGCGAGCTCGGGCGCGAGCCGGCCGACGGCCTCGTGATCGGCGGGCTGTCGTTCGGCCGCCCGGCGATCAGCGTCGAAGCGATCGCCCACGCGATCGGCGACGTCCCGTGGCAGGCCGACAACGCGGATCGCGCGCTCTCAGCGGAGCGGTCCGACGGCGACGCCGCCGGTCCCGACGCGCTGCTCGCGACCGCGCCGGTGCGCGCCATCGCGCAGGCGGTCAACGCCGCGGGCATCCCGGCGCTCGTGTCCTGGGACGGCGGCGCGTACGTGAGCAACGCGACGCTGTACGGAGCGCTGCGCTACGCGAAGGAGCGCGGCCTGCGGCTACCGACGACCTACCTGCACGTGCCCGGGACCCCCGAGATGACCACCGGCACCGCGACGCCGTCGCTGCCGCTCGATCTCATCGTCAAGGCGTTCCACATCGCGTGCGAGGCGATCGCGACGCATGACGGGCCGGACGCGCGGCTGCGGCGCTGGCCGAGCGCGATGGCACCGCTCCCGCGCTGACGGCATCACTCCGCCGGCGCTCCCGAACGCGAGCGCTGCCCTAGTGGGCGAGGAAGGTGTTGACCGCCGCGGCGACGTCGTCGGCGGCGTCGCCGATGAGCTGATGTCCCGCGCGCACGGTCTTGACCTCGAGGAAGTCGCCGAGGTCGTAGGCGTAGCGCTCGATCTGCTTCGGCGTCACCAGCTGGGACTCCGCGCCGACGATCAGCAGGGTCGGAAGGCGCAGCGAGGCGAACGGCGGCGGCGGGGTGCTGAGCTCGCCGAGGATCGCGATCGCCGCCGCCCGCGAGAAGGGCAACCGCAGCCGTCCATCGGGTCGGGCGACCAGCGCCTCCGACCAGATCTCGAAATGCTCCCGCGGCGCGTACCGCGCCGTGGGCAGCCGCGCGGCGATCGCATCTTCCACCGATGCCCATGACGTGTCCGCGAGCAGCTCGTCGGTGCGGGCGACCACGTGGGCGATCTGCATCTGGAGGGCCGGCTCGAGCAGCACGAGCTTTTCGATCCGCGAGCGCTCCGCGGCGAGCATCTCGACGGCGAGCCGGCCACCGAAGCTGTAGCCGATGAACGGGGCGCGCGAGATCCCCATCGCATCGAGCGTCTCGCGGATGTCCCGCAGATGCACCGAGAGGTCCCACGGCGGCTCCTTGCCCGACTCGCCATGGCCCCGCAGATCTGGCGCGACGAGCCGGAACCCGGGCATCCGGTGCGCAAGCCGGCGGAAGACCTGGGCCAGGCCGGTGACGCCGTGCAGCGCGACCACGGTACGCCCGGCACTCGGACCGAACTCGTGCACGTGAAGGCGCATCCCGCCATCATGGACCAACGCCGAGAGGCGGGGAGGTGGCGCGTGGGCCTGCTCGACGGGAAGAGAGCCATCGTCATGGGCGTCGGCAACCAACGCAGCATCGCCTGGGGCATCGCGACGGCGTTCCAGCGCGAAGGTGCGGACCTCGCGTTCAACTACGCGACGGAGCGCCTCCGCGAGAACGTGGAGAAGCTCGTCGCCACCCTGCCCGGCCACGAGCGCATGCCGATCCTGCCCTGCGACGTCACCAAACAGGACGAGATCGACGCATTCTTCGCCAGGATCGGCGAGCGGTGGGGCACGGCCGACATCCTCGTCCACTCCATGGCCTTCGCGGCCGTCGAGGACCTGCGGGGTCGGTTCCACGAGATCTCGCGCGACGGGCTCAAGCTCGCGATCGACGTGAGCGCGTTCTCGCTCATCGCGATCAGCAAAGCGGCGCTCCCGCTGTTCGAGAGGGCCGGCGGCGGATCGGTGCTGTCGCTCACGTTCAACGCGGTCGATCGCGTCGTACCGAGCTACAACTCGATGGCCATGGCCAAGGCCGTCCTCGAGGCCGCCACGCGCTACCTCGCGGCCGACCTGGGCCCGTCGAACATCCGGGTGAACGCGATCTCGGCTGGCCCGTTGAAGACGCTCGCCGGCAGCGCGGTGAAAGGCATCTCCGCCGCGCGCGACCTCATGGAGGTGAAGTCGCCGCTTCGGCGCAACATCACCCAGGACGAGGTCGGGAACGTGGCGGTGTTCCTCGGGAGCGAGCTGTCGCGGTGCGTGACCGGAGCCACGATCTTCGCGGACAACGGGTTCAACGTGCTGGGGGTCGCGGACTAGTTCTTCGCGGCCGCCCAGATGCCGTCGATGCCGTCGCCGTTCGCGTCGCCCGACGTGGCGTCGCCCGTGTAGCGGTACAGCGGCATCCCGTTCAGCACGACCTGCACCGTGCCGTCGGACCAGGTGATCGTGCCGAGCGTGCCCTTGAGCCCGCTGGGCGCGGCGGGCGTGCCGGTCGTCGTGCGGAGCGGCGGCCAGATCGAGGCGCAGGCGCCGGTACAGGCGCTCGCCGTCGAGGTGTCGTTCCGGTTCGTGTAGAGGGTCATCCCGTTGCCCGCGGCGAGCACGGTCCCGAGCTTGGCGCTCGCCACCAGCTGCAGCGGACCGGCCGGTCCGGACTTCGGCTCGGGGGTGCTGTAGCCGTAGGAATCGCCATAGCGACCGGACATGTCCGAGGTGGCCGCCGGCACCGGCGGCGAGTATGGCGTATTCGCGGCTGACGCTTTGGCGACGGGCGTCTGCGTGGGCGCCGCCGGCCCGGAGCCCGCGCCACCGCATGCGGCGATGAGCACGGCGGACGCGACGGCGATGGCGACGACGTTCATCACCCAGCGATACGGTCGACGGCGTTGCACGGATTAGCCGGGGAAGCGGAAGCCGCGGAGCCAGTGCAGCTCGCCGCGGATCGTCGTCGCCGGGCCATGCCCAGGGAACACCCGGGTCTCGGGCGGAAGCGTCGCGACGCGTGCCAGGCTCGCCTCCATCTGCCCGGCATCGCCGCCCGGCAGGTCGATGCGGCCGACGGTGCCCGCGAAGAGCAGGTCGCCGCTGAACAGCACCGCCTCTCTGGGCAGGTAGAAGCACACCGAGCCCTCGGTGTGGCCCGGAGTGTGGATCGCGTGCACCTCGAGGTCGCGCACATACGTGAGCGGGCCTTCCGCGATGCGGTCATCGGCCACGCTCCGCGGAGGCTGGAGCTGGCTTGGCGGCCGCGTCGCCGGATCGAGCCGGTAGCCATCGGCCTCGTGGATCGCGATGCGTGCCCGGGTCTGCTCCTGGACCTTCGCGTTGTCGAACACGTGGTCCTGGTGGCCGTGCGTGTTCAGGATCTCGATCAGCCGGAGGCCGTGGCTGCGGATCGTGGCCATCGCCTGGCGCTCGCCCTGCGACGGGTCGATGAGCAGCGCGTCGCCCCGATCGTCGGCCAGGATGTACATCCCGTTGTCGAACGGCTCGACCCGATGGGCGTACAGGTGCATGACGAAAGCCTAGCCCGCGCCTGTTCGCGGTATCGTGCGGCGGATGCGACAGCCCGCGGTCGAGAACACCGCGCCGCCCCTCGCGATCACTGAAGGTCGGCCCGCCGTCCTCGGCGCGAAGCACATGGTGAGCACGTGCCACTACCTGGCCTCGCTCGCCGGGCTGCGGATGTTCCCGCGCGGCGGCAGCGCCATCGACGCGGGCGTGGCCGCGGGCATCGCGCTGAACGTCGTCGAGCGCCACCTGACGGACTTCGGTGGCGTCGCGCCGATCATCGTGTACCGGCCGGGTATGGCCGGGCCGGAGAGCATCGACGGTCTCGGGAGGTGGCCCGCGTCGCTCGATCTCGACGGCTACCGCGCGAGGTACGGCGATGACATGCCGGTCGGCACGCCCAGGTCCGTCACGCCGGCGGCGTGCGACGCCTGGCTGACCGCGCTCGCCCGGCATGGGCGGCTCTCGCTCGCCGAGGTGCTCGCGCCGGCGATCGAGCTATGCGACGGGTTCCCGGTGTACCCGCGCCTCGCGCGGTCGATCGCGATGCTCGAGGAGCGGCTCCGGCAGTGGCCGACGAGCGCCAGGGTGTTCCTCCCGGACGGCCGGCCGCCGCAGGTGGGGGAGATCCTGGTGCAGCGCGAGCTCGGCGACCTCTTCCGGCGGCTGGTGGGCATCGAGGCGGCGCACGCGTCGCGTGGCCGGGCCGTCGCGATCATGGCCGCGCGTGACGCGATCTACACCGGTGACATCGCGCGCGAGATCGTCGCGCACATGCAGCACGAGGGTGGCGCGCTCTCCGCGGAGGACCTCGCGTCCTATCGGGTCTCGATCGAGCCACCCGTCCACACGACCTACCGCGGCATCGACGTGTACGCCTGCGGCCCGTGGTCGCAGGGCCCGCTCGTGCCGATGACCCTCAACCTCCTCGAGGGCTACGACATCGCGTCGAGCGGCCCCGGCTCGCTGCCGTTCCTCCACCGGTACACCGAGGCGATGAAGCTGGCCTGCGCGGACCGCGAAGGGTTCTTCGGCGATCCCGACCAGATCGACGTCCCGATCCGTGGCCTGCTGAACAAGGCGTACGCCGACGAGCGTCGGACGCTCATCCGTGACGACCGCGCCTGGCCCGAGCTGCCGCTGCCCGGCGATCCATGGACCTACGAGGGCCGCTCGGGCCCCGCGGGCTACGTGCCCCGACTCGCAGCGGGTGTCGGCGCGCCCGACACGTCCTACGTCGCGGCGATGGACAGCGAGGGCAACGCGTTCTCGGCGACGCCGTCGGACCCAGGGCTCGGCGCTCCGCTCATCCCCGGCCTCGGCATGATCGTCTCGACGCGCGGTGCGCAGCTGTGGACCACGCCGGGCCATCCCTCCGCGATCGCGCCCCGCAAGCGGCCGCGGCTCACCCCGAACCCGGGCCTGCTGATGAAGGACGGCCGCGCGTTCATGCCGTTCGGCTGCCCGGGCGAGGACGCCCAGTCACAGGCGATGGTCCAGGTCGTGTGCAACATCGTCGACTTCGGGATGAACACCCAGGCCGCGATCGAGGCGCCGCGGGTCATCTCGCGGAGCTTTCCGTGGACGTTCTTCCCGCACGCGTACGAACCGGGGGTGCTGAACGTGGAGGCGCGCGTCGCGCGCGACGTGCGCGACGGCCTGGCCCGGCTCGGTCACATCATCCGCGACATGCCGGCGTTCACCCCGGCGAGCGCGAGCGTCTGTGCCGTGCGGCGCCTCGAGAACGGCGCGCTCGAGGGTGGCGCCGATCCGCGCAAGGAGAGCTATGCCGTCGGCTGGTGACGTCCGCGCGTGGCGCGCGGAATTCCCGATCACCGAGCGATCCATCTACCTGAACAACTGCTCGCTCACGCCACTGCCGCGGCGCGGCGCCGCGGCGCTCGCCGAGTACACGCGGACCTGGACCGAGCTCGGCGGGCGCGCGTGGTACCAGCACTGGGTCGGCGAGCTCGACCTCCTGCGCGCGGACTTCGCGCGCCTGCTCGGCGCCGACGTGGACGAGGTCGCGCTCGAGCCGGCCGTGTCCGCGGCGCTGGTGACGATCGCATCGTCCTTCGACTACTCGACGCGGAACAAGGTCGTCGTCGCCGACATCGACTTCCCGACCGACGGTCACACCTGGCTCGCGCTGGCGAACGCCGGCGTCGAGGTCGAGTTCGTCCACAGCCCCGATGGCGCCACGGTCCCGCTCGAGCTGTTCGAGCGCGCGGTCGACGAACGCACCGCGCTCGTCTGCACCGGACACGTCTACTACACCAGCGGCTACATCCAGGACGTGCGCGCGCTCGCCGAGATCTGTCACCGCCGAGGCGCGGCCCTCGTGGTCGACGCGTATCAGTCCATCGGCGCCTTCGCCTTCGACGTGCACGCCTCGGAGGTCGACTTCCTCGTCGGCGGGACGCTGAAGTGGCTCATGGGTGGTCCAGGCATGGCGTTCCTCTACGCGCGTCGTGACCGGATCCCGGCCGCGAAGCCATCCGCCCTCGGCTGGTGGGCGATGCGCGATCCGTTCACGTTCGACGTCCAGCACATCGACCTCTCGCCGACCGCGCGGCGGTTCGAGTACGGCACGCCGGCGGTCGCCGCCGCGTACACGGCGCGCGCGGGCATCGCGCTGCTGGAGGAGGTCGGTGTCGACACCGTGCGCGAGCGCCACATGGCCCTGTCCCAGCGGCTGGTCGATGGCGCGCTCGCCCAAGGCTGGCGGCTCGGCTGCGTGCGCGACGCGGAGCGGCGCACGCCGATCGTCACCCTCCGGCATCCCGATCCCTCGGCGGTCGTCGACGCGCTCCGCGCGAAGGGCTGCATCGCCGACTTCCGGCCCGGGCTCGTGCGCCTCTCGCCCCACTACTTCAACACCGAGGACGAGATGGACGCGACGCTCGAGCTGCTGGTACCGCTGCGCGAGACGGTGCCGGCCTAGCCGCGGATCCGCGCCACGAGCCCGAGCAGATCGCCGCCGTCGTCCTCGACCTCGCGCCCCGAAGCGCGGATCTCGCCCGCGAGCACGTGCGCGCGGAGGTCGGCCGCGGGGATGAGCGGCTCGGCGAGGTTCGCCCGGTCGCGGTCCACGCCGAAGCGATCGCGCACCGCGCAGCGGATGGCCGCCCAGCGCACGATCGCGTCGCGGTCGCTCACGGGGAGCGCGGCATAGGCCGCGACGTCGTTCAGCGCCGCGCGGTACGGCGCGAGCGTCCGCTGCTCCGTGCCGCGCGGATGCTCGCGCGCGAGGGTGAGCTCCCGCTCAAGCAGCCCGGTCGGTCGGCCCTCGCCTCCCGACCCGGCCGCGTGCTCAGGGCTGGCGGGACTCGCTCGTCGCGGCGGAGCCGCTCCTCGCTCGTGCTCTGTCATTCGGTCGGCACCCTGTCATCGTAGGCAGCGTGCCACCGGCGGGCTTCTCCGCGGCGACGGTCCTCGACCAGGTCAAGGCGGGCGCGACGCTCGGTTCGGTCGCCGATGCCCACTCGATGGACGAGATCGCCGGCGCGGTGCGCGACGCGCTGACCGGGCTGCGGCTCGGCGTCTCGTCGCTCGACGAGGTCGCGCTGCACCGGATCGCCGGCCTCGAGCCCTGGTCGATCGTCGAGATCGCCGGTCACGCCTTGCAGATGGACGAGGCGGCACACGCGATCGCACGGTCGCTCGCGCTCGGCCGTATCCCGGCGGATGTCCGCGTGCCGTACGGCGAGCCGGGCCGTCCCGCGGCCACGCGGGACGAGCTGCTCGGCGCGATCCATGCCGCGGAGCAGCGCATCGCGGCCGCGCGCGTCCTCGCCGCGGGTGGACCGGCGTTCGCCCACGACGAGCTCGGTCCGCTGACCGCGCGCGGATGGATCCTGTTCATCGGTCTTCACGCGGCGGTCCACCTGCATCAGGCCGCGGCGGTCGTCCGAGCACGCTGACCCGCGTCGGCCGCCAGCCAGCCGATCGCGAGCGCGAGACCCTGCGTCATGCCGGAGATGTACACCGCCGCGGGCTGGGACCCGCCGCCATCCCGGACCATGGAGACGATGAACGGCCCGGTCAACAGGAGCCAGGTCACGGCGAGCGCGCCGGCGAGCGCGACGGCCGGCAGCCGGCGCGGCGATCGGAGGCGCATGACGACGCCCGCCCCGAAGGCGGCACCGCCGGTGAGGCCCAGGTCCAGCGCGCCGGCTGAGACGGGGTCCTGCGGGGCCGCGAGGAGGAACACCGGAGCGGTCAGGGCACCGAGCAGGGACAGCGCGCCCGCGCCGTTCAGCAGTGCGTTCGCGCGCGGCGGTCCGCTGCGGACGAGGACGATCGCGGGGATGCACGCCGCGAAGCCCGCGGCGAGGTAGACGTACGGAACGACGAGCCGCAGTGGCGCGCAGTCGCCGCTCCGCTCGCAGAACGTGAGGAAGCCGGGCAGCGCCGAGCCGACCTGGACCGCGATCCGGATCACGACGATGCCGAGGTACCACGCCAGTCCGCGCCGCCCGCCCGAGCGGAGCGCGACGGCGATCGCCGCGGCGTACCCGGCGATGGCGAAGGCGCCGGATACCCAGGACGCCGGATCGCGTTGACCGGTCATGCGGAGTCCGGCCGCGAGGACGGCGCCGATCGTGATCACGACCCAGGTCGCGCCGAACGCGGAGACCGCGGCCCACGGCGGTGCCTCGCTCGCGACCCGCGGCTCGCGCAGCGCGGCCATCAGGTAGCCGAGCGCGCGCTTCGCCGACGGGAACTCCGTGCCGAGGCCCTCGCGCAGCATCGCCACCTATTCTCAGGGCGTGGCGATGGAGGACTCCGCGGCCGAGCGGGACATGCTGGTCCTTGCCAAGACGCTCGCCGCGGATTCGTTCCCCGTGGAGCGACCGGGGGTCATCGGCGTGGACCGCGAGAGCGGACGGCTCGAACGCCTGTCACCGTTCCCGTGGAACGGCGCCGACACCGACCCGCCGATCCTGCGCTGGTCCTGGATCCACGTCCGTACGACGCCCGCCGACCGCGACGTGCGTCCGGAGTCTCGCAACGTGACCGGCCTGATCACCGCGACCTCGTACATCGATCCGAGGGACGGCTGGCGCTTGCGCTGGCCGTTCGTGCGGCCGCACCTCCGTGGATCGCTCGAGTCGATGCAGGCCCTGGCGCGCGACGGCGCCGCGACCGCCGGCTTCATCCGTCCCGCGATCCACGAGTCGGACATCCTGCAGCTGCCGCTCCGCATCCGGTTCAGGTGCGACAGCGACGACTGCACCGGGCCGCACGAGCTGCCGGTGCTCGACTGGGAGCTCCACGAGATGGCCCGCGCATCGCGCGAACGGCACGGCCAGCAGTGGGCGACGAGATTCCGGGAGACCTGGGGCCGGCCGCTGTTCGAGACGTACGACGTCCACATCCTCGTGTCCGCGTACGCGCAGTCGCCGACGAAGTTCTACGTCGCGGGGCTCTTCTACCCGCCGCGCGCTCCGGAGGACGCGCACGAGCACGCCCACCACGTCGCGCACCGCGATCACGCGCGCTAGGCGGGGACGAGCCGCCTCGCGTCGACGTCGGTGCGCTTGCGCCCGATCTCCTCGTGCTTGCCCCGATAGCCGTGCGGGAAGAGCTTCAGGAGGAAGTAGGTGCCCGTCGTCGGATCGTCGCTCCGCTCGAGGACGAGTGCCGGGCCCCAGCGCGACTCGAGCTTGTCGCCGACCTCGGGCCGCGGCCGGTCGCTCTCGAAGCCCTCGCGGTCCCACTGCAGCACCGCGAACGAGCGCACGACGCGCTCCTCGTCGCCGCCCTCGTCGGGCCGCCAGGCGTGCACGCCGTCGTGCTGGCGCTGGCACACGGCGGGCGAGGCCGAGAACATCGTGACCCACTTGAACACGTCGGCGTCCTTGGACTGCGCGCCCTGCGGGTAGGCCCGGCGGTGCAGCGCCTCGCCCGTGGTGCAGAGGTAGTAGAAGAGCACCAGCGCATTATGGGGAAATGCGCACGACGACGATCGAGGTCGCCGGCTCACGCCTCCGCGTCATCGAGGACGGTGCCGGGCCCGAAAGCGTGCTGTTCGTCCACGGCGTGGGCGGGTGGGCCGAGAACTGGACCGAGACGATCGAGCGCGTCGCGGCATCCGGGCGGCGGGCCGTCGCGTTCGACCTGCCGGGCTTCGGCGAGAGCACGCGCGTCCGTGACGCGCGCTACTTCGACCCGCGTGATCCGTTCTACCCGGAGGTCGTCGCCGGCCTGCGGCTGGCGCTCGACCTCGGCCGCACACATCTCGTCGGCCACTCGCTCGGCGGCGCCGTCAGCGCCATCACCTCGGTCGTCCACCCGGAGCCGTGGCGCTCGCTCACGCTCGTCGCGCCGGGCGGCTTCGGGCAGGACGTCCCCGCCGTCCTCCGCGTGCTGTCGCTGCCGTTCCTCGGACTTGCCGCCTGGCTGCCGCGGCCGGCCGCCGCGGGTCGGCTGGTACTCGAGTCCTGCTTCTACGACCGATCGCGCGTCCCGGCACATCTCTACACCGAGAACGCGCGCTACCGCTTCACGTATCCCGAGACCCTGCGCGTGATGCGGGCCGTCGCGACGATCCGCGGGGTGCGCGCGCCGCTGCGCGAGGCGTGGCTCGCGCGCGCGGGCGAGCGCCGCGATCCGGTGCTCGTCGTCTGGGGCCGCGAGGATGCGATCCTCCCGGCGTCCCATCGCGAAGCGCTGCAGCGGACCTACCCGGACGCGGAGATCCAGGTGATCGAACGGGCCGGACATCTGGTGATGGCCGAGCAGCCCGATGCGTTCGCCGCCACGCTGATCGCGTTCCTCGAACGCGTCGAACGCGCGGAGGGTGGCGCTCGTACCATGGTGTCCGGAGTGGCACATCAAGAGCGGTAGCCGCGCCGCCGTCTCGTCCCAGCCGCGCCTCAGCCCAGCGGAGATCGTGTCCGACTACCGGCTCGCGTTCCGCTCGCGTGTCGCGAGCGTGTCCGGCCGGCGCGAGGTGCTCACGGGGAAGGCGCCGTTCGGGATCTTCGGTGACGGCAAGGAGGTCGCGCAGCTCGCGCTGGCCAGAGCGTTCCGGCCGGGTGATTGGCGGTCGGGCTACTACCGCGACCAGACCGTCATGTTCGCGACCGGCATGTCGGATCTCGCCGAGTTCTTCGCGCAGCTCTACACGAACACCGACATCGAGGCCGACCCCGCATCGGCCGGCCGGCAGATGGTGAGTCACTTCGCGACGCGGACCCTCGAGGCCGACGGTCGCTGGAAACGGCTGGCCGACGCGGTGCAGTCCGCAGCCGACCTCTCGCCGGTCGCCGCGCACATGCCCCGCTCGCTCGGCCTCGCGTACGCGTCGAAGCTCTACCGGGCCGACCCGGCGTTGCGCGCCGCCGCGCCCGGCTTCTCCGCGAGCGGCGACGAGATCACGTTCGCCACGATCGGCAATGCCGGAACGAGCGAAGGGCTGTTCTGGGAGACGATGAACGCGGCCGGCGTGCTGCAGGTCCCGCTCCTCGTCTCGGTCTGGGACGACGGCTACGGGATCTCCGTGCCGAACGAGCTGCAGACGACGAAGAGCTCCATCTCCGCGGCGCTCGCGGGCTTCCAGCGTGGCCCCGGCACGGCCGGGTTCGAGATCCGTGTGGTGAAGGGCTGGGATTACCCGGGGCTCGTGGACACCTATGCGGAGATCGCCGGCCTCGTCCGCAGCGAGCAGATCCCCGCGCTCATCCACGTCACGGAGATGACCCAGCCGCAGGGTCACTCGACGAGCGGCTCGCACGAGCGCTACAAGACCACGGAGCGGCTCGCGTTCGAGACATCGGGTGACCCGATCACGAAGATGCGCGAGTGGATGATCGCCGACAAGGTCAGCTCTGCGGCGGAGCTCGACGCGTTCGAGGACGAGGACCGGAAGACCGTCGAGTCGGCGCGCGTCGCGGCGCACGAGGCCTACCAGGCGCCGATCAAGGCCGAGCTGGACCGCGCGCGCGGGCTCATCGAGCGCGCGCAGCAGGAGTCGCCCGATGTGCGGCTGGCCGAGGTCGTCGCCGAGCTCGCGGATCCGCTCGAGATCAGCCGGCGCGCCGTGCAGTCGGCGGTGCGCCGCGCGGTCTACTCGCTGCGCGGGCGCGAAGGCGCGGCGTCGGGCGCGCTGCGGGCCTTCGCGAAGGGATACGCCGAACGCAACGCGGAGCGCTACGGCGCCTTCCTCTATAGCCGCTCGGCCGACTCACCCCTGAAGGTGACCCCGATCGCGGCGGAGTACTCCGATCGCTCGGAGACCATCGATGGCCGCCTGGTGCTGCTCCGCAACTTCGACCTCGCCTTCGCACGGGACCCCCGACTCTTCGTGCTGGGGGAGGACGTCGGCCGGCTCGGCGACGTGAACCTCGTGTTCGAGGGTCTGCAGGCCAAGTACGGGGACCGCCGGTTCACCGACACCGGCATCCGCGAGGCGACGATCCTCGGCCAGGGTATCGGCGCCGCGCTCCGCGGGCTCCGGCCCATCGTCGACATCCAGTACGTCGATTACCTGCTCTATGCGCTCGAGCTGGCGAGCGACGACCTCGCGCCGCTCCACTATCGGACCGCCGGCGGGCAGAAGGCTCCGGTCATCATCCGGACGAAGGGTCACCGACTCCAGGGGATCTGGCACACCGGCTCGCCGATGTCCGTCGTGCTGAACGCGCTGCGCGGTGTCTATGTCGCGGTGCCGCGGAACATGGTCCAAGCGGCGGGCTTCTACAACACGTTCTTCCGCGGTGACAACCCCGCGCTCGTCGTCGAGGTGCTGAACGGCTACCGGCTCAAGGAGCGCGTCCCCGACAACCTCGGCGACTTCCGCCTGCCGCTCGGGGTGCCGGAGACCGTTCGCGCCGGCGGCGATCTCACGATCGTGACGTACGGCGCGCTCGTCCGGATCGCGATCGAGGCCGCGGCCATCCTGAGCGAGCTCGGGATCGACGCGGAGATCATCGACGTCCAGACGCTCAATCCATTCGACCTCAGGGGCGCGATCGCGGAGTCGCTCAAGAAGACCAACGCGCTCCTCGTCGTGGACGAGGACGTGCCGGGCGGCGCGTCCGCGTACATCCTCCGCGAGGCCCTCGAGGCGCAGGGCGGCTTCCAGCACCTCGACGCCGCGCCGCGCACGCTGACCGCGGCCGAGCACCGGGCGCCGGTGGGCGTCGACGGCGATTACTTCGCGAAGCCGAACCGGGAGCAGATCGTCGAGGCCGCGTACGCGATCATGCGCGAGCGCCGGCCACGCGATCTCCCCGATCTGCGCTTGTAGGCTGGAGCGGTGACCGAGAAGAGCAACGTCCAGGCGGTCCACGACACGCTGCGCGACGAGTTCCGGCGGGACGAGCGGGTCATCATCCTTGGCGAGGACGTCGGTGTGCGTGGTGGCGTGTTCCGGGTCACCGATGGGTTCATCGAGGAGTTCGGGCCCGACCGGGTCATCGACATGCCGCTCGCGGAGTCGGCCATCGTCGGCGTCGCGATCGGCGCGGCCATCGCGGGGCTCATCCCCATCGCCGAGATGCAGTTCGCCGACTTCAGCACGCCCGCGTTCGAGCAGATCGTCGACGAGGCGGCCCGGATCCGTTACCGCTCGAACGGCCAGTGGAACGTCCCGCTCGTCATCCGGATGCCCTGGGGCGCGGGTGTCCACGGCGCGCTCTACCACTCGCAGTCGCTCGAGGCGTTCTACGCGCACGTGCCCGGGCTGAAGGTGGTCGTGCCGAGCACGCCCAGGGACCTCACCGGCATGCTCCGGTCGGCGATCCGCGATCCCGACCCGGTCATCTTCCTCGAGCACAAGGCGACGTACCGCGCGGTCAGGGGCGAGGTCCCGGAGGGCGAGTTCACGATCCCGCTCGGCCCGGCGGACGTGAAGCGCGAGGGCACCGACATCACCGTGTACGCGTACGGGCTCATGCTCCATCGCTGCCTCGAGGCGGCCCGGACCCTGGCCGGCGAGGGTCTCTCGGTGAACGTCGTCGACGTACGGAGCCTCCGCCCGCTCGACTCGGGCACGATCCTCCGGGAAGCCCGGAAGACCGGGAAGTGTTTGGTGGTGTACGAGGACAACCGGCTGTTCGGCGCGGGGGCCGAGATCTGCGCGATGATCGCCGAGGAGGCGTTCGATTCGCTGGATGCCCCGGTGATGCGGCTGGCCGGGCCCGAGTCGCCGGCGACGCCGTTCAACGCGGTCCAGGAAGACGCGTTCCTGCCGAACGCGGACAATATCGCTACCAAGATGCGCGAATTGGCGAGGTACTAGCGGTGAGCGACGAGCGGCTTCGCCGCGAGGAGCGAACACATCCCGCCGGGGCGTTCTCCCGGCGCAGCCGGGAGATTGATCGACCATGAGTGTCTTCGAGCTCAAGATGCCCAAGCTGGGCGAGTCCGTCACCGAGGGGACCATCGGGAAGTGGCTGAAGCAGCCCGGCGAGAAGGTCGAGAAGTACGACCTGCTCGTCGAGGTCCAGACCGACAAGGTCAATACCGAGATCCCGTCTCCGGTCGCCGGCACGCTGAAGGACGTGAAGGTGAAGGAAGGCGACACCGTGCCGATCGGCGCGCTGCTCGCGACCTTTGACACGGCCGACGCCGGTGCGGCCGCGGTGGCATCCGACGTCCAAGCGCCGCCGCCGCGTCCGGCCGCGCCGCCACCGCCCGCGCCGACCGCGGCGC